>DATJXO010000118.1:0-18879 GCA_035500055.1 Burkholderiales bacterium | reverse complement strand
CGCCGCCGCCGCCGCGGCGAGCAGCAGCGCGCGCGCGAGCCCGATCGCCGCCAGCGGCCCGAACGCGGCGTGCGAGGCCGCGGCGAGCGCGGCGACGAGCGCCGCCACCGCGAGGCTGCCGCTCCAGTAGGGCAGCCTCAGCAGCCGGGGCGCCGCGACGTAGAGCAGCAGCAGGCTGGCAATCAGCGGCGGCTCGAACTGGATCGCGGCGGCGACGAAGTCCTGCAGCGCATCGCGCCAGTCCGATGCGGCGAGCGCCACCGCCGCCAGCGCGAGCACATGGACCGCGACCAGCACGCGCGCCATGACCCCCAGGTTCCGGAAATCCGGCAGAGCGTCCGCCTCCGGGATTTGCCTTATACTAGCCATCGTTAGCGAGCGGTCTTCAACCGCATTCTATTTCGCGCATTCTATTCCCAATGGCCTCGAAGGCGCCCTCCCCGCGGGCCCGGCCCGCCCAAGCCCGGGCTCGGTCCTCCAAGCCTCGGGAACGCCGCTGGTCGGGACGGTTCGATCAGCCGGTCGACGCCTTCGTGAAGCGCTTCACTGCTTCGCTCGCCTTCGACCGCCGCCTCGCGCCGTACGACCTCGAGGCGTCGCGCGCTCACGCGCGCATGCTGGCCGCCTGCGGCATCATCGCGCGCACCGACCTCGCCGCGATCGAGCGCGGGCTGGCGAAGATCGGCGCCGAGGTCCGCGCCGGGCGCTTCGCGTGGTCGGAGGACGATGAGGACGTGCACTCGGCGCTCGAGCGCCGCCTGATCGAGCTTGCCGGCGACGCCGGCAAGCGGCTGCACACCGCGCGTTCCCGCAACGACCAGGTGGCGACCGACGTGCGGCTGTGGCTGCGCGCGCAGATCGACGCGCTCGGCGGCCATGTCGCGGCGCTGCAGAAGGCGCTCATTGCGCAGGCATCGCGCCACGCCGCCCTCGTCATGCCGGGCTTCACGCACCTGCAGGTGGCGCAGCCGGTGACATTCGGCCATCACCTGCTCGCCTACGTCGAGATGCTGGAGCGCGACCGCGCTCGGCTCGCGGATTGCCGCCGCCGGGTCAACGTGCTGCCGTTGGGCGCGGCGGCCCTCGCCGGCACCGGCTTCCCGATCGACCGCAACCGCGTCGCGCGCGAGCTGGGCTTCGCCGCGATCGCCGAGAACTCGCTCGATGCGGTATCGGATCGCGACTTCGCGATCGAATTCGCCGCCTGTGCCGCGCTCGCCATGGTGCACCTGTCGCGCCTCGCCGAGGAGCTGATCCTCTGGACGAGCCCGCGCTTCGGCTTCATCGCGATCCCCGACCGCTTCTGCACCGGCAGCTCGATCATGCCGCAGAAGCGCAATCCCGACGTGCCCGAGCTGGTGCGCGGCAAGAGCGGCCGGGTCTTCGGCCACGTCGCGGCGCTGCTCGCGCTGATGAAGGCGCAGCCGCTCGCCTACAACAAGGACAACCAGGAGGACAAGGAAGCGCTGTTCGACGCCGCCGATACCCTCGCCGATTGCCTGCAGGCGTTCGCCGCGCTGGTCGCCGGAATGCGGCCGCGGCCCGCGGCGATGCGCGCCGCCGCGCGCGAGGGGTTCGCCACCGCGACCGACCTCGCCGACTACCTGGTGCGCAAGGGGGTGCCGTTCCGCGACGCGCACGAGGCGGTGGCGCGCGCGGTGCGCGCCGCCGAGCGCGCCGGCCGCGATCTCGCGGAGCTTCCGCTCGCGACGCTGAAGCGCTTTTCGCCCGCGATCGGCGCCGACGCCTTGCGCGCGCTCACCCTCGAGGGCTCGGTGGCGAGCCGCAACCATCCCGGCGGCACCGCGCCCGCCCAAGTCAGGGCCGCGGCGGCGCGCGCGCGCCGGCGCCTGCCATGAGCGCGCCCGACCAGCCACTGCGCTTCCATCAGATCGGCAAGTACCCGGTCGAGCGGCTGCTCGGCAGCGGCGCGACCTCCGAGGTCTACCTCTGCCACGACACCTTCGCCAAGCGCAACGTCGCCGTGAAGGTCGTATCTACGGAGCTCTTCAACGACCCGGAGCGCGGCAAGCTCTACAAGAAGCTCTTCGTCACCGAGGCGTCCCTCGCCGGCAAGCTGCAGCACCCGCACATCTGCCAGATCTACGACGCGGTCGCGGACGAGGCGCTGCACTACATCGTCATGGAGTACGTCGACGGCGGCACGCTGGAGCGCTTCTGCGCCCCCGAGCACCTGCTGCCGATCGAGCGCGTCGTCGAGATCGTGTTCAAGTGCACGCGCGCGCTGGAGTTCGCGCACAAGATGGGAATCACGCACCGCGACATCAAGCCGGCGAACATCCTTCATACCGGCGAGAACGACGTCAAGATCACCGACTTCGGCGCCGCGCTGATCGCCACCGGCGAATCGACGCAGATCTCGGCGATCGGCTCGCCCGCCTACATGTCGCCGCAGCAGGTGAAGGAGCATCCGCTCGACCACCGCACCGACATCTACTCGATGGGCGTGGTGATGTACCACCTGCTCGCCGGCCGGCTGCCGTTCCAGGCGTCCAACAACTTCAGCCTCATCTACCAGATCACCAACGTGGAGCCGCAGCCGCCCTCGGCGTTCCGGCCCGAGATCCCCCCCGCGGTGGACGAAATCGTGCGCCGCGCGATGGCGAAGGACCTGGAGCACCGCTACGCGGAGTGGGAGGAGTTCTCGCTCGACCTGGCGCAGGTGTTCCGCGGCGAGGCGCCGCAGCCGGGCCGCCAAGAATTCGCGGATTCGGACAAGTTCGAGACCCTGCGCAAGCTGCCGTTCTTCGACCAGTTCACCGACGCCGAGCTCTGGGAGGTCGCGCGCATCGCGACCTGGCGCGCGGCGAAGCCGGGAGAAGTGCTGATGAAGGAAGGCGAGGCCGGCGCCTTCTTCTGCATCCTCGCCGAAGGCCAGGTCAAGGTCACCAAGCGCAACAAGCTGCTGAACGTGCTCGATGCGGGCGAATGCTTCGGCGAGATGGCGTACCTGCAGAAGGAGGTGCACGTGCGCGGCGCGGACGTGAGCGTCATGACCGAAGCCAAGATCATCCTGGTGCCGACCGACCGCCTGGCGCAGGCCTCCGACGGCTGCCGGCACCGCTTCGACCGCGCCTTCATGGAAATCCTGGTCGAGCGCCTGACGATGGCCAACATCCGCCTCTCGGGCGTCTGAGCCGGGCGCCCGGACGGGCGCGGAACGGACCCCCCGCTAGGCCTGCTGCTTGACCGGCTCCAGCAGCTTCTGCAGCTCGCCGGAGTGGTACATCTCCTTCATGATGTCGGCGCCGCCGACGAACTCGCCATTGACGTAGAGCTGCGGGATGGTCGGCCAGTTCGCGAACTGCTTGATGCCTTCGCGAATGTCCGGGTTCTCCAGCACGTCGACGCTGAAGAACGCCGTGACGCCGCAGGCGCCGAGCGCCTGCACGGCGAGCGCCGAGAAGCCGCATTGCGGGAACTGCGGGGTGCCCTTCATGTAGAGCACGACCGCGTTGCCGGTGACCTGCTGCCTGATCTTTTCCTGAGTGTCCATGGCTGTCCTGTGGCCTGATCTGTCATGATTTTAGCTTCGCCCCCGAAACGCGGGCAATGCCGGCGAGATCGGGCCACGTCGTGACCGCTTCAAGCCCCGCCCCGGCGAGCAGGTCGCGCACCGCGCGCTCCTGGCCGAGGCCGTGCTCGAGCAGCACCCAGCCGCCGGGCCGCAGGAATGACCCTACTTGCGTCGCAATTTCCCGCAGCGCCTCCAGCCCGTCGGCGCCGGCGACGAGCGCGTTCCTCGGTTCGAACCGCAACTCGGCGAGGTGCGGGTCGCCCGCCGCGACATACGGCGGGTTTGCGACCACGAGGTCGAAGCGCTCCCCGGCCACCGGCCCGAACCAGCGCCCGTGCCGGAAGTCGACGTCGAGGTTCAGCCGCCCGGCATTGCGTCTGGCCATTGCGAGCGCGGCCAGGTCGGAGTCCACCGCAACCACCGTCAGAGATCTTTTCCTGCATTTCAGGGCCAGCGCGACGGCACCGCTCCCGGTACCCAGATCGAGAACGGAAGCGACCTCCCGCTGGAGCGCCAGCTCGACCAGCAGCTCGGTCTCGGGCCGCGGGATGAGCACCGCGGGATTGACGGCGAGCTCGATGCCGTAGAACTCCTTGCGCCCGAGGATGTAGGCCACCGGCTCGCCCTCCCGCCGCCGCCTCGCCATTTCGAGAAACGCGCTCTCCACCTCGAAGGGCAGCTCCGCCGACGCCGCCGCGATCACGCTCGCCTCGGAAAAGCCGCTCGCCTCGGCGAGCAGCAGCCGCGCCTCGCGCGAATCGATCCCCGCCGCCGCGAGCGCCTGCGCGACGGTCATGCGCCGGGCGCCGCCTCCTCGCCGAGCTGCGCCAGCTGCTGCGCGAGGTGCTCGGCGGCGAGCGCCTCGACGATCTCGTCCAGCTCCCCGTCCATGATGCGGTCGATCTTGTAGAGCGTCAGGTTGATGCGGTGGTCGGTCACCCGGCCCTGCGGAAAGTTGTAGGTGCGGATGCGCTCGGAGCGGTCGCCTGAGCCGATCAGCGATTTGCGTGTCGACGCGGTCTTGGCGGCGCGCTCCTTCTCCTGCTTGTCCTTGATGCGCGCGGCCAGCACCGACAGGGCGCGCTCGCGGTTCTTGTGCTGCGAGCGGGAGTCCTGGCACTCGACCACGATGCCGGTCGGCAGGTGGGTGACGCGGATCGCCGAGTCCGTCTTGTTGACGTGCTGCCCGCCCGCGCCCGAGGCCCGGTAGGTGTCGATGCGCAGCTCTGCCGGGTTCAGCACCACCTCGCCGATAGCGTCGGCCTCCGGCAGCACCGCCACGGTGCAGGCGGAGGTATGAATGCGGCCCTGCGCCTCGGTCTCCGGAACGCGCTGCACGCGGTGGCCGCCCGACTCGAACTTGAGCCTGGAGTAGGCGCCCTGGCCGACGATGCGCGCCACCACTTCCTTGTAGCCGCCGAGCTCCGAGGGGCTCTCCGAGATCAGCTCGACCTGCCAGCCGTGGCGCTCGGCGTAGCGCGTGTACATGCGGAACAGGTCGCCGGCGAAGAGCGCCGACTCGTCGCCGCCGGCGCCGGCGCGGATCTCGAGAAACAGGTTGCGGTCGTCGTTCGGGTCCTTCGGCAGCAGCGCCTGCTGCAGCTCGCCCTCGAGCTTCGCCATCGCCGCCTGCGCGCCCCTCGCCTCCTCCTCGGCGAAGCTCTTCATCGCCGGGTCGGCCGCCATCTCGCGCGCGGCCACGGCGTCGCGCTCGGCCTGCGCGTAGCGGCCGTAGAGCTCCACCGCGCGGCTGACCTCGGAGTGCTCGCGCGACAGCCTGCGGAATTCCTCGAGGTTGCGCGTCGCGCCTTCCGCCGACAGCAGGCGGTTCAGCTCGTCCAGCCTCGGCCCGAGGCTGTCGAGCTTCGCTCGCAGCGAAGCCTTCAAGCGCGCAGCCGGAACAGCCGCCCCAGCAGGTCCGCGAGCGTGCGCCGCTCCTCGCCGGTCGCCTCGTTGAGCGCCTGGGTCGGCGCGTGCATCAGCTTGTTGGTGAGCCCCTGCGAGAGGTGCTCCACCACCTGCCGCGGGTCGTCGCCGCGCGCCAGGTGCCGCAGGGCACGCTCCATCTCGTGGCGGCGCGCATCCTCGGCGCGGTCGCGCAGCGCGCGGATCAGCGGCACCGCCTCGCGCGCCTGCATCCAGTGCATGAACTGGCCGACCTGGCTGTCGATGATCGCCTCGGCCTGCGCCACCGCGGCGCGCCGCGAGTCGAGGTTGCCCTGCACGATGCCCTGCAGGTCGTCCACCGTGTAGAGGAACACGTCGTCCATCTCGCCGACCTCCGGCTCGATGTCCCGCGGCACCGCCAGGTCGACCATGAAGATCGGCATGCGGCGCCGCGCCTTCAGCGCCCGCTCGACCAGCCCCTTGCCGAGGATCGGCAGCAAGCTCGCGGTGCACGAGACCACGATGTCGTGCTCGTGCAGGTGGCCGGCGAGCTCGCGCAGCTCGATCGGCCGGCCGTTGAAGCGGTGCGCCAGCTGCTGCGCCCGCTCGAGCGTGCGGTTGGCCACCGTGATGCGCGCCGGGCCCTGCGCCGCGAAGTGCGTGGCGCACAGCTCGATCATCTCGCCGGCGCCGATCAGCAGCACCCTTTGGTCCTTCAGCGAGGGAAAGATCTGCGCCGCCAGCTTCACCGCGGCGGCCGCCATCGAGACGCTGCTGGCGCCGACGCGGGTGGTCGAGCGCACCTCCTTGGCGACCGCGAAGGAGCGCTGGAACAGCTTCTGCAGCACCGTGCCGAGCGTGCCCGCGGCCTCGGCCGAGCGCACCGCCTCCTTCATCTGGCCGAGGATCTGCGGCTCGCCGAGCACCATCGAGTCCAGGCCCGAAGCGACGCGGAATGCGTGGCGCACGGCCTGCTCTCGCGGCAGCGTGTAGAGGAAGGGCGCGAGCTCCGCGGGCTCCAGCCGGTGATAGCTGGCGAGCCACTGCGCGGCGCCGCCCTGCGCGCTGTCGCCCGAGAGGTACAGCTCGGTGCGATTGCAGGTGGAAAGGATCGCCGCCTCCGGGGCGAGCAGCCGCTTCGCCTCCGCCAGCGCCTCGCTCAGGCGCTCGACGTGGAACACCACGCGCTCGCGCAGCGGGAGCGGCGCGGTCTGGTGGTTGAGCCCGAGGGCGAAAAGCGTCATGCGGCCGGCGGCACTGGCGTTGGTCCGGGCGCCATTCTAGCGCCTGGCGCCGCGGCGCTGCGCCTCAGGCAGCGGGAGCGCCGAGCAGCGCCTCGATCTTCTCCTGCGGCACCGGCGGGCTGAACAGGTAGCCCTGCATCTGGTCGCAGCGGAGCAGCCGCAGCATGCGCGCCTGCTCCTCGGTCTCGACGCCCTCGGCGACCACCGACAGGCGCAGCGCCTGGGCGAGCGAAATGATGGCCGTGACGATGCTGGTGTCGCCGGCCTTCTCGGTCATGCCGTGCACGAAGGCGCGGTCGATCTTGAGCGTGTCGATCGGCAGGCGGCTGAGGTAGGCGAGCGACGAATGCCCGGTGCCGAAGTCGTCCAGCGAAATGTGCAGGCCGGCTTCGCGCAGCGCCTTCAGCTTGCGGATGCTCGAGTCGACGTCTTGCATCAGCAGGCTTTCGGTGATCTCGAGATCGACTCCGCTGTCACCGCCACCGAGCACGGCCTGGACCTGCTCGACGAAGTCCTTCTGCCGAATCTGCAGCGCCGAGACGTTGACCGCGATGCGCGGCGCGGCGATCCCCTTCGCCTGCCACTCGCCGAATGCCTGCGCCGCGATCTGCAGCGCCAGCTTCCCCGCGTCCAGGATCAGCCCGGTGTCCTCGAGGATCGGGATGAAGCGCGCAGGCGAGACGAACAGCCCGTCGGGGCCTCGCCAGCGCATCAGGGCTTCGAGTCCAACGATCGCCCGCGTCGCCAGGTCGACCTTCGGCTGGTAGTGCAGGAACAGCTCGCGCTGCTCCACCGCGCGCCGCAGCCGGTTCTCCAGGTCGACCTGCTCCGATACACGCGCGTTGATGTGCGGCGCATAGAACAGGATCCGCTCGCCCGTCTGCTTGCCGCGCTGCAGCGAAGCCTCGGCGTTGCGGAACAGCGCGTCGGCGTCGACGCCGTCGTCGGGGAACAGCGCGATTCCCGCCTTCAGCGCGATCCGGATCTCGTGGTCATCGACGCGGATCGGCGGGCCCGCGACCCGCGCGATCTTCTCCTGCGCCAGGCGCGCGGCGTCGGCGGCATCCTGCACCTCGCTGCGCATGACGGCGAACACGTTGCCGCCCAGCCGGGCCACGCGATTGATGTCGCCCACCGCGTCGCGCAGGCGCCGGGCGGCTTCGCGCAGCACGTCATCGCCCGCGTTCTGGCCGTAGGCATCGTTGACCACCTTGAAGCGCTCGATGTCGAACACGGCGAGCGAGAGCATCGTGGAGCTGCGCCGCGCCGCCTCGAGCGACTGCGTCAGCCGGTCGTGGAACAGCGTCCGGTTGGGCAGGTCCGTCAGCGGGTCGTAGAGCGACAGGTAGTCGAGCTTCTCCTGGCGCACCTGCAGCTCGAGCGCGAACTCGAGGTTGTGCACGATCTCGCCGAGCAGCGAGAGCTCCTCCTGGTCGAAGAAGTTCGCTTCCCGCGCCCGCAGGACCGCGGCCGCCACGATGCGGCCATCGACACGCACCGGCAGGATGACCAGCGCATAGTTCTCGGTCTGCGCGAGCTCGTAGCGCAGCTCGACCCGCTTGTCGGCGCGTATGTCGTTCGACACCGTCACCTGTCCGCTGCGCAGGCCGTGCGCCAGCAGGCTGTCGGCTCCGGCCGGATCGCGGTTGTAGTCGTCGATGATCTTGGCGAACGCACCCGGAGCGTCCTCGGTGGTCGCCGCCACCGAGGCCTTCCCCTCCCCGTCCAGCGTGACGATGCGCGCCAGCACGAAGCCGCCGCGCGCCACGGCAATGCGACAGAACTCCGCGAACAGCGCATCGCGCTGGCGGATGCGCATGAACGCGGCGTTCGCCGCCCCGAGCAGGTCGCGGATCCGCGCCAGGCGCGCGACGCGCTCGCGCTGGCGCACTGCATCGGTGATGTCGCGCGCCAGGCCGTCGAGCCGCATCGGCCGGCCGTTCGGGTCCCGGATCAGCCTGCCGCGGTCGTTCAGCCAGCGCGTATAGCCGTCGGGCCGGATGATGCGGTACTCGACGTCGAGCGGCGCGCCCTCGAGCAGCCGGGCCCAGGCCGCGCGCACTTTCGGGCGGTCGTCGACGTGGATCATGTCCATCCACTGGCTCTGCCGCCGCATGAATTCCTCCGGCGTGAGGCCGTAGATCTCGGCGCACGCGGGGCTCATATAGACCAGGTGCTCGTCCGGCAGCTCGGCCGACCAGAGCACGTCGGGGATCGACTCGTAGATGCTCTGCAGCCGCTCGCGCGTCTGCGCGAGCTTCTTCTCGGCCTTACGCCGCGCGCGGCGCTCCCGAGCGTCCTGCAGCGCCCTGTCGACCGCGGCCGGCAGGCGCACCAGGTTGGTCTTCAGCACGTAGTCGGTGGCGCCGTTCTTCAACGCCCGGATCGCGTACTCCTCGCCGATCGTCCCCGAGACGAACAGGAAAGGGGTGTCCGGCGCCAGCTCGCGCGCCAGCGCCAGCGCCGACATGCCGTCGAAATGCGGCATCGAGAAGTCCGAGATGATCACGTGCGGCGAGAAGCTCTCGAGCTCGGCGCGAAAGCGCTCCTCGGTGTCGACCCGCTTGTGCTCCAGGGCCATTCCGGCGCGCTTCAGCTCGCGCACCTCGAGCTCGGCATCGGTCGAGACGTCCTCGACCAGGAGAACTCGGATTCGCTCGGGCAGGGTCACGGCGCGCTCTATCCCGGAACGCGGTTGGTCAGCACCCAGTACAAGCCGATGCTGGCGACTACCTCGAGGAAGGACGCGAACTCGACAGGCTTCACGATGTAGCTGTTGACGCCGAGGCGGTAGCTTTCGACCACGTCGCGCTCCTCATTGGAGGAGGTCATCACCACCACCGGCACGGTGCGCGTGCGCTCGTCGGCCTTGACCTGGCGCAGCACCTCGATGCCGTCCACTTTCGGCATCTTGATGTCGAGCAGCACCAGGCGCGGCGGCCGCCTCGCGTCGCGCTGTGCGTAAGCGCCGCGGCAAAAGAGGTAGTCGAGCGCCTCCTCGCCGTCCTTCACCCAGTGCATCCGGTTGCCGAAGTTGTGCTTGCGCAGCGCGCGCTGCGTCATCTCCGCGTCCATGGTGTTGTCTTCGACCAGCAGAATTTCCACCTCCTCGAAGTTGCTCATGCCGATGCCTCCATGGGGAGAGCGAAGCGGAAGCAGGCGCCCTCGCCCGGCGCGCCCTCCGCCCAGACGCGGCCTCCGTGACGCACCACGATGCGCTGCACGATCGCCAGCCCGACGCCGGTGCCCTCGAACTCTTCGGCACGGTGCAGCCGCTGGAACACGCCGAACAGCTTGTCGTAGTAGCGCATGTCGAAGCCGGCGCCGTTGTCACGCACCCAGTAGATGCGCTCCCGCTCCTCGATGCGGCCCCCGATCTCGACGTGCGGGCGCTCGCGCTTGCTGCTGTACTTGAGGGCGTTGCCGACGAGGTTCGCCCACACCTGCCTCAGCAGCGACCGATCGCCGTCGGCGGGCGGCAGCTCGCGCAGCTCGACGTGGGCCGGCGCCTGCGGCTTGAGCTCCGAGAGCACCTCCTTCGCCAGAGCCGCCATATCGACGGGCACGCGGCTGATCTGCTTGCGTCCGACCTGCGAGAACGCAAGTAAATCGTCGATCAGACGCGCCATCTGCTCCGAGCTCGCGCGCACCACGCCGAGCAGGCGGCGGCCCTCCGCGTCGAGCGTCGCCGCGTAGTCCTCCTCGAGCATCAGCGCGTAGCCGTTGATCGCCCGCAGCGGCGCGCGCAAATCGTGCGACACCGAGTAGCTGAAGCCTTCCAGCTCGCGGTTCGCCACTTCCAGCTGCACGGTGCGCTCCTTCACCTTCGACTCGAGCTCATCGGCGTGTCGCGTCACGCGCTCGAACAGCCGCGCCTGGGTGATCGCGATGGCGAGCTGGTCGGCGACCTCACGCGCGATCGCGAGCTGCTCCTCGGGGAAGACGCGTTCCTCCCCGCCGAAGCTGAGGGCGCCGATCAGCTCCTCGCCTGACCGCATCGGCACCGCCATGTAGTAGAGCACGCCCGACGACCTCAGCGCCTCCACCTCGGGGCCCGGCGGCAGCGAACTGATGTCGATCAGCTGCGGCTCGCCGCGGCGCAAGCGCTCGACATCCCCCATCATGCGCATCGAGTAGCGCACGCCCGGCCCGACGTGCGTCCTGTGCCGCCCGGCCGCGGCCAGCCACTCGACCTGCCCGTGCTCGTGGTCGAACAGATTAACCACCACGCGCGCCACGCCGAGCAGCTCGCGCAGCCTTGGCAGCACGGCGCCCGCGATGGCGGCTGGCTTTGCCTCGCCGATGATGGCGCGGTCGACTTCGTGCACCAGGTGCAGGCGACCGGCCTGCTTCGCGAGCGCGGCGTTGACGCCCTCGAGTTCGCGAGTACGGCGCTCGATCTCGGAGAGCATGCCGTTGAACGCGTCGGCGAGCGTGCCGACCTCGTCGTCGCTCAGCTTCTCGGCGCGCTGCGAATAGTCGCGCGCCTGGACCACGCGCTGCGCGACGCCCGCGATCGAGGCCAGAGGACCGGTGAGCCCGCGCTGCAGCCGCGCCGACATGCCCCAGGCGCCGAGCATGGCGACCGCGATGGCGACCGCGCCGATACCCAGGTAGTCGAAGGCGCGCTCGTACAGCTCGTAGTCGGAGCGCAGGTAGACAGTGCCGAGGATCTCGCCGTCCTTGACGATCCGCTTGTACAGGAGCAGGTCGCGGTGCTCGATCCGCGCGCCCTCGGCCGCCGGCAGCCGCGGCAGCGCCTCCTTGTCTCCGCGCCGCTCGTAGCTCGCAAAGCGTTGGCCGCGCGCCGTGTAGATCGCGGCCGACTGGATCTGCGGCCGGAACTTGAGCAGCGCCAGGTTCTCCTGCGCCGCGCGCGGATCATCGAAGGCGAGCGCCGGCGCCGATGCCTGGCCGAGCAGCTCGGCCTGCGTGGTCAGGTCCGCCACCAGCGTCCTGTGGTACGCGCGCAAGTCGTACGCGACCACCGCCCCGAGCGCGATCAGCAGGGCGGCGAGCACCGTCAGCAGGACCACGCCCATCAGCTTGCTGCGGATGGATTTCGACGCCGGCGCGCTCACGACTGACCTCCCACCACGCGCCTGGCGACCGCGAGCAGCCTGGAGCTGATCCGCAGATTGCCGTGCTCGGCCGACGCCGGCGCGATGTCGAAGCGCACCTTGTCGTCGACGAGGACGAAATTGATCATGCTGCCGTCCGGCAGCCCATCGTCCGATTCGGTGACCACGAGCACTGGGCGGCCGTGCAGCGCGTCGAGTATCTGAGGCAGGTGAGCGGCGTCGTCGCGACCGACGAACAGCACCTGCAGCCCCTCTAGCGGGTCTCCGGGCCTCAGCGAGCGCACCGAAATCGGATGGCCGCTCGTCGATCGGCCCGAGGTGATCTGGGATAGCTCGGCTGCGAGCTCTTCGGCGCCCATGACCCCGACCGTGAACGGCGCGCCGGCGCCGCCGAGCGCGTCCGCGGGCCACTCGACGTAGCCGCCGAACTTGTAGAGGAAAGCGGCCTTTACCTGGTATTCGGTCGCCTGCGCCCAGCAGGTCGCCGTCAGCACCAGGCCTGCGAGCATGGCGGCGAGACGCAACCTCATGGCCGCCACTCCACGCTCAGAATCGCGCTGCGCGGAATCTGGTTCACCGCGGCACCCGATGACGTGAACTCGGGATGCCACGGATCGAAGCCGTTCTGCACCGTCAGCGACACGCTCCATTGGCGATTCGCCCGCCAGCCGAGGCGGGCGTCCACGGCATCGTAGGCGGGCAGTGCCGGCACGGGCAGCGCCGCGACGCGTCGCACGCCGACATCGAACTCCCATCCTGCGGGCAGATCGAGCTGCGAGCGCAGCATCCACTGGTAGTCGGGATCGTTGCCGAGCGCGCTCGGCCCGGTCGGATCCGGGCTTCCGGGCAGCGTATGCAGGCGCTGCGCGAGCGTCGTCAGGCCGCCGCTCAGGCGCCAGCGCCGCGTCACCTGGTAGCTGCCCCAGGCCTCCAGGCCCGTGCTCTTCCCCTCGATCATGTTCTGCACCGTCGCCGGCGGCAGGGCGCCGCTGCGCAGCCGTTCGTGGAAGCTGCGGAACGCGGTCAGCGAGTAGCTGAGCACATCGGTCGGCTGAGCGCGGTAGCCAAGCTCGAAGACATTGGAGACTTCCGAGACGAAGTTCGGCCCGCCGACGATGAAGAACGGTGGATTGCCGGGAAAAAAGAACTCGCGGTCCACGCGCGCCGGGGCCCGCACCGCGCGCGACAGCGCACCCCACACCAGCTGCCGGCTGTCGGGCTTCCAGGCGAGGCGCGCGCTCGGCAGGAACTCCCACCCCGTGTAGATGTTGCTCTCCAGCTTCGCGCCGGCGGTGAGCTTCAGGCGCTCGGCGAGCTTGATCTCATCCTGCGCGAACAGGCTGGTCCAGCGCAAATTCTGGTTCGCCGGAATGAACTGGATCAGCAGGCTCTTCAGCGTTTCGTCGCGCGCGATACGCTGGCCCCCGCCGACGAGCAGGTGCTGTCGTTCGCCGAGCGGCGTGCCGTACTGCGCCTCGACGTCGAACGTGTCCATGGTGTCGCGGAAAGTCAAAATGTCGTCCCTCGACGCGTGATCGAGATAGGTCTGCACCCGCAGGCCGGAGCCGTCGGCGAAGCGCCGGTTCCAGCGCCCTAGCAGGTTGGTGCCGCTGAACGTCGGCTGGCCGACGGCCGAGAGTTCGCCGTGGCCGCGGTAGGAGTCCCCTTGCAGCGTAAAGCTGTCGTCGCCCGTGGACCAGTCGGCGCGGAAGCCCGCTTGGCCGCGTCCCCAGCCGTTGAACACGGGCGAGCCGTTGAGCAGCTCGGTGCGGTTGTAGTCCTCGGCCTTGCCGTAGAAGCGGAAGGCCCCCGTCTCACCGATCTTGCCGCCGTAGCGGAACCCGTACTGGCCCTGCGTGTTGCCGGTCTGCAGCACGCCCAGCGCGCCCTGCGTGTCGCGCGCGCTGCGCGTGATCACGTTGATGACGCCGTTGACAGCATTCGCGCCCCAGAGCGCCGCGCCCGGGCCGCTGATGACCTCGATTCGCTCCACGTCCTGCAGCATGACGTCTTGCTGGTCCCAGAATACGCCGGAAAACAGCGGCGAGTACACCGTGCGGCCATCGATCATCACCAGCAGCTTGTTGCCGATCGCGTTATTGAAGCCGCGCGCGCTGATGGCGTAGGTGCGCGAGTCGACGCGCGCCACCTGGAGGTTCGGCGCGAGGCGCAGCGCCTCGGGCAGCGTCGTCGCCCCCGAGCGACGGATGTCCTCTGCCGTGATCACGTAGATCGAGGCCGCAGCGTCCTGCAGTTTCTCGGGGCGCCGGGAAACCGAGGTCACCTCGATGTTGGCAAGCTGCTCGAGGCTTAGCTCGCCGAGGCCCCGCTCGTCGGCGGCCTGCGCGCGGGCGACAGCGCACAGCGCAGCAATCAGAACCGAGGCGAACAGGGCGCCCGCGCCGCTGCGCACGACGCCCGCCGCAGAACGCCCCCCCTTCCGTTCCGACACGGCCTCCGACATCCGAGCCTCATATCGGCGCACGGTCCTGCAGGTCCGGTCGGTGCGCGGGACGCGCCCGACCGTTTTTCGCTTCTTTCCTCCCGTCTTTCTTGTTCTTCCCCGCGGACGGCCCCTTACGCAATCATTCTAGGCGTCCAACGATCAGCCGGCTGTCAGGAAACCTTGACCTTCAAGGCCCTACGGGAGATTTCGTGACCTAATTCACAAATCTCCCGAGAGATTTATCGGGACGACTTGCAATTTATCTTATTATCCTCTCGTGATCCCGTAGCGAATCGCGAATTTGACCAGCGACGGCAGGTCGCTGATGCCGAGCTTCGCCATCAGCCTGCTGCGGTAAGTGTCGACGCTCTTAGGAGAGATATCCAGGCGCAGCGCGACTTCGGCGCTGGTGTGGCCGTCGACGATGAGCCGCAGCACCTGGCGTTCGCGCCCGCTCAGGCGCTCGAGCGGCGGCTCGCCGTTACCGGACCCCGCCGCCGCGTCGCCGTTCGCGCCCAGGTCGAAGCGGATCCCAGCCACGCCCATCGCGCCGCGCGCGTCCGGCAGCGGAAATTTCACCACCAGCCAGCGGGCCGGGCGACCGTCCGCGTAGGGCACCTCGTCGACCGACTGCACCGGTCCGTCGGTGCGCAGCGTCTTTTCGTCGTCGTCGCGGAAATGCTGCGCCACTGCACGGGGCCAGAGGTCGAAGTCGCTGCGGCCCAGCACCTGCTCCGCGCTCCAGCCGGTCATGCGCGGATAGCTCGCGCTGACCCAGGCATAGCGGAAGCCGGCATCCTTGATCCACGCCACCGCGGGCATGTTGTCGAGGAACGCGCGCAGGCGCTGCGTGCTCTCCTCCAGCGCCTGGGTGCGCGCGGCGACCAGCGACTCGAGCGTCTGGCGCGCGCGCTCGAGGCTCTGCAGCGTCCTGCGCTGCTCGTGGACGTCGGTGCAGGTTCCGTACCAGAGCACGATCTCGCCAGAGGCGTCGCGCAACGGCAGCACGCTGTGGTGGTGCCAGCGGTACTTGCCGTCGGCACGGCGCAGCCGGTAGTCGGCCTCGAACGACATGCCGGAGGCAAGCGCCAGCCGCCAGCGCGCGACGCACGCGTCGAAGTCCTCGGGATGGATCACCGGCTCCCATCCCCAGCCGCTCAGCTGCTTCGCGCTCAGGCCGGTGTACTCCACGGTACGCGCGTTGACGAAGTCCACCACGCCGTCGGGGCGCGCGGTCCAGAGCATGTGCGGGATGGTGTCGGCGATCTCGCGCAGGTGCTGCGCCGAGGGCGCGTGCGGAGCGCTCGCCGGAGCTTTCGTTTTGCGCGCGGTCAAGCGTCTGGGCTCGCTGGGTCGACCCGGCAATTCTAGGTCACGCGCTCGCGGGCCGAGCGCGCCCTGCGCCGAAACAGGCCCCCTACTTGTAAAATATCGTCACGTCACCACTCGCCCGCACGCATGGACACCCTCAGCCGCATCAAGGACCTCGCCGTCAAGGAGCTGCAGCTCGATCCCGCGAAGATCGATCCGGCGGCGCCGCTCGATGCGCTCGGCGTCGATTCGCTCACCTTCATCGAGTTCATGTTCAAGGTCGAGGACGAGTTCGGCGTCAAGGTGTCGGACGAGGACCTGCGCAAGATCAAGTGCCTCGCGGACCTCGAGCAGCACGTGGCCGCGTCGCTCCAGGCCGCCGGCAAGGCCTGAGCCGCGGGCGACACGATGGGCGCGCGCCGCGTCGCGATCACCGGCATCGGCGTCGTTTCGCCGCTCGGCCTCGGACTGGAGGAACTCCACCGCGCGCTCGGCGCCGGGCGTTCCGGCGTACGGCGGCTCGCTCCGGAAGTGACGCTTGGCTCCGGCGTGCAGGTGGGCGCGCAGGTCGACTGGGATGCGGCCGCCCACTTCAAGGGCGGCGAGGCGATGACGCTCGACCGCGTTTCCCAATTCGCGCTGGTCGCTGCGGCACAGGCACTTGAGGCCAGCGGGCTCGATCCGGCGGCCGCCAACCGGGAGCGGATCGGGGTTTACTGGGGCACGGGCATGGGCGGAGCAGGCACGCTAGAGGCGGCGTACAGCTCCGTGTACGGCAAGAACGACTTCAGGCTGAGGCCGCTGTCGGTAGTGATGGCGATGAACAATGCCGCGGGCTCCAACGTCGCGGTGCGCTGGGGCTTGCGCGGCCCGTTCGCCAATTTCTCTACCGCGTGCTCCTCGTCGGCCATGGCGCTCGGCGAAGCGATGCACAGCATCCAGGCGGGGCGCGCCGACGCCGTCGTCGCTGGAGGCGCCGAAGCGCTGCTTACGCCCGGGGTGCTCGCGGCCTGGCAGGCGCTGCGCACACTGGCGCCGGCCGACCCGGGCGATGCCGCGGCGAGCTGCAAGCCCTTCGACAAGCGACGCGGCGGCCTCGTCCTGGGCGAGGGTGCCGCCGCGTTCGTTCTCGAGGAAGCCTCGTTCGCCCAGGCGCGCGGCGCGCGCGTGCATGCCTTCCTCACCGGCTACGGCAATTCGTGCGACGCGGTCCACATGTCGAAACCGGACCGCGACGGCCAGGTGCGCGCGATTCGCCAAGCGCTCGCCGAGTCTGGCCTCGGGCCCGACGCGATCGGCTACATCAATGCCCATGGCACCGCGACGCTCGTGGGCGACGTAGTGGAATGCGAGGCGATTCGAGCGGCGCTCGGCGAGGACGCCGCGGCACGCATACCGGTGAGCTCGACCAAGTCGATGCACGGCCACCTGCTCGGCGGCGCCGGCGCCCTGGAGATGGCCGCCGCGCTAATGCCGTTCGCCGACGGCCTGGTGCCGCCGACCGCGCACCTCGAGCAGCCCGATCCCCAGTGCGCCGTTCGGCACGTGGCGCGGGCAGCCGAGCGCATCGAGATTCCGCGCGCAGTGATGTCGAATTCGTTTGCCTTCGGCGGCTCGGACGTGGTGCTGATCGCCGAGCGAGCGTAGGACCCAGGCGTGCCGCGCCGCCCCTTTGCCTAGGCGGCGCCCGGAGGGGATTTCCTTTCGTGCCGCTCCTGGCAGGCTGCGCAGCGCAAGGCAACGGGATTGGCTTCCAGGCGGGCGGCGCCGATCGGCTCGCCGCAGTCCATGCACTCGCCGTACGTTCCCTCCTCGATGCGCTGGCGCGCAGCCTCGACTTGCGCGAGCTCGCGCCGCGCTCGCTCCATTAGACTGCTTTCCATCGCGGTGTACTCCCGCGTCAGGGCGTAGTCGGCCTGGTCCCCGGTGGGATCGACCGACGGCGCGGCATCGGAATCCCTGTGCTGCTCGATGCGCTCGCGCAAGGCCCTCTCGCGCTCATCGAGCGTACGGATGAAGTGCCGCAGGTGCAACGCTGCCGGCGTGCGTTGTGGCGTGGGCATCTCCTTCCGACCCGCCGGCCGGCCCCAAGTTTCCGCGGAATTTGCGCCCCGACGAGCCTGCCAACGGGATCCCGGCCCGGGCCTCAGGCCCCCCACACGACGACGTAGTTCCCGGGGTGCGTCAGGGGCCGCTCCGCCAGGACGTCGAATTTCGGCAGCCTGCGCGCCAGGTCTTCCAGCGTCAGCTTGTCGTCCGTGAAGGCGCTGCCCGGCCTTCCGCTGTTCATCGTCAGGTATCCCCTTTTCGACCTGGCGAGCACCTTGGCGATGTACACGAGCTGCAGCCTGGCCGGCAGCTCGGAGAACGCGTAGTTGCTGATGGCGAGTTCGTAGTCCACGTCGCCCGCGTGCTCCGCGAGCGCGACCGCGCGGTACTCGCAAGCGAGCGCGTGCGATCCCAGGTAGCGCGAGGCCAGCTCCAGCACCGACGGCAGGTCGAACAGATCGTACCGCCCGAACGAAAGCACCTTGTCGGCGATCAAAAGCTGCCCGCCGTAGCCGACCCCGACCTCGGCCACGTTGCCGCCGATCCGGGCCCCGAACAGGTTTCTCAGGTCCGACGCGACCTTGACGTACCTGAGCGTCGACGGGCTCACCGGCCCGACCCCGGGGTAGAGGCAGGTGATGGCGCCGCCGAGCAGATCGTTCTGCCTGAACTGATCGAACTTCGCGAGCAGCGACGGCGATTCTTTCCTGACTATGTCCAGGTACTCGCCGCCCTGCTCCTCGCTGACGTGCTCGAGGATCGCCCGATAGCGGGGATCGCGCTTGAACTCCGAGAACGCGCCGGGATCCCTGGCCGCGGCCCGCACGCAGGCAAGGTAGGGCTCCGCGTAGCCCGCCGCCCAGCCGTCTCCCTCGCCTGCCGGAATCACTCTCCTGCCTTCTCAGATATTGGTGGCCAAGGGCGGAATCGAACCACCGACACAAGGATTTTCAGTCCTCTGCTCTACCAACTGAGCTACTTGGCCGTACGGAGCGCCGCAGGAAGACCGGCGCCTGCGAAGAGGGGCGGATTATAAAAGAAAAGGTGATATTAGACTTGCCGTACCAACCTGTTTAGGGGCATGGCAAGATGTCGGATGAATTGGCTATACGCCCTCATCGCGTTGTTCAGCATATTCGCTGTGGTCCTCATTTGCCGCGCCCTTGGCTGGTTCTAGCGATAGCTCTAGCTGCCGCCACGCTTCGGCAGTAGCTTGTCTATAGCCTTCTCGAAATCCTCTCCGCTTTCGTCCACCCCAAGCTTTTTCGCGGCTTCGATAAAACGGCGCGACTGCGCCGGGTTGTCCACCTTTCGCTTTCGCTT
>DATJXO010000117.1:0-22261 GCA_035500055.1 Burkholderiales bacterium | reverse complement strand
TTCACCTGGATCTGGGTGTTGGAATTGTGGATCACGTCTTCAACCCCCGCATCAGGCGACGGTTTTCGAAATCCACTCTCAGCAGCACCGCGAGCGCCACGCAATTCATCAGGATGCCGCTGCCGCCGAAGCTCATCAGCGGCAGCGTCAGCCCCTTGGTCGGCAGCAGGCCCATGTTCACGCCCATGTTGATCAGCGCCTGGAAGCCGACCCAGATGCCGATGCCCTGCGCCACGAGCGCGGTGAAGTGGCGCTCGCGCAGCGCCGCCTGGCGGCCGATGAGGAACGCGCGCAGCACGATCCACGCGAACAGCGCGATCACCACGGCGACGCCGGCAAGGCCGAGCTCCTCCGCGATCACCGCCAGCAGGAAGTCGGTGTGCGCCTCGGGCAGGTAGTGCAGCTTCTCGACGCTGGCGCCGAGGCCGACGCCGAAGATCTCGCCGCGGCCGAAGGCGATCAGCGCGTGCGACAGCTGGTAGCCGCGGCCGAAGGGGTCGTTCCACGGGTCCATGAAGCCGAAGATGCGCTGCATGCGGTACGGCGAGGACAGCACCAGCAGCGCGAAGCCCGCGGCGAGCATCAGCACCAGCAGCGTGAAATGGCGCCCGTTCATGCCGCCGATGAACAGGATGCCGAACGCAGTGATCGCGACCACCACGAAGGCGCCGAAGTCCGGCTCGCGCAGCAGCAGCCACGCCACCAGCAGCATCACCGCGAGCATCGGCAGCAGCCCGCGGCGGAAGCTCTTCAGCACCGCGTGGCGGCGCACCGTGTAGTCGGCGGCGTACAGCACCACGGCGAGCTTCATCAGCTCCGAGGGCTGCACCGTCGCCACGTACAGGTTGATCCAGCGGCGCGCGCCGTTCACCTCGCGCCCGATGCCCGGCACCAGGACCAGCACCAGCAGGACCAGGCCGCCGATGAACAGCCACGGCGCCGCGCGCTGCCAGAAGCGCGTGGGCACCAGGAACACGGCGATGGCCGCGGCGAGCGCGACGGCGAGGAAGACCGAGTCGCGGATCAGGAAGTAGGCCGGGTTGTGCCCGGTGTAGGCGCTCGACTCCGCCGTCGCGATCGACGCCGAGTAGACCATCACCAGGCCGATCGCGACCAGCAGCAGCGCCGCCCAGGCGAGCGAGCGGTCGTACTCCGGCGCCGCCTTGCCCGCGGTGCGCGCGCCGCGCTCCTGGCCGAAGACGAGGCTCGCCATCAGAACCCCAGCGCCCGCACCGCGGCGGCGAAGGCCTCGCCGCGGTGCCGATAGTCGCGGAACATGTCGAAGCTCGCGCAAGCGGGCGAGAGCAGCACCGCGTCGCCGGGGCGCGCGGCTTCGGCCGCGCGCTCGACCGCCTGCTGGATCGTTCTCGCCCTTTCGGCGGGCACGCCGGTGGCGGCGAGGGCGCGCTCGATCAGCGCGGCATCCCTGCCGATCAGCAGCACGCGCCTCGCGCGCTCCTTCACCGCGGGCGCGAGGGCGGAGAAGTCCTGCCCCTTCCCTTCGCCGCCGAGAATCAGGATCGCCGGCCGCGCCAGGCCCCTCAGCGCCGCGACCGTGGCGCCGACGTTGGTGCCCTTGGAGTCGTCGTACCAGGCGACGCCGCCGCGCTCGGCGACCAGGCTCATGCGGTGCGGCAGGCCGCGGAAGTTCTTCAGTCCCGCGGCGAGCGCCGCGAGCGGGACGCCGGCGGCGCTCGCGAGCGCGCAGGCGGCGAGCGCGTTGGAGGCGTTGTGCATCCCGGAAAGCGGCAGCTCGGCCACGGCGAGGATGCGCTCGCCGCCGCGCACCAGCCAGCCGCCGGAGATGCCGAAGTCCTCGGCCACCGCCGGCGCGTCGAGCCCGAACGTGACTTGCGCGCGCTGCGGCAGCGCCATCGCCATGGAGGCCGAGTCGCAGCGGTTGAGCACCTGCGCGCCGCCGCCCTGGAACACGCGCGCCTTGGCCCCGGCGTACTGCGCCAGGCCGGTATAGCGGTCGAGGTGGTCCTCCGAGAGATTCAGCATCGCCGCCGCGTCGGGGTCGAGCGACCACGTGGTCTCGAGCTGGTAGCTGGAGAGCTCGAGCGCCCAGGCCGCGGGCGGCCGCGACCCGCGCCGCACCAGCGCCTCCAGCACCGGCGGCGAGATGTTGCCGGCGACCTCGCAGTCGATTCCCGCCGCGCGCAGCAGGTGCCCGGTGAGCGCCGTCACGGTCGACTTGCCGTTGGTGCCGGTCACCGCGACGACCTTCGACGCCGCCGCGCGGCGCCGTACGTGCCAGGCGAACAGCTCGACGTCGCCGGCTACGGGAATGCCCTTCGCGACGGCGTCCTGGATCAGGTCTTCCTCGAGCGAAAGGCCCGGGCTGATGCAGACCAGGTCGACGCCCTTCAGCAGCGAGCGCTTGAATTTGCCGCCGTGGAATTCGCCCTGGAAGTCCGCCTTCCGCGGCGGCGACTTGCGGGTGTCGGCGACGCGCGCGCAGCCGCCCTGCCGCTCGACCCAGGCGGCGACCGACAGGCCGGTGTCTCCCAGGCCGAGCACCAGCACCTTCTTTCCGCTCAGCGCCATCGGCGCCGGGGCGCGCAGCATCGGTAGGGCCGCCTCGCGCATCATCTGAGCTTCAGCGTCGAGAGCCCGAACAGGACCAGCATCATGGTGATGATCCAGAAGCGCACCACGACCTGGGACTCCTTCCAGCCCTCGAGCTCGTAGTGGTGGTGCAGCGGCGCCATGCGGAAGATGCGCTTGCCGCCGGTGGCCTTGAAGTAGGCCACCTGGATCATCACCGACAGCGTCTCGGCGACGAACACGCCGCCCATGATGAACAGCACGATCTCCTGGCGCACGATCACGGCGACGGTGCCGAGCGCGGCGCCGAGCGCGAGCGCGCCGACGTCGCCCATGAACACTTCCGCCGGATAGGCGTTGAACCAGAGGAAGCCGAGCCCGGCGCCGACCAGCGCGCCGCAGAACACCGCCAGCTCGCCCGCGCCTGCGATGTAGGGCAGGCCCAGGTACCTGGAGAACCCAGCGTGGCCGGCGACGTAGGCAAAGATGCCGAGCGCGCCGCCAATCATCACCGTCGGCATGATGGCGAGGCCGTCGAGGCCGTCGGTCAGGTTGACCGCGTTCGAGGTGCCGACGATGACGAAGTACGTCAGGATGACGAAGCCCGCGGCGCCGAGCGGGTAGGCGACGAACTTGAAGAACGGCACGATCAGCTGGTTCAGCGCCGGCATGCTCTGCGCCATCCAGGCGAGAAAGCCGGCGGCGGCGAGGCCGACCACCGACTGCCAGAAGAGCTTCGCCCTCGCCGAGAGCCCCTTGGGGTTGCGCCGCACCACCTTGCGGTAGTCGTCGATCCAGCCGATGGTGCCGAAGGCGAGCGTCACCAGCAGCACCACCCAGACGAAGCGGTTGGCGAGGTCTCCCCACAGCAGCGTGGTGATCGCGATGGAGAGCAGGATCAGCGCGCCGCCCATGGTCGGCGTCCCCGCCTTGGTGAGGTGCGACTTGGGGCCGTCGTCGCGCACCGCCTGCCCGATCTTGTAGGCGGCGAGCTTGCGGATCACCAGCGGGCCGAGCACCAGCGAGATGGCGAGCGCGGTGAGGCAGGCGAGGACCGAGCGCAGCGTGATGTACGAGAAGACGTTGAACAGCCGCACGTCCTTCGCCAGCCATTGCGCGATCTCGAGCAGCATCAGCGGGCCCCCGCGCTCTCGCCGGCCAGCGCCGACACCACGCGTTCCATCTTCATGAAGCGCGAGCCCTTGACGAGGATGGTCTCGGTGCCGGCCAGCTGCGGCGGAATCTCGCTCCAGTCCTCGAAATGCCGCGCGCCGCTGCCGAACGCCGCGACGCTCTCCTTCGACGCCGCGCCCAGCGCGAACAGATTGCGGATCCCGCGCTGCTTCGCGTAGCGGCCGACCTCGGCGTGGAACGCCGGTCCCTCGGCGCCGACCTCGCCCATGTCGCCGAGCACCAGCGCGGTCGGCCCGGGGCAGGCGGCGAGCACGTCGATCGCGGCGCGCACCGAGTCCGGGTTGGCGTTGTAGCTGTCGTCGATGAGGGTGGCGCCTGCCGCGGTGCGCCTCACCTGCAGGCGCCCGCAGTAGGGGCGGAAGGCGGCGAGGCCCTCGCCGATCGCGGCGGGGGGTATGCCCGCGGCGTGCGCGCAGGCGGCGGCCGCGAGCGCGTTGCGCACGTTGTGCAGGCCGGGGATCGCGAGCCGCGCGCGCGCCTCGCCCGCCGGCGTCGCCACCACGATCTCGCTCTCCAGCCCTTGCAGCGCGTAGCGCCCCGAGACTTCCGCGCCAGCGAGGCCGAATTCGATCCGCCGGCGGCTCCCAGCGCGCTCGCGGAACACCGCCGCCATCGGGTCGTCGGCGTTGAGCACGGCGATGCCCGCGGCGGGCAGCGCGTCGAACACGCTCGCGTTCTCGCGCGCGACCGCCTCGATGCTGCGCATGAACTCGAGGTGCTCGCGCTGCGCGTTGTTGACCAGCGCCACGGTCGGCTGCGCGATCGCCGCCAGCCGCGCGATCTCGCCGGGGTGGTTCATGCCGAGCTCCACCGCGCAGTAGCGGTGCCCGGCGCGCATCGCGAGCAGCGTCAGCGGCACGCCGATGTCGGTGTTGAGGTTGCCGCGCGTGGCGAGCGCGCCGGCGTCCCCGGCGTGGCGCCGCAGGATCGAGGCGAGCATTTCCTTGGTGGTGGTCTTGCCGTTCGAGCCGGCGACGGCGACGAGCACCGGCGCGAAGCGCAGGCGCCAGTGGCGGCCGAGCCGCCCCAGCGCGGCGCGCGTGTCGTCGGCCACCAGCAGCGGCAGCGGCGCGCGCGGCGGCGGCCTGCCGCCGGCGTAGGCCGCGTCGACCAGCGCGCCGGCCGCGCCGCGGTCCCGGGCGGCGCCGAGGAACGTGTGGCCATCGAAGCGCTCGCCGCGGAGGGCGACGAAGAGCTCGCCTGCGGCGACGCTGCGCGTGTCGGTCGATACTCCCGAGAATCGCGTCTCGCCGAGAGAGGCCACGCCGGCGAACCGGGCGCCGATCGCGGCCGCGGCTTCCTGCAGGCTCATCATGCGCCGCTCCCTCTGCGCCGCGCCAGCGCTTCGGCGGCGGCAGTGGCGTCGGAGAAGGCGAGGCGCCGCCCTGCGATCTCCTGATAGGTTTCGTGTCCCTTGCCGGCGAGCAGCACCACGTCCGCGGTGTCGGCGTCGGCGATCGCCGCCGCGATCGCCGCGGCGCGGTCCGGCTCCACCGCGCAGGCGGCGCCGGCGCCGGCGCGGATCTGCTCGATGATCGCGGCCGGGTCCTCGCCGCGGGGGTTGTCGGAGGTCAGCAGCACGCGATCGGCGAGCCGCGCCGCGACCGCGCCCATGCGCGGGCGCTTGGCGGAATCGCGCCCGCCGCCGGCGCCGAACACCACGACGAGGCGCCCGCCGCGCGCCGTCGCCAGCGGCCGCAGCGCGCGCAGCACCTGCTCGAGCGCGTCGGGAGTATGCGCATAGTCGACCACTACGAGCGGCACGCCTTCCCCGCCCAGGCGCTGCAGGCGGCCCGGCACCGGCGGCAGCGCCTCGAGCAGCCGCACGCCTTCGCCGAAAGGCACGCCGTGCGCCAGCAAGCAGCCCAGCACGCCGAGCGCGTTGCTCGCGCTGTGCCGGCCCGGGTGCGGAATCGTCACCGTCGCCTCGGCCCCGCCGAAGGCGATGCGCAGCGCGCCGCCGCCGAGCTCCGTGCCGAGCAGGAACTCGTCGCTGCCGCCGCGCGCCGCGAATCCGAAGCCGAGGACGCGCGCGCCGCGCTCCGCGGCGCGCCCCGCCAGCTCGGCGCCGAACGGGTCGTCGAGGTTCAGCACCGCGGCGCCCAGGCCGGGCGTCTCGAACAGCCGCGCCTTCGCCTCGCCGTAGGCCCGCATCGAGCCGTGGTAGTCGAGGTGATCGTGCGTCAGGTTGGTGAACAGCGCGCAGGCGAATGCGACGCCGTTGACGCGTCCCTGCGCGAGCCCGTGCGACGACACCTCCATCGCCACCGCGCGCGCGCCCGCCGAGCGGAAGCGCGCCAGCAGCCGGTGCACCTCCAGCGCGTCGGGCGTGGTGTTCTCGACCGGCTCGAGCGCGCCCGGAAAGCCGCCGCCGAGGGTGCCGAGCACCGCCGCCCGCGCGCCGGCGCTCGCGAGCAGCGCGGCAAGCCACTGCGAGCAGGTGGTCTTGCCGTTGGTGCCGGTGACGCCGCACACCCAAAGATGCTCGGACGGCCGGCGGTGGAATTCGTGCGCCAGGAAGCCGGCCTGCGCCCTCAGTCCGGAAACGCCGGCGTTCGGTACCCGCCAGGCGTCGCTCCAGGAGAATCCTTCCCGCTCCCAGAGCACGGCGGCGCAGCGGCGCGCGAGCGCATCCGGAATATGGCGCCGGCCGTCGCCGGATTCGCCCGGCCAGGCGAAGAACGCGCAGCCCGGCGCGGCGCGCCGGCTGTCGGACGTCAGGCGCTCGATCGCGGCCCCCTGCTGCGCGAGCTGCGCGAAGATGCCGTCAATCAGTTGCTCTCCTTGGCGCCATCGTCCCCGGCGGGCATCTCGATGGGCGTCAGCGGGGCGTCGTACGGCGCGCCGAGCAGGCGCAGCGCGCCCTGCATGACGCGCGCGAATACCGGCGCCGCGACCTGGCCGCCGTAGTACTTGCCGGCCGAGGGCTCGTCGAGCATCACCGCGATCACTAGCCGCGGGTCGCTGACCGGCGCCAGGCCGACGAAGGAGGAAACGTACTTGTGCGCGGCGTAGCCGCCGTTCTCCTCCTTGTGCGCGGTGCCGGTCTTGCCGGCGACGCGCCAGCCGGCGATGCGCGCGCGGGGCGCCGTGCCGCCGGGCTGCACCGCGGCCTCCAGCATGGTGCGCACCTCGTGCGCCACCTCGGGCGGGAACACCTGCCGGCCCCCCGCCGGACCGTCGGTTTTGAGGAGCGAGATCGGCACCAACTCGCCGTCGCGCGCGAACACGGTGTACGCGTGCGCCAGCTGCATCAGGCTCACCGAGATGCCGTGTCCGTAGGCCATGGTCGCCTGCTCGACCGGCCGCCAGGTGCGGGCGTCGCGCAGCCGGCCGCTCGCCTCGCCGGGGAAGCCGAGGTCCGGCGCCGCGCCGAAGCCGGCGCTGCGGAACATGTCGTGCATCTCGTCGCGCGGCAGCGACAGCGCGATCTTCGCCGCGCCGACGTTGGACGACTCCTGGATCACCTGCGTCACCGTCAGCGCGCCACCGGGATGCGCGTCGTGGATGGTGTAGCCGCCGATCGCGAGCGTGCCCGGCGCGGTCTGGATGACGGTGCGCGGCGTGACCTTGCCCAGCTCCAGCGCGAGGCCGATGGTGAAGGGCTTGAGCGTCGAGCCCGGCTCGAAGCTGTCGGTGATGGCGCGGTTGCGCAGCTGCGCGCCGGTCAGCCCGGCGCGGTTGTTCGGGTTGTAGGTCGGCAGGTTGGCGAGCGCGAGCACTTCGCCGCTGCGCACGTCGAGCACCACGATCGCGCCGGCCTTCGCCTTGTTCGCCTCCACCGCGTCCTTGAGCGCCGTGAAGGCGATGTTCTGGATCTTGCTGTCGAGGGCGAGCGTCAGGTCGTGCCCGTCCTGCGCGGCGCGGATCGACCCGACGTCCTCGACGATGCGCCCGAGCCGGTCCTTGATGACGCGGCGGCTGCCGGCGACGCCGGCGAGCGTGCGCTGGTGCGCGAGCTCGATGCCCTCCTGGCCGACGTCGTCGACGCTGGTGAAGCCGATGACGTGCGCCATGGTCTCGCCGCCGGGGTAGTAGCGGCGGTACTCGGTGTTCTGGTAGATGCCGGCGATGCCGAGCTCGGCGACCTGCGCCGCGGTCTCGGGCGGGATCTGGCGCTTGAGGTAGACGAAGTCGCGCGCCGCGTCCTGCAGCCGGCGCTTCAGCTCGGGCGGCCGCTCGCCGAGCAGCGCGGCGAGCCTGCCCAGCTGCGCCGGCGTCGCGTCGACGTCCTCGGGGATCGCCCACACCGACTTCACCGGCGTCGAGATGGCGAGCGCCTCGCCGTGGCGATCGAGGATGCGGCCGCGCGTCGCCGGCACCTCGAGCACGCGCGAGTAGCGCTGCTCGCCCTTCTCCTGGAGGAATTCGGTGCGCACCGACTGCAGCCAGAGCGAGCGCGCCGCGAGCACGCCGAACGCCGCGAGCAGCAGCGCCAGCGTGAAGCGCGCCCGCCAGGGCGGCAGCCGGATGAGCGCCGGCACGCTCGCCGCGCTCACCGCCGCTCCCTTCCCTCTGCGGCGCCGGCGTGCGCCTGCAGTTGCGGGCCGGGGCGGGCCGCGGCCGCGGCCGGCCCGGCGTCGACCCGCACCACTCGCACGCGGCGGGGGTCGGGCACGCGCATGCCGAGGGTGCCGGCGGCGATGCGCTGCACGCGTGAATGCAGCCCCCAGGTGCTGGCCTCGAGCTGCAGCCGGCCGTACTCGACGTCGAGCGCGCGGCTGCGCTCCTGCTCGCGCTCGAGATCCGAGAAGGCCTTGCGCGACTTGTCCTGGGAGGTAACGAGCCCGAGCGCGCAGACGACGAGAACCAGGAGGAGGAGGAGGTTCAGCTTCGCCACGCGTCGGGCTCGATTCGAATCGGAAATTCGGGGTTCAGGGGGGCGCCGGTGCGCTCCGCGACGCGCAGCCGGGCGCTGCGGGCGCGGGGGTTGGCCGCGAGCTCGGCGGCGCCGGGGCGCTGCATCCGGCCGACGATTCTGAGCGGAGGTTGTGGCAGGTCGCGGGCGCGAATCGGCAAATCCCGGGGCAGTCCGCCGGAGTCGCCCCGCCCCGAGGCGGCGGCGAAGAAGCGCTTCACCAGCCGGTCCTCCAGCGAGTGGAAGCTGATCGCCGCGATCCGGGCGCCGGGCGCCAGCTGTGCGACAGCCTGCGGCAGCATCAGCGCGATTTCCTCAAGCTCCCGATTGACGAGAATCCGTAGAGCCTGAAAGGTGCGCGTCGCCGGATCCTGCCCTGCCTCGCGTGTGCGGACCGCCGCTGCCACGACAGCGGCAAGTTGCCCCGTCTGGAGAATCGGCTCGCGTGCCCGAGCAGCAGCAATCGCCTTTGCAACCTGTTTAGCAAACCGTTCTTCGCCATAGCGGCCGATCGCCTCCCGCAGTTGTTGTTCTGTTGCCGAGGAGAGCCACTCGGCGGCGGTCGGGCCGCCGCCGGGATCCATGCGCATGTCGAGCGGGCCGTCGGCGCGGAAGGAGAAGCCGCGCGCCGGATCCTCGAGCTGCGGCGTCGAGACGCCGAAATCCGCGAGCACCCCCTGCACTTGCGCCACGCCGTGCCGCTCCAGAACCCGCTCGAGGCTGCTGAAGGGCGTCTGCTCGACGCTGAAGCGCGGGTCGCGGATGGCGCGCGCCGCGGCGACCGCCTCCGGGTCGCGATCGAGCGCGATCAGCCGCCCGCGCGGCCCGAGGCGCGCCAGGATGGCGCGGCTGTGTCCGCCGCGCCCGAAGGTCGCATCGACGTAGGTCCCGGCCGGGTCGAGCGCGAGCGCGGCAAGCGCTTCCTGCAGCAGCACCGGGGCATGCGTGGCCGGCGTCGCGCTCATCGGGCTCGCGCGCGCTGTCCGGCGCGGCGCCCGCGCTCACAGCGAAAAATCCTCCATGCCCGGCGGCGGGGCCGTCGGCCCGGAGAGCGCGGCCGAGAGCTTCGCGCTCCACACGCCGGCGTCCCAGAGCTCGAAGTAGTGGCCCTGCCCGACCAGCATCGCCTCACGCTCGAGCTTCGCGTGCTGCCGCAGGCCGGCCGGGAGCAGAAGCCGGCCGGCGGCATCGGGTGCGACATGCTCCTCGAAGCCGAGCAGCAGCCGCTTCCACCAGCTCGCCTGCGGATGAAAACTCGGAAACTGCTCCACCTGGCCGCGCACGCGCTCCCACGCCGCCTCGGGATAGATGAGCGCGCAGCCATCGGGATGCGCGCTCAGCACGAGAGTGCGCGCGCCCGCGGCGAGCGCATCGCGATAGCGCGTGGGAACGGCGATGCGGCCCTTGGCATCGAGCGTGATGACCGTTGCGCCGTGAAAGGCTCCACCCATCCCTTTTCTTCTCCTCCACGTGGACTTGCCGGGATCCACAACTGCGGCAATTTTTCACCACTTTTTTCTACGTTTTCCCACTTTATTCGAAAGCGCCGTCTTGGGTCAAGAAGGAGGATGCGGATTTCTTTAGGTGTTACAAATACTTAGGGCAACTATTACAGACGGTTTCTTGGATTTTATTAGATATACATATCAAATACTTACAAATCCTATTAAAAGTGACTTCTCACGAAATTCCGCCCCCGAGGTTGAGGGGGATAATCCAGGTAGCGTCCCCCGCGCCCACCCATGATCAACAAGCTCTTCGATTCCGCGCAGGCCGCGCTCGCCGATGTCGCCGACGGCGCCACGATCATGATCGGCGGCTTCGGCAACGCCGGCATGCCGGCGGCACTGATCGACGCGCTGATCGCGCAGGGCGCGAAGGACCTCACCGTGGTCAACAACAACGCCGGCAACGGCGACGCCGGGCTGGCGGCGCTGATCGGCGCCAACCGCGTGAGGAAGCTGCTGTGCTCGTTCCCGCGCCAGGCGGATTCGTGGCACTTCGACAGGCTCTACCGGGCCGGCAAGATCGAGCTCGAGCTGGTGCCGCAGGGCACGCTCGCCGAGCGCATCCGCGCCGCCGGGGCCGGCATCGGCGCGTTCTTCACGCCGACCGCCTTCGGCACGCGCCTCGCCGAGGGCAAGGAGACGCGCAGTATCGGCGGCCGCGACTACGTGCTCGAGTACCCGATTTACGCCGACTGCGCGCTGATCAAGGCGGATCGCGCGGACCGCTGGGGCAACCTCGTGTACCGCAAGACGGCGCGCAACTTCGGCCCGATCATGGCCGCCGCGGCGAAGTGCACCGTGGCGCAGGTGCGCGAGACGGTCGAGCTCGGTGCGCTCGATCCCGAAGCGATCGTCACGCCGGGGCTCTTCGTGCACCGCGTGGTCCGCGTCGCCGCGATGAGGAAAGCCGCATGAAAAAGCTCGATCGCCACCAGATCGCCGCGCGCGTGGCGCGCGATATCCCGAACGGCGCCTGCGTCAACCTCGGCATCGGACTGCCGACGCTTGTCGCGAACCACATCCCGAAAGACCGGGAGATCGTGCTGCACAGCGAGAACGGCATCCTCGGCCTGGGGCCGAAGCCCGCACCCGGCGCCGAGGACGAGGACCTGATCGACGCCGGCAAGAACCCGGCCACCGCCCTGCCCGGCGCGTCCTACTTCCACCACGCGGACTCGTTCGCCATGATCCGCGGCGGCCACATCGACATCTGCGTGCTCGGCGCCTTCCAGGTCTCCGCCGCCGGCGACATCGCCAACTGGCACACCGGGGAGGCGGACGCGATCCCCGCCGTCGGCGGCGCGATGGACCTCGCCGCCGGCGCGAAGCAGGTATTCGTGACGATGGAGCACCTGACGAAGAAGGGCGAATCGAAGATCGTCGAGCGCTGCACCTACCCGCTCACCGGCGTGCGCTGCGTCACGCGCATCTACACCGACCTCGCCGTGATCGAAGTGCGGCGCGACGGACTGCATCTCGTCGAGATCGTCGCTGAAGGCCTGTCGCTGGAAGAGCTGCAGCGCCTGAACGGCGTGCCGCTCAAGTACCGCGCCGCAGCCTAAGGCGAGCGTCCCCCGGGCGCTGCGGCCGCGCGGAAGTAGAAATCGAGCATCGCGCCAAGCGGAGCGGCGCTGCCCTTCAATCTGCTGCGCAGGGCCGCGCCCTCCCAGCAATCCACCAGCAGGCCGGCGAGCCGCGCGGGGTCGGAATCGGCCGGAATGCTGCCGCCCCTGCGCGCCTCCTCCAGGCAGACGGCGATGCGGCGCGCGATCTCCGAGAAACACTGTTCGACCTTGTGCCGGAAGATGTCGCTCACGCCGGAGAGCTCCTGGCCGAGGCCGCCCAGCAGGCAGCCGAGGTAACCCTCGCGCCGGTAGTCCTTCTGCACCCGCTCGAAGAACCTGCGTACGCGCGCAAGCGGCGGCAGCGCCTCGTCGCCGAGGCAGGCGTCGAGGCCGGCATGCACGTGCTTCATGTACTCGTCGATCACCTGCAGCGCGAAATCCTCCTTGTCCCTGAAGTGGTGATAGAAGGATCCCTTCGGCACGCGGGTCTCGGCCAGCAGCGCCTGCAGGCCCAAGTCATGGTAGCCGTGCTTGAGCAGCATCGCGATTCCTGCGTCGAGCAGACCCTGTTTCGTCGCGTGCGTCTGCTCCATGGGAGGCTTACGGGATGTCATGGCGGGGAGCCGCAGCGCGGCTCCCGCCACTTAGGTCTTTACCTTGCGGATCATGTGGTCGATCACGTGGCTGTGCTCTCGCTGCGGGCTGAACATGACGATCTCGGCGTCGGCGTCGACCCTCACGTTGTGGCCCGGCGGCCAGTAGAACAGGTCATTCGCCCTCGCGGTCTCCTCCACGCCGAGCGCGTCGGTGGTTGTCAGCTGGCCGCGCAGCACGAAGCCCCAGTGCGGACATTGACACATGTCTCCCTCCAGCCCCTTGAACAGCGGGCTGGTGTCCACGCCGGCCGCGAGCGTGAAGTACTCGCCGCTGATCTGGCCGAAACCGCTGACATTGCCGAAATCCGCATGTTGCCGGATCACCGCGCCCGGGATCTCCATCCGGACGCCTACCTCGTCTTTGGGCACTCTCATCTTCGTCCTCCTCCGTGGGGGCGACCGACCGATTAGACCGGTCGGTCTAGACGCAGAATAGACCGTTCGGTCCACTGCTGTCAAGCCGGCCGGGACAGTAAGCGGCTCAGAGGAATTCAAGAGGCCGCGCCACCGCTCCCGCCCAGCCGCTAGCGGGTGTCCGGGCGATCCCCTCAGCGCCCCCCAGAAACCAGCTCGATCCGGCGGCGAATCCGCTGCAGCGCGCCCTGGTCACCCGCGGCCTCGGCGCGCTTCTCCTCGACTCCGAGCCAGGCGAGCAGCGGCCGGCGCCAGCCCTGCGCCGAAGACACCTCGACGGCCGCCGAGATTTCGGCGGGGTCGATCTTGCCGCTCCTGAATTTCACTCCGTAGGCAACGAGCTTCGAGAGGGGGTCGTCGGAAGCGGATCGCTCCGATTTCCCGGCAAGGAAATCGGCGTACGCGATTTCCTCAGGCGCGGCGTCGGCGCGAAGTTTCTCGAACCCGGGGCAATCGTCGAACTCGAGGCTCGCGGCGCGCACCGCGCAGCGCACCAGCTCGGCGCGCGCCACCAGCGCGGGCCGGCCGGTGCCGGCGAGCGCCGCGCGCGCCTTGGCGAACTCGATCCCGGCGGCGCGCGTGTCGCCCTCCAGGTAGCGCTCCCGGTAGAGGTCCATCGAGGCGGCGGAATCCAGCTGCCAGCCGGCCGGCGGCGGGCCGCCCGCGCAGGCGGCCAACAGCGCGACGACGGCGCCGGCAAGCGCGGCGGCCTTCACGGCAGCTCGATCTTGGTGTCGCGCTTGAACGGCCATTTGCCGTTGATGTCGCGGATCAGGGAGCCCACCCGGCGCAGGCTCTCCTCGACCTCGGCGCGCAGCGCCACCAGGTCGGTGCTCGCCTCCTTCACGTTCGCGCTCGCCTGCTGCGCGTTGGCGAGGATCGAATCCACCCTCTGCAGGCTGCCGCGCACCTCGCCCAGGATCGCGTTCGCCTCGGCGATCGCCTTCTGCGTGCCGTCGGCGAGCCCGTCCTTGCCGAAGACGCGCTGGTCGGCTTTGGTCACCACCGCGTCGAGCTTCTTCGACACGCCGCCGAGCGACTCCAGCAGCGCGTTGGCGCGGTCGATCGACGCGATCAGCTTGCGGGCGTTGTCCTCGCTGCCGAGCACGCCGCCGAGCACGCCGTACTTGCCGGCCATGCGCTCGCTCACGACGCGCGCGTTGTTGATGCTCTGCTGCAGGCTCGAGCCGGAGGCGGTCATCTCGTCGAGGTTGTCCAGCAGGCTGCGCACCGACGCGACCAGGCGCGGGATTTCCTGCGCCGTGTCGCCCCTCAGCACCGGCCGCTCGGCGCGATCCGGCAGCGGCGGATCGGAGAGGTTCGAGGAGAACGCGCGCAGCTTGGCGGCGCCCACCAGCGGCACGTCGATGACGAATACGCTCGAGGTGCGAAGCCACTTGGCGTCGTCCACCGGCACCCGCACGCCGATCCTCACCTTGCCGTCGTCGCGCAGGCGGATGACCCGCACGCGCCCGATCGGGAAGCCGGCGAACGTCAGATCAGTGCCCACCGAGATGCCCTCGGCGTTGTCGGCGACCAGGAACAGCCGCTGGGTGCGCTCGAACACGCCGCGCGCGTCCAGCACGTAGAGCACGAAGCCGCCGGCGATCATGACCGTGACGGCGATCAGCATGCCGACCTTGACGCCCATCGAGCGCGGCAGCAGCGAGCGGGAGCCGTTCTCGGTCGCCATCAGACGTATTTGACCACCAACGACGCGATTTCGATCACGCCGATCACGAAGAACAGCTTCACCAGCCCTCCCAGCACCGCGGAGGGCGCGGAGTCGAGCTGGCCGCGCTCCGCCTCGAGCCCGGTGGCGATCGGGATCAGCGCCACCGCGAGCCCGAACAGGAGGCATTTCAGGACGAAACCGACCAGCACCGGGCCGTCGAAGACGTTGCCCACGACGCGCGTGAAGCCCTCGAGCGCCGAGCGCGAGGTGCCGTAGAAGATGAAATACGTCAGCGCACAGGCGATGGCGCAGCTGAGGGTGGTGAGGGAGAACACCGACAGCGCCGCGCCGGCGACCCGCGGCACCAGCTCCTCGCGCAGCGACCCCGCGTCGCCCTCGGCCCGCTCTTCCAGCTCGCCGCCCACCTTCATCAGCGCCACCTCGGAAGCGATCGCGGCGCCGGTGCGCAGCGCGACGAACAGCGCCGTGAGCAGCGGCAGCAGCTCCAGCACCAGCACGCGCAGCACCAGCTCCAGCGCGTACTGCGACACCCCGTACTTGCGCGCCGAGGTGTTGACGATCTCGATCAGCACCAGGCTGAGGAGCGCCGAGAACAGCGTGTAGCCGGGCAGGATCTGCCAGGCCGCCGCATGGACGTGCCGCACCGCAAGCTCGCGCGCCGCCTGCCCGTAGGTCGAGGGCGAGACCAGGGCCACGGTCGCGAACCCCGCGAAGCGCGCCAGCCGCCGCCAGCTGCGCGGCCGGAAAATGTACTCGCCGGCGAACGCCATGCGCTGAGTTTACAATCTTCGCCTCACCGGAGGAGGCGACGTGCGTCGAAAAAAACCCGAGGAGCTTCGCAGCCACCGCTGGTTCGGCGTCCGCGACCTGCGCAGCTTCGGCCACCGCTCGCGCACCGCGCAGATGGGCTACGACCGGTCCGAGTACGCCGGCAAGCCGGTGATCGCGATCGTCAATACCTGGTCGGACATCAACCACTGCCACACGCACTTCCGCGAGCGCGCGGAGGAAGTCAAGCGCGGCGTGTGGCAAGTGGGCGGATTCCCGCTTGAAATGCCGGCGATGGCGCTGGCCGAGACCATGCAGAAGCCCACCACCATGATGTATCGCAACTTCCTCGCCATGGAGACGGAGGAGCTGCTGCGTTCGTATCCGGTCGACGGCGCGGTGCTGATGGGGGGTTGCGACAAGACCACGCCGGCGCTGCTGATGGGCGCAATCAGCATGAATCTGCCGGCAATCTACCTGCCGGCGGGGCCGATGCTGAATGCGCACTGGCGCGACCGCACGCTCGGCTCCGGATCGGACACCTGGAAGTACTGGGACGAGCTGCGCGCCGGGCGCATCACCGAGGCCGACTGGCAGGGCATCGAGGACTCGATCGCGCGCTCGCCGGGGACCTGCATGACGATGGGCACCGCGGCGACCATGATGTCGCTCGCGGAGGCGCTCGGCTTCACGCTGCCGGGCTACTCGTCGATCCCGGCGCCGGACTCGAACCACGCGCGCATGGCCGCGCTCACCGGCAGGCGCGCCGTGGAGATGGTGTGGGAGGACCTGAAGCCGCGCGACCTGCTCTCGCGCGGCTCGTTCGATAACGCGATCACCACGCTGATGGCGATGGGCGGCTCGACCAACGCCGTCGTGCACCTGGTCGCGCTCGCGGGGCGCGCGGGCCTCGCCTTCCCGCTGGAGCGCTACAACGAGATCGCCGCGAATACGCCGGTGCTCGCCAACGTGCGGCCCTCGGGCGACAGGTACCTGATGGAGGATTTCTACTATGCGGGAGGCCTGAGGGCCCTGCTCTTCGCCCTGAAGGACCTGCTCGACCTGCAGGCGAGGACGGTCAACGGCCGCAGCCTGGGAGAGAACATCGAGGGCGCGCAGGTCTGGAACCCGGAGGTAATCCTGCCGCGCGAGCAGCCGCTGAAGCGGTCCGGCGCCATCGTCATGCTGCGCGGCTCGCTGGCGCCGGACGGCGCGGTGCTGAAGGCGAGCGCCGCCGACCCGAGGCTGCTGCGGCACACCGGCAAGGCGATGGTGTTCGAGGACTACAACGACATGGCGGCGCGCATCGACCGCGACGACCTCGCGGTAGACGCCGACTCGGTGCTGGTGCTGAAGAACGCCGGCCCGCTCGGCGGCCCGGGCTTCCCGGAATGGGGCATGCTCCCGATCCCGAAGAAGCTCGTGCGCCAGGGCGTGAAGGACATGGTGCGGATTTCGGACGGGCGCATGAGCGGCACCAGCTACGGCACCTGCATCCTGCACGTCTCCCCCGAGGCCTTCGTCGGGGGTCCATTGGCCCTCGTCCAGAGCGGTGACCTGATTGAGCTGGATGCGGACCGGAAAGTCCTGAACCTCAAGATTTCGCCCGAAGAATTCGAAAGGAGAAAAAAGGCCTGGAAGCGCCCTCCTCCCAGGTACGAGAGGAGCTACGGCGCGATCTTCTCGCGCCACGTCAAGCAGGCGAACGAGGGCTGCGACTTCGACTTCCTCGAGGGCACCGCGCCGACCGCGGAGCCCGAGATCCACTAGCCCGCTGCGAGCCCCTCCAGCGCCGCGCGCGTGAGCTTGAGCTTCGCGCCCGCCGCGACGATCTCCTCCCAGGTGTTGCCGTCCACCGGGATGCCGTCGCGTTCCCGCTTCGCGCGCATCTCCCTTTCCGGCTCGCCGGCGATGCGCACTTTGTCGAAGCCGGGCGCGACCGGCGACTTGCGCAGCGACTCGAGGAACGCCGTCGTTTCCGCGGCGAACGCGTCGCCGGTGCCGAGGCGCCTCGGGTCGATGAGGATCGTGAGCATGCCGTTCCAGACGCGCTTCTTCGAGCGGTCGTCGGAATGCCATGTGCCCCCGCCGGTGAGCGCGCCGCCGAGCAGCTCGCACACTACCGCCAGGCCGTAGCCCTTGTGCAGGCCGAAGGTGCGCAGCGCGCCGAAGGGCTCGATGACGCCGAAGCGCGGGTCGGCGGTCGGATTGCCCTTGTCGTCGATCAGCCAGTCGGGTGACACCTTCTCGCGCTTGTTGTGCGCGACGCGGATCTTGCCCTGCGCGACCGCGCTGGTGGCCATGTCGAGGATGAAGGGCGGCTCGCCCGGGATCGGGATGCCGATGGTCACCGGATTGGTGCCGAAGCGAGCGTCGGCGCCGCCGTAGGGCGCGACGATGGAGCGCGAGATGACGTTGGTGAAGTGCAGCGACACGAGCCCGGCGGCGACCGCCTGCTCGGCCCACTGGCCGATGCGGCACAGATGGTGCGCGCGCCCCAGGCCCATGGCGCACAGGCCGTGCTGCTTCGCGCGCGCGATGCCGATCGCCATCGCCTCCAGCCCGATCACCTGCCCGTAGCCGGACTCGCCGTCGAGCGTCACCAGGGCGCCGCCGTCGAACACGACTTTCGGATGCCGGTTGACCTTGAGCCCGCCCTCGAGCAGCGAGTCGACGTAGCGCGGGATCATTCCCACGCCGTGGGAGTCGTGCCCCGTCAGGTTCGCGGTGACGAGGTTCGCCGCCACCAGCTGCGCCTCGCGCGGCTCGCTGCCGCCGGCGGCGACCACCGCCTCGACGGCGCGGGCCAGCGGTTCCGCCCTGCAAATGCGCGTCCCGGACATGATCGGCGCGAGTTTACAATGGCTCCATGGAGCTGCCGCGAAACGCTTTCAAGCGCGCGCTGAAGGACGGCCGCACGCAGATCGGGCTGTGGTCGAGCCTGTCCTCGAACTACAGCGTCGAGGTGATCGCCGGCGCCGGCTTCGACTGGATCCTGCTCGACTGCGAGCACTCGCCGAACGACCTCGAGTCGCTGCTGGCGCAGCTGCAGGCCGCGGCGCCCTACCCGACCACGCCGATCGTGCGCGTGCCGTGGAACGACATGGTGACGATCAAGCGCGTGCTCGACGTCGGCGCGCAGTCGCTGCTGGTGCCGTACGTCTGCAGCGCGGCGGAGGCGAAGGCTGCGGTCGCGGCCACCCGCTATCCGCCCACCGGCGTGCGCGGCGTCGCCGGCACGACGCGCGCCTCGCGCTTCGGCCGCGTCAAGGACTATGCGAAGCGGGCGCACGAGGAAATCTGCCTCCTGGTGCAGGTGGAAACGAAGCCGGCCCTCGACCAGCTCGAGTCCATCTGCGCCGTCGACGGCGTCGACGGCGTGTTCATCGGCCCGGCCGACCTGCACGCTTCGATGGGGCACCCGGGCGAGACCGCCAACGCCGCGATCCTGCCGCTGATCGAGGAGGCGATGCGGCGCATCCGCAAGGCGGGCAAGGCGCCGGGCTACCTCTCGCCGGTGGAAGCGGACGCGAAGCGCATGCTCGCCGCCGGCTGCCAGTTCTGCGCGGTCGGAGCCGACGTCGGTCTCCTCGCGCGCGGCGCCGAGGCGCTGCGCGCCAAGTTCAACTCCTGAGGCCCCACCCATGAAGCCCGAGATCATCGTCACCGGGAGGATATTCCCGCGCACCCAGGAAAGCCTCGACCGCGAATTCACCTGCCACAAGCTCTACGAGGCGCCGGACCGCGCCGCGTTCCTCAAGCGGCACGCGCCCGCGGTGCGCGCGCTCGCCACCTTCGGCCCGTTCGGCGCCGACGGCGCGCTGATGGACACGCTGCCGAAGCTGGAGCTGATCTCGAACTTCGGCGTCGGCGTGGACGCGATCGACCTCGACGCCGCGCGCCAGCGCAGCGTCATCGTCACCAACACCCCCGACGTGCTGAACGACTGCGTCGCCGACACCGCCATGGCGCTGGTGCTGAACACGCTGCGGCGCTTCCCGCAGTCGGAGGCGTACCTGCGCGCGGGCTCATGGGCGACGAAGGGCGCATACCCGCTTGCCGTAGCGCTCGGCGGCAAGACGCTGGGCGTGCTCGGGCTCGGGCGCATCGGCGAGGCGATTGCGCAGCGCGCCGCGGCATTCGGCATGAAGATCCGCTATCACAACCGCAACCGCAAGTCGGTCGGCTACGCCTACGACGCGGACGTGGTGGCGCTGGCGAAGAACAGCGACGTGCTGATGGTGGCCACGCCCGGCGGCGCCGAGACGAGCAAGCTGGTCGATGCGCGCGTGCTCGACGCGCTCGGGCCGGAAGGCTACCTGGTCAACATCGCGCGCGGCTCGGTGGTCGACGAGCCGGCGCTGCTACGCTACCTGAAGGAGAAGAAGATCGCGGGCGCCGGGCTGGACGTCTTCGACAACGAGCCGAAGATCAGCCCCGAGTGGTTCGGCGTCGAGAACGCGGTGCTGGTGCCGCACGTCGGCAGCGCCACCGTCGAGACGCGCACCGCGATGGGCGAGCTGCAGGTCGAGAACCTGCGGCTGCACTTCGCCGGCAAGCCGGTGAAGACGCGCGTCGCCTGACGCGCTAGGCCTTCAGCTCCTCGAGCATGCCGACCAGGTCGTCGGCGTGCTCCTCCTCCATCGCGAGGATCCCTTCCAGCATGCGCCGCGTGGTGCTGTCCTTGTCGCCGATGTACTCGATCATCTCGCGGTAGCTGTCGATCGCGATGCGCTCGGCGACCAGGTCCTCCTTGATCATGTCGATCAGGTTGTCGCCCTCGACGTACTCGGCATGCGCGCGGCCGGCGAGGCCCTCGGGCGAGAAGTTCGGCTCGCCCTGGAGCTGCACGATGCGCGCCGCGATCTGGTCGGCGTGCTGCTGCTCCTCGTTGGCGTGCACCAGGAACTCGGCGGCGACCGAGTCGGCGTTGATCCCCGCCGCCATGAAATGGTGGCGGCGGTAGCGCAGCACGCAGATGATCTCGGTGGCGAGCGCCTCGTTCAGCAGCTTCAGCACCGTCTTGCGGTCGGCGCGGTAGCTCTCGGTGATCGCGCCCTGCTGGATGTGCCGGCGGGCGCGGGCGCGGAGCGTCTTGACGTCGGTGAGGAAGGGTCGCTTCTTGGCTGCCATTTTCTTACTCCTGGGCGAGGGCGTCGGGCCTCATCATAGCGCGGCTCAGGCGAGGTCGAAGCGGTCGAGGTCCATCACCTTGGCCCACGCCGCCACGAAGTCCTTCACGAACTTCTCCTTCGCGTCCGCGCTCGCGTAGACCTCCGCGATCGCCCGCAGCTGCGAGTTCGATCCGAAGACGAGGTCGACGCGCGTGCCGGTCCACTTGGCCTTGCCGGTCCTGCGATCGCGCCCTTCGAACACCTCGCTCGCCTCCGAGGTCGGCTTCCACTCCGTGCGCATGTCGAGCAGATGCACGAAGAAGTCGTTGGAAAGCGTCTCCGGCTTCGAGGTGAAGACGCCGTGCTTCGCGCCGTTGACGTTGGCCCCCAGCATGCGCAGGCCGCCGACCAGCACCGTCATCTCGGGCGCCGTAAGCGTCAGGAGCTGTGCCCGGTCGACGAGCAGCTGCTCGGCGGCCACCGGGAACTTGCCGCCCAGGAAGTTGCGGAAGCCGTCGGCGAGCGGCTCGAGCACCTCGAAGGATTCGACGTCGGTCTGGTCCTGCCGCGCGTCCATGCGCCCGGGCCTGAACGGCACCTTCACGGCGACGCCGGCCCTCTTCGCGGCGGCTTCCACGCCCGCGCAGCCCGCGAGCACAATCAGGTCGGCGAGCGAGACCTTCTTGCCGCCCTTGGACTTCTTGTTGAAGTCGGCCTGGATGCCCTCGAGCACCTTCAGCACCTTGGCAAGCTTCGCCGGCTGGTTCACGTCCCAGTCCTTCTGCGGCGCGAGCCGGATGCGCGCGCCGTTGGCGCCGCCGCGCTTGTCGGAGCCGCGGAAGGTGGAAGCCGATGCCCAGGCGGTCGACACGAGCTGCGCGACCGACAGCTTCGAGGCGAGGATCTTCTTCTTGAGATCCGCGATTTCCTTCTCGCCGATCGGCTTGTGGTCGAGCTTCGGGATCGGGTCCTGCCAGGTCAGCTCCTCCTTCGGCACTTCCGGCCCCAGATAGCGGGCGCGCGGACCCATGTCGCGGTGCGTGAGCTTGAACCAGGCGCGCGCGAAGGCGTCGGCGAACGCCTGGGGGTCCTCGTAGAACCGGCGCGAGATCTTGCCGAACTCCGGGTCGAAGCGCAGCGTCAGGTCGGTGGTCAGCATCGTCGGCTTGTTGAACTTGCCCGGGATGTGTGCGTCGGGAATGATCGCCGGGGCGTTCTTCGCCACGTACTGCCTGGCGCCGGCGGGCGACTTCGTCTGCTCCCATTCGTACTTGAACAGGATTTCGAAGAAGCTGTTGCTCCAGAGCGCCGGGCTCTTGGTCCAGGTGACCTCGAGGCCGCTCGAGATTGTGTCGGCGCCCCGCCCGGAGCCGTAGTTGCTGATCCAGCCCAGGCCCTGCGCCTGCAGCGGCGCGCCTTCCGGATCCGGGCCCTTATGCGATTCGGGTGCGGCGCCGTGGCACTTGCCGAAGGTGTGGCCGCCGGCGATGAGGGCCACGGTCTCCTCGTCGTTCATCGCCATGCGACTGAAGGTGGCGCGGATGTCCTTCGCGGCGGCCATATAGTCGCCGCTGGCGTTCGGGCCCTCGGGGTTGACGTAGATCAGGCCCATGTGGGTGGCGCCGAACGGCCCCAGGTCGCGATCGCCGCTGAAGCGCCTGTCGGCGCCGAGCCACGCGATCTCCTCGCCCCAGTTCACGTCCTCGTCGGGCTCCCAGACGTCGGCGCGGCCGGCGCCGAAGCCGAAGGTCCTGAAACCCATCGACTCTAGCGCCACGTTGCCGGCGAGGATGATCAGGTCGGCCCAGGAGATCTTCTTGCCGTATTTCTGCTTGACCGGCCAGAGCAGGCGCCGCGCCTTGTCGAGGTTGACGTTGTCGGGCCAGCTGCCCAGGGGCGCGAAGCGCTGCTGCCCGCGGCCGCCGCCGCCGCGCCCGT
>DATJXO010000116.1:0-2324 GCA_035500055.1 Burkholderiales bacterium | reverse complement strand
CGGCCGGGCGCAGACGCTGCAGTGGCTGTTCTGGCAGGTCGGGGGCCTGGGTCCCATGGCCGGACAGAACGGCCACTTCAACCAGTACGCGCCCGAGAAGGTGCCTTACGCGATCGAGCGCTATACCAAGGAGACCAACCGGCTCTACGGCGTACTCGACCGGGCGCTCGCCACCCGCGACTACCTCGCGGGCGAGTACACCATCGCCGACATGGCCTCCTACCCCTGGATCGTGCCGCACGAGCGCCACAAGCAGAATCTCGACGACTTTCCGAACCTCAGGCGTTGGTTCCTGCGCATCCGCGAGCGGCCCGCCTGCCAGCGCGCCTACGTGGGCGTCGAGCAGTCCTACAGCCGCACGATGTCGGACGAGGAGAGGAAAGTCCTGTTCGGCCAGACCGCCGGCTCGCACCGCTCCTGAGGCTCGCCGCCGCTTACGCCAGGCTCGCCCCGCCTCAGGCGCTCTCGGCGATCAGCGCCGAGAGCGGCGGCAGCACCCACTCGCGCGCGCCGCCGATCGCTTCGATACGGCGCCAGCGTCCCGGCGGCGGCTCGATCGCCGCCTCGGCGAGTCCCAGATTGAAGACACACAGAATCCGCGCGGCGCCGAAGCCGCGCTCGAAGCTCAGGACGCCCGCGGAGGTCTCGAGCAGGCGCATGCCCCCGTAGCGCAGCGCCGCATGGTGCTGACGCAATGCGATGAAGCGCCGCGCCATGCCGAGGGTCGAGTCGGGGTCGCGATCCTGCGCATCGACCGCGAGGGCGGCGTGATCGGCCGGGACCGGCAGCCACGGCCGCGCCGTGGAGAATCCCGCGTGCGGCGCCGTACGCACCCACGGCATCGGGGTGCGCGCGCCATCGCGTCCGAGCGTGAGCGGCCAGTTCGCGATGGCTTCGGGATCGCGCAGGTCGTGGAATCCGAGCTGCGCCTGCGGCAGACCCAGCTCCTCGCCCTGGTAGAGAAATACGTTGCCGCGCAGGGTCAGCAGCAGCAGCAGCGCGAGGCGCGCGTGCGCGGCGCGGTCCGCCGCGGCCGACCAGCGCGAGACGGCCCGCGGCGCGTCGTGATTGGAGAAGGCCCAGCTCGGCCAGGTGTCGGCGGCATCGCTCCAGGTCTCGAGCGCGGCGCGTACCAGCGCCGGGGTCAGCTCCTCGGCGTAGAGAAAGTTGAACCCATAGGCGGTGTGCAGCCGCCGCTCGCCGCGGGTCAGCAGCTTCATCACCGGCTCGGCACCCTCCCCGCCGATCTCCGCCACCGTGAAGCGTCCGCCGTACTCCTCGGTGAGCGCGCGCACCCGCTCGATGAATGGCACCAGGTCCGCGTGTCCCTTGTTGTACAGCGGCACCTGGAAATCGACCGGGCGAGTCCGCGGCCGGCCGTCGCGCGGCCGCGGCGGGTTGTCGGTGAGCGCCGGGTCGTGCATGGCGTAGTCGATCGCATCGAGCCTGAAGCCGTCGACGCCGCGCTCCAGCCAGAAGCGCGCGCTCGCCAGCAGCGCGCCCTGCACCGCGGGGTTATGCACGTTCAGATCGGGCTGCTCGGTGAGGAAGTTGTGCAGGTAATACTGCCCGCGGCGTGCATCCCAGGCCCAGGCCGGACCGCCGAACACCGACTGCCAGTTGTTCGGCGGCGAGCCGTCGGGCCTGGCGTCCGCCCAGACGTACCAGTCGGCATGGGGGTTGCGCCGATCGCTGCGGCTCTCGCGGAACCAGTGATGCTGATCCGAAGTATGCGAAAAGACCTGGTCGATGATGACCCGCAAGCCCAGGGCATGTGCGCGCTCGATGAGCCGGTCGAAGTCCGCGAGCGTTCCGAACATGGGGTCGACATTGCAATAGTCGGCAACGTCGTAGCCGAAGTCCTTCATCGGCGAGGTGAAGAAAGGCGACAGCCAGATGGCGTCGACGCCGAGGGAGGCGACGTACTCCAGGTGCGCGGTGACACCCGCCAGATCGCCGATGCCGTCGCCGTTGGAATCGGCGAAGCTGCGCGGATAGATGTGGTAAATGACGGCGCCGCGCCACCATTCCTGTCCGCGTGCGTCGGCCGCGGCGCTCATTCGCCCCCCGCCGCCGCGCACACCACGTAGTCGAGAGGCGCGATCTCGACGGGGTAGCTGCCCGGCGCGGAAGGCTGCGCCGCGCACTTGCCGTGCAGCGCCACGAAATGGGTGGAGCCGGCCTCGACCTCGACCTGGGCGCTGATTGCGCTGGTCGAAGTGTTGAAGGCGACCAGGAGCTCGCCGTGGCCGTCGGGATCGAAGCGCGACACCGCGAACAGCCCCGGCCGGCTGCCGTAGCCGCGCACCACCTGCCGCCCGCGC
>DATJXO010000115.1:0-27577 GCA_035500055.1 Burkholderiales bacterium | reverse complement strand
GACTTCCGCCGCGGCACCTTCCGCGTGCGCGGCGACGTCATCGACGTCTTCCCGGCCGAGCACGCCGAGCACGCGGTGCGCATCGAGCTGGACGACGACGCGATCGAGCGGATCCAGATCTTCGATCCCCTCACCGGCCGGGTGCTGCACCCGGTGGCACGTTTCACCGTGTACCCCTCCAGCCACTACGTCACGCCGCGCGAGACCACGCTGCGCGCAATCGAGGCGATCAAGGCCGAGCTGCGCGAGCGCGTCGAGTTCTTCCAGCAGGCCGGGCGCCCGGTCGAGGCGCAGAGGCTCGAGCAGCGCACCCGCTTCGACCTGGAGATGCTCGCCGAGCTGGGCTTCTGCAAGGGCATCGAGAACTACTCGCGGCACCTCTCCGGGCGCAAGGCGGGCGAGCCGCCGCCGACCCTCATCGACTACCTGCCGCCGGACGCGCTGATGTTCATCGACGAGAGCCACGTCACCATGGGCCAGCTCGGCGGCATGTACCGGGGCGACCGCGCGCGCAAGGAGAACCTGGTCGAGTACGGCTTTCGCCTGCCCTCGGCGCTCGACAACCGGCCGCTGCGTTTCGACGAGTTCGAGGCGGTGGTGCGCCAGACCGTCTTCGTCTCGGCGACGCCGGCCGAGTACGAGGCGCAGAAATCCGCGCAGGTGGTGGAGCAGGTGGTGCGGCCTACCGGCCTGGTCGATCCGGAGGTGACGGTGCGCCCGGCCTCGAGCCAGGTCGACGACCTCCAGTCGGAGATCTCGAAGCGCGTGCAGAAGAACGAGCGGGTTCTGGTCACGACTTTGACCAAGCGCATGGCGGAGGAGCTGACCGAGTACCTGGGCGAACACGGGGTGAAGGTCCGCTATCTGCACTCGGAGGTGGAGACGGTAGAGCGCGTGGAGATCATCCGCGACCTGCGGCTGGGCGAGTTCGACGTGCTGGTGGGCATCAACCTGCTGCGCGAGGGCCTCGACCTGCCGGAGGTGTCGCTGGTGGCGATCCTCGACGCCGACAAGGAGGGCTTCCTGCGCTCGGAGCGCTCGCTGATCCAGACCATGGGCCGCGCCGCGCGCCACCTCAACGGCACGGCCATCCTCTACGCCGATCGGACGACCGACTCGATGCGGCGCGCGATCGCCGAGACCGAGCGCAGGCGCCGCAAGCAGATCGTGTACAACGAGAGCCACGCCATCACGCCGCAGGGCGTCGTCAAGCGCATCAAGGACCTGATCGACGGCGTCTACGACTCCGACGGGGCGCGCGCGGAGCAGAAGGCCGCGCAGGCCGAGGCGCGCTACGGGGCGATGAGCGAGAAGCAGCTGGCGCGCGAAATCCGGGCGCTGGAGAAGCAGATGCTGGAGCTGGCGAAGAACCTCGAGTTCGAGAAGGCCGCGGCGGCGCGCGACCGCCTGGCGGCGCTGAAGAAGCACGCCTTCGGGGTCGAGCTGGCCTCGGAGTGACGGAGGCCGCGCTGCGCGCCTCCGCGTCGCGCCAGACGCCTACTTGCGCGTCTCGACCTGAACCAGCGAGTCGTCCGCGGCGGGGGCCGCGGGCCGCTCGCGCCGCGCGCGCCCGAGGTGCGGCGGCTCCTCGGCCCCGGGCGCGGAGGAATTCACCCGCGAGGCATTGGTCTCGACCATCTGCAGGCCGCTGCTCGAGAGCAGCTCCTTGGGGTCGACTCGCGGGGCCTCGACGCGCGGCGCTTCTGCGGCAGGCGCGGGCGCTTCCCGCTCGGGCTCCTGCAAGCGCGGTGCCTCGGGGCGAGGCGCCGCCTCGACCCGGATCGGCTCCTCGGGGGGAGGAGGCGCCTTCGGCGCGGCTTCCTCGTCGTGGTGTGTCTCGGCCTCGAGCGCTTCGCGCTGCTGCTTCAGCCGGTGCTCCTCGAGCTGCTGCTCGTAGACCGAGCGGTCGGGACGTTGCGCGTGCTCGGGGCGCCGCTCGCCGCGCCCGCGGCCGCCGCGGCGGCGACGGCCGCGCCGGTGTTCCTCGCCCTCGGGGCGCGGCCCATGCTGCTGCTGCGCGGACTGTCCCTGCTGCGGCTGGGGCTGCGAGGGCTGCGGTTGTTGAGACTGCTGCGGCGCCTGCTGAGGACGCGGCGCTCGCGCCTCCTGGCGCTGCTCGCCGCCGTGCAGCTCGCCTTGCGGCCGGGCAGGCTGCTGCCCGCGCTGCTGATCGCGTCTGCCGTCGCGACGCTCGCCCCGTCCGTGCTCGCGGCGCCCATCCCGGCCTTCGCGCCCGTGCTCGCGGCGGCCCTCGCCGTCGTGCGCATGCTCGCGACGGCCGTCGCGGCCCCGCTCGCGCCGGCCGCCGCGCTCGCCGCGGCGCTGCTCATGGCGCTCGCGCGGCTCCTCGCGGCGCGCCTCGCGCGGCGCTGCGGCCGCGGACTGCATGCTCGGCTCGTTGGCGGCCGGCGCCTCCTCGTTCGGCCGATCGGACTTCAGCCAGCCGAACAGGCGTCCCAGCAGGCCGGCGCGCGCGGGTTCTGCGGCGACGCCCGCGGCTGGCGCGGCCGACTGCGGCGCCGGGGCTGCCTGCGGCGGGGACTCGGCAACCATCGGCGCCGGCTGATCGGGCACGATGCCCTGGACCGCCGCCTGCGGGCGCTCGCGCTTCGGCTCGGCTTCCTTGCCGGCGAGCGCCGGCTCCTCCGGCTTCTCGACCAGCTCGTAGCTCGTGGGCACGTGCTCCATCTGGTTCAGCTCGTCGTGCTTGAGGCGCTGCACCTTGTAGTGCGGCGTCTCGAGGTGGGCGTTCGGCACCAGGACGATATTCACCTTGAGGCGCCCCTCGAGCTTCTGGATCTCGGGGCGCTTCTCGTTGAGCAGGAAGGACGCGACGTCGACCGGGACCTGGGCGTGCACGGCGCCGGTGTTCTCCTTCATCGCCTCTTCCTGGATGATGCGCAGCACGTGCAGCGCCGTGGATTCGGTGCCGCGGATGAAGCCGGTGCCGCTGCAGCGCGGGCAGTTGATGTGCGCGGTCTCCTCCAGCGAGGGCTGCAGCCGCTGGCGCGACAGCTCCATCAGGCCGAAGCGGGAGATCTTGCCGACCTGCACCCGCGCCCGGTCGTGCCGCAGCGCGTCGCGGAAGCGGTTCTCGACCTCGCGCTGGTTCTTCTGCGACTCCATGTCGATGAAGTCGACCACGATCAGCCCGCCGAGGTCGCGCAGGCGCAGCTGGCGCGCGATCTCGTCGGCCGCCTCGGCGTTGGTGCGGAACGCCGTCTCCTCGATGTCGTGGCCCTTGGTGGCGCGCGCCGAGTTGACGTCGATCGCGACCAGCGCCTCGGTATGGTCGATCACCACCGCGCCGCCCGAAGGCAGGTTGACGTGCCGGCCGTAGGCGGTCTCGATCTGGTGCTCGATCTGGAAGCGCGAGAACAGCGGCACATCGTCGCGGTAGAGCTTCACCTTGGCCACGTTCGCCGGCATCACCGTCTGCATGAAGGCGCGCGCCTGCTCGTAGATCTCCTCGGTGTCGATCAGGATCTCGCCGATGTCGGGCTGGAAGTAGTCGCGGATGGCGCGGATCACCAGGCTTGACTCGAGGTAGATGAGGAACGGCTTCTTCTCCGAGTCGCGCGCGGCGCCGTCGATCGCCTGCCACAGCTGCATCAGGTAGTTGAGGTCCCACTGCAGCTCCTCGAGGGAGCGGCCGATCGCCGCGGTGCGCGCGATCACGCTCATGCCTTCCGGCACCTCGAGCTGGTCGATGGCGTCGCGCAGCTCGTTGCGGTCCTCGCCCTCGACGCGGCGCGAGACGCCGCCGCCGCGCGGGTTGTTCGGCATCAGCACCAGGTACCGCCCGGCGAGGCTGAGGAAGGTGGTGAGCGCTGCGCCCTTGGTGCCGCGCTCGTCCTTCTCGACCTGGACGATCAGGTCCTGGCCTTCGCTCAGCGCGTCCTGGATGCGGGCCCGGCCGACGTCGACGTCGGCCCGGAAGTAGCTGCGGCCGACTTCCTTGAAGGGGAGGAACCCGTGCCGCTCCTCGCCGTAGTCGACGAAGGCGGCCTCGAGGCTGGGCTCGATGCGGGTGATGACGCCTTTGTAGATGTTGCTCTTGCGTTGCTCCCGTGATGCGGACTCAATATCGAGATCGATCAGCTTCTGGCCTTCGACGATGGCGACGCGCAGCTCTTCCTGCTGCGTCGCGTTGAACAGCATGCGTTTCACTTCTTGTTCTCCTGCGCGCGCAGCGGTGCCTTCGACCGATCGTCAAGTGCTCTCCCAGAAGGACAGGACTCGTCATCAAGTAGGGGTCACGCCGCCTGCGCGCGTTTCCAGTAGTATCGCTACTTCCGGTGAGCGAAATTAACCACTGCTTCAGGTCCGGATGTTCCGGGACGGGAGGCGGGTTGCAGGTTCCGGCGCGTGGCTTGCGCTCACCGCGTCTTGGGGCCCCTGTGCCTCGCTGCTCGTAGCAGGTGGGCGGATTGTATTGAAAATGAACGACTTAAGCAAGCCGCCGGCGAGCGGGCCGCGGGCCGCCCAACTTGTGGTCGGCGAGGAGGCCGAGGCGCAGCGCATCGACAATTTCCTGCTGCGCCTCCTCAAGGGCGTCCCGAAGAGCCACGTCTACCGCGTGCTTCGCAGCGGCGAGGTGCGCGTCAACAGCGGGCGCGTCGGCCCCGGGTACAGGCTGAAGATCGGGGATCGGGTCCGGGTGCCGCCGGTAAGGGTCTCGCAAAGGAAGGCTCCCCGCCTGGAGCCGCTCGAGCTGCCTATCGTGTTCGAGGATGCGTCGCTGCTGGTAATAGACAAGCCCTCGGGAATCGCCGTGCACGGCGGCAGCGGGGTCAGCCAGGGCGTCATCGAATCGCTGCGCGCGGCCCGCCCGCAAGCGAAGGCGCTCGAGCTCGCGCACCGGCTGGACCGCGACACTTCGGGGCTGCTGGCCGTGGCCAAGAAGCGCGGCGCGCTGCGCGAGCTCCACCGCATGCTGCGCGAGGGAGAGGTGCGCAAGACCTATCTCGCCGCGGTCAAGGGCGTGCCCGCCCGGAAGGAGTTCGAGGTGCGCGTGGCGCTGCACAAGTACGTCAACGCGCGCGGCGAGCGGCGCGTGACCGCCCGGGAGGGCGGTTCGCCGGCGGTCACCCGCGCCAGGGTGGTTGCGCGCAGCGCGCGGTACGCGTTGCTCGAGCTGCAGCTGCTCACCGGCCGCACCCACCAGATCCGCGTGCATCTCGCGCACGCCGGCCATCCGGTGCTCGGCGACGACAAGTACGGCGACTTCGCGCTCAACCGCGAGCTCGCGGCGCGCGGCGTGCACCGCCTCATGCTGCACGCGTGGCGCCTGGCGCTCTCGCACCCCGTGGGCGGCGCGCGCCTGCAGCTGGAGGCACCCGTGCCGCAGGACATGCTCGCGTTCCTCCGCGCGGAGTTCGGGGATGCCTGGGGGACGCTTGAACGCTGAAGCCCGCTATCCGCTGGTGGTGTTCGACTGGGACGGCACGCTGATGGATTCGGCGGCCGGCATCGTCGAGTCGATCCAGGAGGCGGCGCGCGACCTGGGGCTGCCGGTGCCCTCCGCCGATGCCGCGCGCCACGTCATCGGCCTCGGGCTGCATGCCTCGCTCAGCAGCGCCGTTCCCGAGCTGCCCGCGCAGCGCTACCCGGAGTTCGCCGAGGCCTACCGCCGCCACTTCCGCGCCCGGCAGGATGCGATGCGGCCCTTTGCGGGCGTGCCGGAGATGCTGGAGGCGCTCGGCGCCGCGGGCTGCGTGCTCGCGATCGCGACCGGCAAGAGCCGGCGCGGGCTCGACTACGCGCTGCGCGCCACCGGGCTGGGGCGGCATTTCCGCCATTCGCGCTGCGCCGACGAGACGCAGCCCAAGCCGCACCCGGCGATGCTGCTCGAGCTGATGCGCGAGAGCGGCGCGTCGCCGGCGCAGACGGTGATGGTCGGCGACACCTCGCACGACCTCGGCATGGCGCGCGACGCCGCGGTGGACGCGGTGGCGGTGACGTACGGCGCGCACCCCGGGGCAGCGCTGCGCGCGCTCGGGCCGCGCGCCTGCGTGGGGAGCGTGACGGAGCTCAGGCAGTGGCTGACCGCGGACGCGTGATCTGCGACTCGGGCGCGCTTGGGAACTCCGGGCGCGCGGTGCGATTCGAAGTGGAGTACTTCGGCGAGGCCGCGCCGGCGTTCGTGGTGCGCTACGAAGGGCGCGTGTACGGCTACCTGAACCGCTGCGGCCACATGCCGATGGAGCTCGACTGGCGCGAGGGCGAGGTCTTCGATCTCGACGGGCGCCATTTGGTATGCTCGACGCACGGCGCGACTTACGCCGCCGACAGCGGCAGTTGCGTCGGCGGCCCTTGCGGCGGTACGCCCCTAGTGGCGCTCGAGGTCGAGGAGCGCGGCGGCAAGGTCTACTTCATGGGGATCTGCGATGAGTGACCAGGACGGGCAGTGGGAGCGCGGCGTCATCGAGCGTCTCGCCGGCGCCGCGCTCAAGGAGCAGCGCAGCGCGCGCCGCTGGAGCAATTTCTGGAAGCTGCTGTTCTTCCTCTACCTGACCGCGATGATCGTGCTGGCGGTGGACTGGAAGGGCGCCGAGGGCCGCGGCGGCCCGCACACCGCGCTGGTCGAGCTGAACGGCGTGATCGCCGCCGACAGCGCGGGGAGCGCCGACAACATCTCGGACGCGCTGGAGGCGGCGTTCAAGGACAAGGACACCCGCGGCGTGGTGCTGAGGATCAATTCGCCCGGCGGCAGCCCGGTGCAGGCGCAGAACCTGTTCGACGAGATACTCCGGCTGCGCAAGAAGCATCCGTCGACGCCGCTGTACGTGGTGGTGCAGGACATCTGCGCCTCCGGCGGCTACTACGTCGCCGCGGCCGCGGACCGGATCTACGTCAGCAAGGCGAGCATCGTCGGCTCGATCGGGGTGCGGCTCGACAGCTTCGGCCTGGTGGGCCTGATGGACAAGCTCGGCATCGAGCGGCGGCTGTTCACCGCAGGCAGCAACAAGGGCATGCTGGATCCGTTCCTGCCGCTGCAGGAGAAGCAGAAGGAGATCGCGCAGGGCATGCTCGACGACATCCACCGCCAGTTCATCGCCGCGGTGCGCGAAGGGCGGGGCCGCCGCCTCAAGGAGACGCCCGACATGTTCTCCGGGGTGATCTGGACCGGGGCGAAGAGCGTGGAGCTCGGCCTCGCCGACGGCTTCGGCACACTCGACTCGGTGGCGCGCGACGTCATCAAGGCCGACAACGTGGTGGACTACACCGTCAAGGAGAACGTCGCGGAGCGCCTGGCGCGGCGCTTCGGCGCGGGCGCGACCAGCGCGCTGCTCGCGTTCACGGCGCACTTCGCGCCGAGCCTGCGCTAGCGGCCGGCGGGGGCCTCGCGCTCCCTAGGTCGCCTGCAGCAGGAACACGGCGGGCCGCTTGCCGATCTCCACGTGCAGGCTGCGCCACCGCGGCATGGCGTGGGTGCGGATGCGCTCGCCCGCCAGGGTGAGGTCGGCCGCGACGCACAGGCGCGTCGTGTCCGCCGCGGTCTGCAGCAGCGCGGCGAGCAGTGCCTCGTTGCGGTACGGGGTCTCGATGAAGATCTGCGTCTCGCGCTCGCGCCGCGAGCGCGCCTCGAGCTCCCGGATGCGGCGGCGGCGCGCCTCCGGCTCGCGCGGCAGGTAGCCGCAGAAGGCGAAGCGCTGCCCTTCCAGGCCGGAAGCCATCAGTGCGAGCACGATCGACGAGGGGCCGACCAGCGGGACGACGCGCAGGCCTTCGGCGTGCGCCGCATCGACGAGCGAGGCGCCGGGATCGGCGATCGCCGGACAACCGGCCTCGGAGACGAGGCCGAGCGACGCGCCGGTCTTGAGGAGCCCCATCGCCTTGGACGAGTCCGCCTGAAGGTCGAGGATTCCCAGCTCCTGCAGCGGGCACGGCATGCCGACGTCGGCGAGGAAGGCCCGCGCCGACTTCGCGTTCTCCACTGCGAAGGCGCGCAGCCCCCGGATGGCGGCGAGGGCCGGGGCCGGAAGGGCGTCGGCCGCCTTGCCGCCGAGCGGCGACGGGATCGCGTAGAGGGTGCCGCTCACGCGCCGAGCACCGGTCGGCCGGCCTGCGCGAGCATCTCGGTGAGCGCGATCAGCGGCAGCCCGACGAGCGCGGTCGAATCCTCGGTTTCCATCCTCGCGATGAGGGCGATGCCGAGGCTCTCGGACTTCGCGCTGCCCGCGCAATCGTAGGGCTGCTCGCGGCGCAGGTAGCGCTCGATCTGGCGCGGCGAGAGCGTGCGGAAGGTGACCAGGCACGGCACCACCCGCACCGGATCGCTGCCGGTCGCCGCGTCGAGCACGCACACCGCGGTGTCGAAGCGCGCGCTGCGCCCGCTGAGGAGCGTGAGCTGGCGCACCGCCGCGTCGTGGCCGCCGGGCTTGCCGAGCCGCTCGCCCTCGCACGAGGCGACCTGGTCGGCGCCGACGATCAGGGCGTCCGGGTAGAGCGGCGCCACGGCGCGCGCCTTGGCCCGCGCCAGGCGCGCCGCAGTGTCGGCCGGAGATTCGCCTGCATCCGCCGTCTCGTCGGTGCTCGGATCGGCGCATTCGAACGGCATGCCGAGCCGATCCAGCAGCATCCGGCGATACTTCGAGGTGGAGGCCAGGACGAGCCGCGTGGGCGATGGCATGGCTTTGTTTTGACAGAGATTTTCGAGAGATGATACCATTCGCCCCGTATGCCGCACCAGCCGGTCATCGACGGCCTTGAATTTGCGAGGACCGGCGGCAAGCTGCAGGGGTCTTGGAGCATCGCCGGGTTCGCGCGCCTGCGCGAGATGCTGTACTCGGATTCCGGGACGCTGCGCTACGAACTGGAAGGCGTGCCCGAGGCGCAGGGACGGCCGGCGTTGCGCCTGAAGCTCGAGGGCGCGATGCAGCTGGTGTGCCAGCGTTGCCTCGGCGCGCTGGATTTCCCGCTGCGCATCGAGTCGCTGCTGCTGCTTGCGGCGACGCAGGCCGAGATCGACGCCGAGCCGCTCGAGGCCGAGGGCCCCGAGCGCATCGTCGCCGGGCGCGAGATGCCGGTGCAGGCGCTGGTGGAGGACGAGCTGCTGCTGGCGATCCCGATCGCGCCGCGGCACGAGCGTTGCGCGGCAGGCGGCGCGCAGGACGGGCAGGCGCCGCGCTCGCCGTTCGCGGCGTTGCGCGGGTTGATGGCCGGCACCAAGCATTGAGGCGCCGGGCGGACGAAGCATCGAACATAAAACTGAGGAGCAGAACATGGCAGTCCAGCAGAACAAGAAATCGCCGTCCAAGCGCGGCATGCACCGCTCGCACGACTTCCTTTCGACGCCGCCGGTGGCGGTCGAGCCGACCACCGGCGAGGCGCACCTGCGGCACCACGTCAGCCCGAGCGGCTACTACCGCGGCAAGAAGGTCGCCAAGGGGAAGGGCGAGTAGCGCGCGGCCGCCGGGAGAGGACTCTCCCGCGCCCAAGTGGACATCACCGTCGCCGTCGACTGCATGGGGGGCGATCACGGTCCTCCCGTCACGGTGCCCGCGGCGCTCGAATTCGCGCGCGGGCGCAGCGACGTCGCGATGGTGCTGGTCGGCGCGCGCACGGCGATCGAGCGCGAGCTCGGCGCGAGCGGCGCCGGGCCGGGGCCGCGGCTGCGGCTGCGCGACGCCCCCGAAGTGGTCGCGATGGACGAGCCCCCGGCGCAGGCGCTGCGCTACAAGAAGCAGTCCTCGATGCGGGTCGCGGTCAACCTGGTGAAGAGCGGCGAGGCAAACGCCTGCGTCAGCGCCGGCAACACCGGGGCGCTGATGGCGATCTCGCGCTTCGTCCTCAAGACGCTGCCGGAAATCGACCGGCCGGCGATCGCCACCATGCTGCCGAACATGCGCGGCGGCTACACCACGGTGCTCGACCTGGGGGCCAACGTCGACTGCACGCCCGAGCAGCTGATGCAGTTCGGCATCATGGGCGCGATGCTGGTTTCCGCGCTCGAGCACGTCGAGCGGCCGAGCGTCGGCCTGCTCAACATCGGCGTCGAGGACATCAAGGGCAACGACACGGTGAAGCGGGCGGGGGACCTGCTGCGCGCCAGCGGGCTCAATTTCCAGGGCAATGTCGAGGGCGACGACATCTTCAAGGGCACCACCGACGTCGTGGTGTGCGACGGCTTCGTCGGCAACTCGGTGCTCAAGGCCTCGGAAGGCGTCGCCAAGATGATCGCCGCCTTCCTGCGCCAGGAGTTCTCGCGCAGCGCGCCGCGCAGGCTCGCCGCGCTTGCCGCGCTGCCGGTGCTGAATGCGCTGCGCGAGCGCATGGACCCCGGCCGCTACAACGGCGCCAGCCTGCTCGGCCTGCGCGGCATCGTGATCAAGAGCCACGGCTCGGCCGACGCCTACGCCTTCGGCCAGGCGCTGGCGCGCGCCGCCGACGAGGTGCGCAACGACGTCGTCGCGCGCATCACGCGCCGCATGGCGGCGCTGCGGGCGCAGCCGGGAACGGGCGCGGCATGACCTGGTCGCGCATCGTCGGCACCGGCAGCTACCTGCCGCCGCGGGTCGTCGGCAATGACGAGTTCTCCAAGACCCTGGAGACGAGCGACGCCTGGATCCGCGAGCGCACCGGCATCGCGCAGCGGCACTTCGCCGCCGAATCGCAGGCCTCGAGCGACCTCGCGCTGGAGGCGAGCCGGCGCGCGCTCGAGGCCGCGGGCGTGAAGGCGGCGGACCTCGACCTGATCGTGGTGGCGACCTCGACGCCGGACTACGTCTTTCCCAGCACGGCGTGCCTGCTGCAGTCGAAGCTGGGCGCCGGGCAGTGCGCCGCGTTCGACGTGCAGGCCGTGTGCAGCGGGTTTGTCTACGGGCTCGCCGCCGCCGACGGCTTCATCCGCATGGGAACGCACAAGCGCGCCCTGGTGGTGGGCGCCGAGGTGTTCTCGCGCATCATGGACTGGAGCGACCGCTCCACCTGCGTCCTGTTCGGCGACGGCGCCGGCGCGGTGGTGCTCGCCGCGGGCGAGCGGCCCGGGGTCCATGCCTCGGTGCTGCGCGCCGACGGCCGCTACGCCGGCATCCTCTCGGTGCCGGGCAACGTCTGCGGCGGGCGCATCCTCGGCTCGCCGTACCTGCAGATGCAGGGCAACCAGGTGTTCAAGCTCGCGGTGAAGGTGCTCGACGAGGTCGGGCGCGAGGTCGCGGCCGCCGCCGGCATGCGCCTCGAGGACGTCGACTGGCTGATCCCGCACCAGGCCAACGTGCGCATCCTCGAGGCGACGGCGAAGAGGCTCGGGCTGCCGCGCGAGCGCCTGGTCGTCACGGTGGACCACCACGGCAACACGTCGGCGGCGTCGGTGCCGCTGGCGCTCGACGAGTACGTGCGCGCGGGCCGCATCCGCTCCGGCCACCGCGTCATGCTCCAGGGCGTGGGCGGGGGCTTTACCTGGGGCGCTTCGCTGGTGACGATGTAGGGGGGACGATGAAGCTGGCGATGATATTTCCCGGGCAGGGCTCGCAATCGGTCGGCATGCTGAAAGGCTACGACGGGCTGCCGGGCGTCGACGAGGTGCGCCGGGAAGCGGCGGCGGCCCTCGGCGAGCCGTTTCTCGCGCTGCTCGACGGCGGCCCGGCGGAGCAGCTCGGGCTGACGGTGAACACGCAGCCCGCCATGGTGACGGCGGCGATCGCGGCGTACCGCGCCTGGCGCGCCCTCGGCGGCCCGGCCCCGGCGCTCGCGGCGGGCCACAGCCTCGGCGAATATTCGGCGCTGGTCGCGGCGGGCGCGCTGACGCTCGCGGCCGCGCTGCCGCTGGTGCGCTTTCGCGCCCAGGCGATGCAGGAGGCGGTGCCCGAGGGGGCCGGCGCGATGGCGGCGATCCTGGGGCTGGACGACGAGGCGGCGCGGGCCGCCTGCGCGGAGGCGGAGCGCGCGGCGGGCGGCGAAGTGGTGCAGGCGGTGAATTTCAACGCCCCCGGGCAGGTCGTGCTCGCCGGGCACAAGGGGGCCGTGGCGAAGGCGATCGAGGCGTGCAAGGCGCGCGGCGCGAAGCGCGCCATGCCGTTGCCGGTAAGCGCGCCGTTCCACAGCAGCCTGCTGCGCCCGGCCGGCGAAAAGCTGCGGCGCTACCTGGAATCCGTCCCGCTCGCGGCGCCGGCGATCCCCGTCGTCAACAACGTCGACGTCAGGGCCGAGTCGGACCCGGCCCGCATCAAGGACGCGCTGGTGCGCCAGGCGGCTTCGCCGGTGCGCTGGGCCGAGACCGTGCGCGCGATGGCCGCGCAGGGCGTGACGCACATGGTCGAATGCGGGCCGGGCAAGGTGCTGGCGGGGCTGGTCAAGCGCATCGACGCCGGCCTGCAGGCCTACGCGGCGGCCGACCGCGCTTCGCTCGAGCAGGCGCTCGCGGCGGTGAAAGGAGGCTGAGATGCTGGAGGGAAAGGTCGCGCTGGTCACCGGCGCCTCGCGCGGCATCGGCCGCGCCATCGCCGTGGAGCTGGCGAAGCAGGGCGCGCGGGTGGTCGGCACCGCGACCGGGGAGGCGGGCGTGAAGGCGATCGCCACGGAAGGGCTGCACGGCCGGGTGCTCGACGTGCGCGACGACGCGCAGTGCGACGCGCTGGTCGCGGCGGTGCAGAAGGAGCTGGGCGACATCCTGATCCTGGTCAACAACGCCGCGGTGGTGCGCGACAACCTGGCTCTGCGGATGAAGGACGCCGAGTGGGACGAGGTGATGCAGACCAACCTGCGCGCGGCGTTCCGCCTGTCGCGCGCCGTGATGCGCGGCATGATGAAGGCGCGCTGGGGGCGGATCATCAGCATCACCTCGGTGGTCGGCGCCTCCGGCAACGCCGGGCAGGCGAACTACGCCGCCGCGAAGGCGGGGCTCGCCGGGATGACGCGCTCGCTCGCTCGCGAGCTGGGCAGCCGCAGCATCACGGTGAACTGCGTCGCGCCCGGCTTCATCGATACCGACATGACGCGCGTGCTGGCCGACGAGCAGAAGAGCGCGCTGCTGTCGCAGATTCCGCTCGGCCGGCTCGGCCGCGCGGAGGAAATCGCGGCCGCAGTGGCGTTCCTCGCGTCGCCCGCCGCCGGCTACGTCACGGGCGCGGTGCTGCACGTCAACGGCGGCATGTACATGTCGTGATTCCGGTAAAATAACCGGCCCGCAGTGAGCGAGCCGAATCGAGGCAACTGCCGGGCCCGCTCCGGGCCCGCCACAGCAAGGAGAGGTGGATGGAAAACGTCGAACAGCGCGTCAAGAAGATCATTGCGGAGCAGCTCGGGGTCAATGAGGGCGAGATCAAGAACGAATCGTCCTTCGTCGACGACCTGGGCGCCGACTCGCTCGACACGGTCGAGCTGGTGATGGCGCTGGAGGAAGAGTTCGAGACGGAGATCCCGGACGAGGACGCGGAGAAGATCACCACGGTCCAGCAGGCCATCGACTACGTCAAGTCGCACGCCAAGTCCTGAACACGGCGTACAGTGCAGCGCCGCAGAGTCGTCGTCACCGGGCTCGGCCTCGTCAGCCCGGTGGGCAACACCGTCCCGGAGGCCTGGAGTAGCGTTCTCGCCGGCAAGTCCGGCATCACGCGCGTCACGGCGTTCGATCCTTCGCGGCTCGCCAGCCGGATCGCCGGCGAGGTGAAGGGGTTCGACGCCGCGCAGTACCTGTCGGCGAAGGAAGCGCGCCGCATGGACCGCTTCATCCACCTCGGCATGGCGGCGGGGCTGCAGGCCTGGCGCGACTCGGGCAACGCGGTGACGCCGGAGAGCGCGGAGCGGGTCGGCATCAACTTCGGCTCCGGCATCGGCGGCCTGCCGATGATCGAGGCGACGCACGACGAGTTGCACAAGAACGGGCCGCGGCGCGTGTCGCCGTTCTTCATTCCCGGCACCATCATCAACATGATCGCCGGCAACCTCTCGATCATGCTCGGCGCCAAGGGGCCGAACCTCGCCGTGGTGACGGCATGCACCACGTCGACGCACTGCATCGGCGAGGCCTCCAAGTCGATCCGCTACGGCGAGGCCGACGTCATGATCGCGGGCGGCGCCGAAGCCACCATCACCGAGCTGGCGATGGCCGGATTCGCCTCGGCGCGCGCGCTTTCGACGCGCAACGACGACCCGGCCGGGGCGAGCCGGCCCTGGGACAAGGACCGCGACGGCTTCGTGCTGGGCGAGGGCGCCGGCGCGGTGGTGCTCGAGGAATACGAGCACGCGGCGCGCCGCGGCGCCCGCGTCTACGCCGAGGTGGCGGGGTACGGGGTGTCCGCCGACGCCTACCACATGACGGCGCCCGCGGAGGACGGCGACGGCGCGTTCCGCTGCATGCGCAACGCGCTGCGCGATGCCGGGCTCGGCCCGGAAAGCATCGACTACATCAACGCGCACGGCACCTCGACGCCGCTGGGCGATATCGCCGAGACGGTGGCGGTGAAGCGCCTGCTCGGGGAGCGCGCGAAGCAGGTCGCGGTCAACTCCACCAAGTCGATGACCGGGCATCTGCTCGGCGCCGCTGGCGCTGTCGAGGCGGTGTTCAGCGTGCTGGCGCTGGTCGAGCAGGTCTCGCCGCCCACCATCAACCTGCAGACGCCGGACCCGCAGTGCGACCTCGACTACGTGCCGAACGCGGCTCGCAAGATGGCCATCCGCACCGCGCTGTCCAACTCCTTCGGCTTCGGCGGCACCAACGGCACGCTGGTCTTCAAGCGCGCCTGACGCGGGGCCGGCGGTGCGGCTCGAGCTCTCGCCCTCTCTGGCGCTGGCCGCGGCGATCGTCGCGCTGCACGGCGCGGCGGGCGCCTGCCTGCTGGCGGCACTCGAGGGCGCGGCGGGATGGGCGCTGGCGGGGCTGGCGGCGGCGCGCGGGCTGGCCGCGGCGCGCGACCGCGCCCTGCTGAAGGGCGCCCGGGCGCCGCGGGCGCTGCTCATCTTTCCCGGCGGCGCGGCCAGCCTCGAGCGCGCCGACGGCGCCAGCCGCCCGGTCGCCGCCGTCAGGGGCGCCGGGGTGACCCGGTTCTGGGTGGCCCTGCGGCTGCCGGCCGGTATCCGGCGCGGGCTGCTGGTGACGCGGGGCATGATGGCGGCCGAGGACTTCCGCCGGCTGCGGGTCTGGGCGCTGTGGGGACGGCTCGCCGGCGCGGCCACCCAGGGGCCGCAGTCTTGAGCCGGGTCAACCCGTGAACCGAACTATTTTCGAGGCTAACTGTCTGTTGCGCATAGGCAAGACGGGCGGGGGGTCCGGCCGCCGTGTCTGAGCGCGAGGTAGACCGTCAGCTGGTTGAGCGCGCGCAGCGCGGAGATAAGAGGGCCTTCGAGCTGCTGGTGGAAAAGTACCAGCGCAAGCTCGCCCGGCTGCTGTCGCGGCTCATCCGGGATCCTGGCGAGGTCGAGGATGTGACGCAGGAAGCGTTCATCAAGGCCTACCGGGCGCTTCCTTCGTTCCGCGGCGACAGCGCCTTTTATACGTGGCTGTACCGGATCGGCATCAACACCGCCAAGAATTACCTGGTGGCGATGGGGCGGCGGGCGCCGACCTCGACCGAGGTGGGGGCCGAGGATGCGGAGGGCTACGAGGCAGGCGAGCAGTTGCGCGACATCAACACGCCGGAAAGCGTGCTGCTGTCGCAGGAGATCGCGGCGACCGTGAACGCGGCGATCGAAGGGCTCCCCGAGGAGCTGCGCAGCGCGATACAGTTGCGCGAGCTCGAGGGCATGAGCTACGAGGAGATTGCGAAGATGATGGATTGCCCGATCGGCACCGTGCGCTCCCGGATCTTCCGCGCGCGCGAGGCGATCGCGGAGCGCCTCAGGCCGCTGCTGAACGCGGCCAAGGACAAGAGGTGGTGACATGAGGTCGGAAATCTCGGCGCTGATGGACGGGGAGCTGGACCGGCAGGAGGCCGCGGGCCCGCTCGAGGCCTTGCGGGGCGAGGGCGAGGCGCGCGAGGCCTGGCGCGCGTACCACCTGATCGGGGACGTCATGGGCGACACGCGCCTGCTTTCGGCGGGCTTCGCCGCGCGCGTCGCCGTGCGCCTGTCCGCTGAGCCGACGGTGATCGCGCCTCGCGCGGCGGCCGCGCCAGCGCGGCGCCTGCGCTGGGCTGCGCTGTCGGCGGCGGCAAGCGTGGCCGCGGTGGCGCTGGTGGCATGGATGGCGTTCTCGCCGCAGGGCGGCGTGGCGCCGCAGCAGGTCGCGGTGCAGATGGCGGCGCCGGCGCCGCTGGCCGAAGCCGAGCCGGCGCGCGTGCCGCCTCCCGAGACCGCCACCGAGTACCTGCTGGCGCACCAGAGCTACTCGCCGCTCAATTCCCTGCAGGGCATGGCGCCCTACGTGCGCACCGTCTCCAGCGAAGAGGAGGCGCGAAAGCAGTGATCCGGGCGCTCGTCGTCGTGCCGGCGCTCTGGGGCGGGTTGGTGCTGGCGCAGCCCCACGCCGCGCCGGCCGGCGCCCCCGCCGGCGCCGCTTCCTCCGCGCCAGCCGACGGCATGACGCTGCTGCGGCGGATCTACCAGGCGACCGAGAAGCTCTCCTACACGGGGACGTTCGTCTATCAGCAGGGCGACCGTGCCGAGACCTCGCGCATCCTGCGGCAGGCGGGCCCCAAGGGCGGCGTCGAGCGCGTCGAGGTGCTCGACGGCGCGCCGCGCGAGATCGTGCGCACGCGCGACACCGTGCGCTGCTACCTGCCGGACAGCCACGTCGTCAGGGTCGAGCGCAGGGGCACGCAGCACGCCTTCCCGGCGCTGCTGCCGGAGCGGCTGTCGGAGCTGGAGCAGAGCTACACGATCACGCGGGGCGATTCGACCCGCATCGCCGGCTACGACTGCGACTCGGTGGTGCTCGCCCCGAAGGACGACCTGCGCTACGGCTACAAGCTCTGGAGCGACCGCAAGAGCGGCATGCTGCTGAAAGCGCGCACCTTCAACCGCAAGGGCGAGACGGTGGAGCAGTTCGTCTTCACGCAACTGTCGATCGGCAGCGTGCCGCGGCGGCAGGTGGAGGCGCGCCCGCGCGCGGGCAACTGGCGTATCGAGGACGCGGCGGTGGCGCCGGCGGACCTGGCGGGCGAGGGCTGGACCGTGGGCGCGGCGCTGCCCGGGTTCCACAAGGTCACCGAGGTGACGCGGCGGCTGGGCGCGTCGCACCCGGTCGGGCAGGTGGTCTATTCCGACGGCATCGCTGCCGTGTCGGTATTCATCGAGCCGCTCGCCGGCCGCGCGCACACCGTGCGCCCCGGCCTGTCCACGCTCGGCGCGTTCAACATCTACACGCGGCGGGTGGCGGACCACGTCGTCACCGTCGTCGGCGAGACGCCGGCGGCGAGCGTGCAGCGGATCGGCAATACCGTCGAGTACCGCCGCCCGCAGTAAGGGAGAAACCGCATGAAATGGTTGCAAGCCTACGTCGCGCTCTGCGCGCTTGCCGTCAGCGCGCTGGCCTGCGCCCAGACGCGCGAGCTGCCCGACTTCACGCGCCTGGTCGAGGAGGAGGGGCCGGCGGTGGTCAACATCAGCACCACCGAGACGCTGCGCCGCCCCGCCGGCCTGCCCCAGATCCCGGGCCTGGAGGACGAGGAGATGCAGGAGTTCTTCCGCCGCTTCATCCCGCGCGTGCCGCAGCCCGCGCCGCGCCAGGAGAACCGCTCGCTCGGCTCCGGGTTCATCGTCAGCCCGGACGGCTACATCATCACCAACGCGCACGTGGTCGAGGGCGCGGACGAGATCAACGTCAAGCTCACCGACAAGCGCGAGTTCAAGGCCAGGATGATCGGTGCCGACAAGCGCACCGACGTGGCGCTGATCAAGATCGAGCCGGGCAGCGCCCTGCCCACGGTGCGGGTCGGCGACGCCTCCAAGCTCAAGGTGGGCGAATGGGTGGTCGCGATCGGCTCGCCGTTCGGGTTCGAGAACACGGTGACCGCGGGAATCGTCTCGGCCAAGGGCCGCTGGCTGCCGCAGGAGAACTTCGTGCCCTTCATCCAGACCGACGTCGCGATCAACCCGGGCAATTCGGGCGGGCCGCTGTTCAACATGCGCGGCGAGGTGGTGGGCGTGAATTCCCAGATCTACAGCCGCTCCGGCGGCTACCAGGGGCTGTCGTTCGCCATCCCGATCGACGTCGTGCTGGACGTGCAGAAGCAGCTGCGCGAGAACGGCCGCGTCTCGCGCGGCCGCATCGGCGTGGTGATCCAGGACGTCAGCAAGGACCTCGCCACCTCGTTCGGCCTCGACCGCGCGCGCGGCGCCCTGGTGGTGTCGGTCGAGAAGGGCAGCCCGGCGGCCAAGGCGGGCGTCGAGACGGGCGACATCATCACGCGCTTCGGCGGCAAGACGGTCGATTCCTCGAGCGACCTGCCGCGCATCGTCGGCGGCACGCGGCCGGGCTCGACCGCGGAGATGCAGGTCTGGAGAAAGGGCGCGATGCGCACGCTCTCCGTCGGCGTGGGCGAGCTGCAGGAGGAGCGGATCGCGGCGCAGGCGGAGCCGAAGTCGCAGCAGCCGCCGGAGACGACGGCGAACCGGCTCGGCTTCGTCGTCGGCGAGCTGTCGGCGCGGCAGAAGGAAGAGCTGAGGATCGGGCACGGCGTGGTGGTGACCGACGTCAAGCCCGAGGCGCGCGCCGACGTACGGCGCGGCGACGTCCTGCTGACGCTGGTGCACAAGGGACAGCATACCGAGCTGAAGACGGCGGACCAGTTCAACAAGCTGCTCGCCTCGCTCGAGAAGGATGCGGTGATCACCCTGCTGGTGCGCCGCGGCGAGGCGACCGCGTTCGTCACCATCCACGGGCTGAGCGACAAGGGGTGAGCTAGAATAGCGGGTGCATCCGCAGAGGGTGCCTCCGGTCCGGGGGCGCCCTCTTTCTTTATCCATGGCGCAGAGCCGCATCCGCAACTTTTCGATCATCGCGCACATCGACCACGGCAAGTCGACGCTGGCGGACCGCTTCATCCAGCTCTGCGGCGGGCTGTCGGAGCGCGAGATGGCCGAGCAGGTGCTCGACTCGATGGAGCTCGAGCGCGAGCGCGGCATCACGATCAAGGCGCAGACCGCGGCGCTCGAGTACCGCGCGCGCGACGGGGAGACGTACCTGCTGAACCTCATCGACACGCCGGGGCACGTCGACTTCTCCTACGAGGTGAGCCGCTCGCTGTCGGCGTGCGAGGGCGCGCTGCTGGTGGTGGACGCCTCGCAGGGGGTGGAAGCGCAGACCGTAGCCAACTGCTACACCGCGACCGAGCTCGGCGTCGAGGTGATCCCGGTGCTGAACAAGATGGACCTGCCGTCGGCGGACGCCGACAACGCGATCGCGGAGATCGAGGACGTGATCGGGATCCCGGCGCACGGCGCGCTGCGCGCCAGCGCCAAGAGCGGCGACGGCGTGCCGGAGATCCTCGAGGCGATCATCGCGCGCGTGCCGGCGCCGCGCGGCGACCCGGAGGCGCGCCTGCAGGCGCTGATCATCGACTCCTGGTTCGACAACTACGTCGGCGTGGTGATGCTGGTGCGGGTCGTCGAGGGCACGCTGCGGCCCAAGGACCGCATCCTGCTGATGAGCGCCGGCGCCGCCTACGGCTGCGAGCAGGTGGGCGTGTTCACGCCGAAGTCGCGGCAGAAGGAGGCGCTCGGCGCGGGCGAGGTGGGCTTCGTGGTCGCCGGGATCAAGGAGCTGCGCGCCGCCAAGGTGGGCGACACGCTGACGCGGGCCGACCGCCCGGCGGAGCGGGCGCTGCCCGGCTTCAAGGAGATCAAGCCGCAGGTGTTCGCCGGCCTGTACCCGGTCGAGGCGAACCAGTACGAGGCGATGCGCGAGGCGCTGGAGAAGCTGCACCTGAACGATGCCTCGCTGCACTACGAGCCCGAGACCTCGCAGGCGCTGGGCTTCGGCTTCCGCTGCGGCTTCCTCGGCCTGCTGCACATGGATATCGTGCAGGAGCGGCTGGAGCGCGAGCACGGCGTGTCGCTGGTGACCACCGCGCCGTCGGTGGTCTACGAGGTGCAGCTGCGCGACGGCGGCGCGGAGCAGGTCTCCAACCCGGTGAAGCTGCCAGACCTTTCCCGGGTCGCCGAGATCCGCGAGCCGGTCATCGCGGCGACGATCTTCCTGCCGCAGGAATACGTCGGGCCGGTGATGACGCTGTGCCTGCAGAAGCGCGGTATCCAGACCGGCATGCACTACGCCGCAAGACACGTGGTGCTTTCATACGATTTGCCGCTCGCCGAGGTGGTGATGGACTTCTTCGACCGGCTGAAGTCGACGACGCGCGGCTACGGCTCGCTCGACTACGACTTCAAGGAGTACCGCGCCGCCGACGTGGTGCGGCTCGACGTGCTGGTCAACGGCGAGCGGGTCGACGCGCTTTCGGCGATGGTGCACCGCGAGTCGGCGCAGCAGCGCGGCCGCGAGCTGGTGCAGCGCCTGCGCGGCCTGATCCCGCGGCAGATGTTCGACATCGCGATCCAGGCGGCGATCGGCGCCAACATCGTGGCGCGGGAGAACGTCAAGGCGCTGCGCAAGAACGTGATCGCCAAGTGCTACGGCGGCGACGTGACGCGCAAGCGCAAGCTGCTGGAGAAGCAGAAGGAGGGCAAGAAGCGCATGAAGCAGGTGGGCGCGGTCGAGATCCCGCAGGAAGCGTTCCTCGCGGTGCTGCAGCGCGGGACGGAGGGGCGATGAGCTTCGCCCTGTTCCTGTTCCTGCTGCTGGTGGTGACGGGGCTGGTGTGGCTGCTGGAGATCGCGCTGCTGCGCAAGAAGCGGCCGCAGGAGGCGAGGCAGCCGTGGTGGGTCGAATACTCGGTCAGCTTCTTTCCGGTGATCCTGATCGTGTTCCTGCTGCGCTCGTTCCTGGTCGAGCCGTTCAAGATTCCCTCGGGCTCGATGATCCCGACGCTGCTGGTCGGCGACTTCATCCTGGTGAACAAGTTTGCCTACGGCATCCGGCTGCCGGTGATCGACACCAAGGTGGTGGCGATCGGCGAGCCGCACCGCGGCGACGTGATGGTGTTCCGCTACCCGGAGGATCCGTCGCTCGACTACATCAAGCGGGTGGTGGGGATGCCCGGCGACCACGTCGAGTACCGGGACAAGCGCCTCATCATCAACGGCCACCTGATCCCGGAGCGCCGCATCGGCGACTACCTGTCGCGCGAGCGCATGCAGTACACGCGGCGCTACATCGAGAACCTGGACGGCGTCGAGCACCAGATCCTCCTCGAGGAGGACGCCCCCGCGGCGGTGCCGCAGTCGCACGCATTCCCCCTGGCGGGGAATTGCAACTACAATACCGACGGCATGGCGTGCACGGTGCCGGCGGGCCACTACTTCGTCATGGGCGACAATCGCGACAACTCGAGCGACAGCCGCGTCTGGGGCTTCGTGCCGGAGGCGAACATCGTCGGCAAGGCATTCTTCATCTGGCTCAATTTCAACGAGCTCGGCCGCTTCGGCAGGTTCCACTAAGCGGCGCGGCGGCGGCGAATCGACGGAGGTCAGGCATGCGCAAATCGCAGCGGGGAGTGAGTCTCGTGGGGTTGCTCTTTCTGGGCGTCCTCTTCATCTTCTTCGGCCTGCTGGCGATGAAGCTGGCGCCGTCGTACATCGAGTTCTTCGCCATCAAGAAGGCGGTCAACGCAGTCGGCGCCGAGGCGCGCGGCGGGGCTTCGCCTTCGGAGGTCCGCAAGTCGTTCGTGGCCCACCAGACGATCGACGACTTCACCGCGGTCGGCCCCAACGACCTCGAGATCGGCAAGGACGACAGCGGCACCGAGACCGTGTCGGTGCACTACCGCAAGGAAATCCCGCTGGTCGCCAACATCGGGGTCTACATCAATTTCGCGGCCGTCAGCTCGGGGTCGTAGCGCCCGCGGCGTGATGGCGGCGCGCCACGCGGCCCTCGAGAAGAGAATCGGCTACCGCTTCCGCGACTCGGCGCTGCTCGAGCAGGCGCTGACGCACCGCAGCTACGGCTCGCCGCACAACGAGCGGCTCGAGTTCCTCGGCGACTGCGTGCTCGCCTGCGTGGTCGCGGAGGAGCTGTTCCGGAAGTTTCCGCAGCTTCCCGAGGGCAAGCTGACGCGCGCGCGCTCCAGCCTGGTGCGCGAGTCGTTCCTCGCCGGGATCGCGCGCCAGCTCGGCCTGGCCGGCTTCCTGCGGCTCGGCGAGGCGGCGGCGGTGAACGACGGCGCCGACCGGCCCTCGATCCTCGCCGACGCGCTCGAGGCGGTGTACGGCGCCGCACTGCTCGACGGCGGCTACGAGGCGGCGCGCGCCGCCATCGCCCACAGCTTCGGCGACGCGCTCTCCGGGATCGACCCCGAGGCCGTGGAGAAGGACGCCAAGACGCGCCTGCAGGAGCACCTGCAGGGCCTGCGGCGGCCGATGCCGGAGTACCGCCTGCTGTCGGCGCACGGGCCGAAGCAGCGCCTCACCTTCGAGGTCGAGTGCGCGGTGCCCGGTCTGGGGGTCGCGGCGACCGGCAGCGGCAGCTCGCGGCGGCGCGCCGAGCAGCAAGCGGCCGCCGGGGTGCTCGAGCAGCTCGGCGCATGAGCGGGCACCGCTGTGGCACGGTCGCGCTGGTCGGCCGGCCGAGCACCGGGAAGTCGAGCCTGCTCAACCGCCTCGCGGGCGCGAAGCTCGCGATCGTCTCGCCCAAGGCGCAGACCACGCGGCACGCGGTGCGCGGCGTGGTCAGCGGCGCGCAGTGCCAGATGATCGTGGAGGACCTGCCGGGCTACCAGCTGCGCCACGGCGGCGTGCTCAACCGCGCGCTCAACCGCCGCGCGGCGGAAGGCGCGCGCGAATGCGACGTCGCCGCGCTGGTGGTCGAGGCGCTGCGTTTCGGCGACGCCGACCGCGCGGCGCTCGCGGGCATCCCGCCGTCGGTGCCGGTGGTGGCGGTGGTCAACAAGGTCGACCTCGTGCCCGCCGCCGCCGAGCTGCTGCCGTTCCTCGAGCGGCTGCGGCGCGAGCGCGACTTCGCGGCCATCGTCCCGGTCTCGGCGCGCACCGGGCGCAACCTGGCGGAACTGGAGCGGGTGCTGCGGGGGCTGCTGCCGGAGGCGCCGGCGGCGTACCCCGCCGGGCAGCTGACCGACCGCGACGAGCGCTTCCTCGCCGCCGAGCTGCTGCGCGAGAAGCTGTTCCGCTTCCTCGGCGAGGACCTCCCGTACCGCTGCGACGTCAGCATCGAGAGCTTCCGCGAGGAGCGCCGCGGCGGCCGGCTCGCCCTGCGCCGCATCGAGGCGGTGATCTGGGTCGAGCGCGGCAGCCAGAAGGCGATCGTGGTGGGCCGCGCCGGCGAGATGCTGAAGCGCGTCTCGAGCGCGGCGCGCAAGGACATGGAGCGGCTCTTCGGCGGCAAGGTCTACCTCGGGGCCTGGGTCAAGGTGAAGCGCGACTGGACGCGCGACGCGCGCCTGCTGCGGCAGCTGGGATACGGGTAGCCGCGATGAAGCGCAGGATCGATCACGAGCCGGGCTTCGTGCTGCACGCGCATCCGTACCGCGAGACCAGCCTGATCGTCGAGGTCTTCACCCGGCGCCACGGCCGCCTCGGGCTGCTCGCCCGCGGCGCGCGGCGCCCGCGCTCGGCGCTGCGCGGCGTGCTGCTCGCCTTCCACCCGTTGCGCCTGTCGTGGTCCGGCGCGGCCGAGCTGCGCAACCTGGTCGGCGCCGAGTGGGCGGGCGGCCACGGCTCGCTCGCCGGCGTCGGGCTGATGTGCGGCTTCTACCTGAACGAGCTGCTGCTGCGCCTGCTGCCGCGGGAAGACGCACACGAGTCGCTGTACGACGCCTACGGCGGCGCGCTCGCCGGGCTGGCGGCCGCGGCCAGGCATGCCGCGGTGCTGCGCGGCTTCGAGCGCAGGCTGCTGGCGGAACTCGGGTATGCTCCGGTGCTCGATCGCGAGGCGGAGAGCGGCGCGGCGATCGATCCGGTCAAGCGCTACGCCTACGAGTCGGAGCGCGGGCCGGTGGAGACGCGGCGCGAATCTGGCGAGGCCGTGGTCAGCGGCCGGACCCTGATCGACATGGCGAGCGACAACTACGAGGATCCGAGGACCCGCGAGGAGGCGCGCCGCCTGATGCGCGCGCTGATCGGCGAGCGCCTCGGCGCGCAGGCGCTGCATACCCGCGCCGTGCTGGCGGAGCTGCAGGACCTGTGATCGAGCTCGGCGTCAACGTCGACCACGTTGCGACCGTGCGCCAGGCGCGGCGCACCTACGAGCCCGACCCGGTGTGGGCCGCGGTGGAGGCGCACCTCGGCGGCGCCGACGGCATCACCGTGCACCTGCGCGAGGACCGGCGCCACATCCAGGACAAGGACGTCGGGCGCCTGCGCGAGCTGACCCACATCAAGCTCAACCTCGAGATGGCTGCGACCGAGGAGATGGTGCGCATCGCGCGCCGCGTCCGTCCCGAGATGGCGATGCTCGTTCCCGAGGGAAGGCAGGAGATCACCACCGAGGGAGGGCTGGACATCGTCGCGCGCGAGAAGCCGCTGAAGAAGTTCGTGTCGCAGCTCGCCGACGCCGGGATCGTGGTTTCGGTCTTCATCGACGCCGACCCGGGGCAGGTCGAGGCCGCCCGGCGCGTCGGCGCCTCGGTGTGCGAGGTGCACACCGGGCCGTATGCGCACGCCTTCCATGCCAGGGGCCGCGACGCCGAGAGCCCAGCGGTCGTCTCGCAGCTGAAGAGGATAGGCAAGGTCGGCGAGAGAATCCGCGCCCTCGGCATGCGGTTCAACGCCGGGCACGCGCTCAACTACTTCAACGTCGAGCCGGTGGCGCGCCTGCCCGGGGTGCGCGAGCTGCACATCGGGCACGCGATCGTGTCGCGCGCCATGTTCGTCGGCATGCGCGAGGCGGTGCGCGAGATGAAGCGCCTGATCGTCGAGGCCGCGCGCGCGGCGGCATGATCTACGGCATCGGCACCGACCTGATCGAGATCGGGCGGATCCGGCGCGCGCTGGAGCGCTTCGGCGAGCGCTTTGCCCGGCGCATCCTGTGCGAGCCCGAGCTGCGGCGCTTTCGCGCCCACCGCCAGCCGGCTGCGTACCTCGCCAAGCGCTTCGCCGCCAAGGAGGCGTTCACCAAGGCGCTCGGCACGGGGATCCACGCCCCGGCCAACTGGCATGGGGTATGGGTCGAGAACCTGAGCTCCGGCAGGCCGGTGCTGAGGTTCACCGCGGAGCTGGAGGACCTGCTCAGGCAGCGCAGGATCCGCTCCGCCCACTTGTCGCTGACCGACGGCGACGAGATCGCGGCCGCCACCGTGGTGCTCGAGGCGGCGGCTTGAGGAAGCGCCTGCCGCCCGGGCCGGTGGTGCTCGACCCGGCGGGCCCGGCCCTCGCAGAGGACGACCGGCGCCGCCTGCAGCATCCGGCAGCCGGGGGGGTCATACTCTTCGCGCACAACTTCCAGAACCCTCAACAACTTTATGATCTGACGAATGAAATACGAGGGTTGCGGACGCCCGAGCTCTTCATTTGCGTGGATCACGAGGGAGGCCGCATCCAGCGCTATCGCGAGGGCTTCACCGCGCTGCCGACGATGCGCGCGCTGGGCGTGCAATGGGACCGCGACCGCGACGCGGCGCTGCGGGCTGCGCACGCGGTGGGCTACGTCGCCGCGGCCGAGCTCGCCGCCCACGGCGTCGACTTCAGCTTCGCGCCGGTGCTCGACCTCGACTACGGCACCAGCGCGGTTATCGGCGACCGGGCGCTGCACTACGACCCGAACGCGGTAGGCGTGCTCGGCTCCGAGCTGGTGAAGGGCTTCGCCGCGGGCGGCATGGCGGCTGTCGGCAAGCACTTCCCCGGCCACGGCTTCGCGGCGGTCGATTCGCACGTCGGCGTGCCGCGCGACGAGCGCGAGCCGGCCACCATCCTGAATAAGGACGTCGCGCCGTACCGTGCGGCGATCGCGGCGGGGCTTGCCGCGGTGATGCCGGCGCACGTGATCTATCCCAAGGCCGACGCCGAGCCCGCGGGCTATTCGCGCTACTGGCTGCAGGACGTGCTGCGCGGCAAGCTCGGCTTCGACGGCCTGATCTTCAGCGACGACCTAGGGATGGAAGGCGCGAGCACCGCCGGCGGGATTCAGGAGCGGGCGAGGGCGGCGCTCGCCGCGGGCTGCGACATGGTGCTGCTGTGCCAGGATCCCGAAGGCCAGGAGCGGCTGCTGGCATCCCTGAGCGACGCGCCGCTCGCGAGGCCCGCGAGGCTGGAGCGCATGCACCGCCAGGGCGGGCGCGACCTGCGCAAGAGCGTCGCTTACCGCGAGGCGCAAGCCGCGCTGGAGCGAATCGCCGCGGGCTGAGCCCCGGCTTTAAGGCTGGGGTAAGACGGCTAGCCTATGCTGGCGGCATGAGGAAATCGATTCACTTGACGCTCGCGTTCCTGCTCGCCGTGCCGGCGATCGGCAGCGCGCAGGCTGCGGTCTACGATACGCTGAGCATCGTCGCCCCGACCCAGAACGAGACCGTGCACGACAATCGCGGCGACGTCGCAGTGGTGGTCTCGGTTTCTCCAAAGCTGCGCGCCGGAGACCGCGTCGCGGTGCTGCTCGACGGCGAGCGCGTGGCCTCGGCGGCCGGCGACACCATCGCGCTGAGCGGAGTCGACCGCGGCACCCACACGCTGCGCGCGCAGATCGTGTCGCCAAACGGCACGGTGCTGTCCGCGTCCGACCCGGTCGCGTTCTACATGTGGCAGGCTTCCCGGCTGTTCCCGAACCGGCGCCACTGAGGCGCCGTCCGGGCGCCCGGGCCGCAGCCCCGCGAGGCGCTACGCGCGCTCCATGTAGGTGCCGTCGTTGGTCGACACCTTGATCTTCTCGCCCTGGTTGATGAACGGCGGCACCTGCACGATCAGGCCGGTCTCGGTCTTGGCCGGCTTGAAGGTGTTGGTCGCGGTCGCGTTCTTGATGCCGGGCTCGGTCTCCTGCACGGTGAGCACCACCGAGGGCGGCAGCTCCAGCCCGATCGGCCGGCCGTCGTAGAAGTTGACCTGCACCTCGGCGTTGGGCAGCAGGTATCCCGACTGGCCCTCCAGGAACTCCGCCGACAGGCGCAGCTCGTCGTAGCTTTCCTTGTCCATGAAGACGTAGTTGTCGCCGTCCTGGTAGGAAAACGACATCTCGCGCGGCTCGACGAAGGCGCGCTCGACCTTGTCCTCGGTGCGGAAGCGCTGGTTGGTCTTGGTGCCGGACTCGATGTCCTTCATCTCGACCTGCATGAAGGCGCCGCCGCGCCCGCCGACGTGGACGTGGTAGCTCTTGAGCACGCGCCAGACGCGCTTGTTCCACTCCAGCAGGTTGCCGGGGCGGATCTCGACTGCTTCAACCTTGGCCATGACGGGGTTTCGGGCTGCGAAAAAGGCGCGAATTTTACACGATTTATAATGACTTAACGTGTTCGACGCCAAGTCCTTCGTCGCCGGCCTGCCCGGGCTGCCGGGCGTGTACCGCATGCTCGGCGCCGGCGGCGACGCGCTCTACGTCGGCAAGGCGGGAGACCTGAAGAAGCGCGTCGGCTCGTATTTCCACAAGCAGGACCAGAGCCCGCGCATCCGCATGATGCTGGAGCAGGTGGCCTCGATCGAGGTC
>DATJXO010000114.1:0-19437 GCA_035500055.1 Burkholderiales bacterium | reverse complement strand
CAAGCAGTACGGGCCGCCCGAGTCGCTGGTGCTCGAGGAGCTGCCTTCTCCCGTCGCCGGCGCCGGCGAGGCCGTGGTCAGCGTCCGGGCGGCGAGCGCGAACTTCCCCGACGTCCTCATCATCCAGAACAAGTACCAGTTCAAGCCGCCGCTGCCGTTCGCGCCCGGCAGCGAGCTCTCGGGCGTGATCAAGCAGGTCGGCGAAGGCGTAACCGGGTTCAAGCCGGGCGACCGCGTGATCGCGTTCACCACCTACGGCGCCTTCGCCGAGGAGGTCAAGGTGGACGCCTCGCGCCTGGTGCCGATGCCGCAGGGAATGGACTTCGAGAGCGCGGCGGCGTTCCTCCTCACCTATGCCACCTCCGACCACGCGCTGCGCGACCGCGGCGCGCTCAAGGCTGGCGAGTCGCTGCTGGTGCTGGGCGCGGCGGGCGGCGTCGGCATCGCGGCGATCGAGATCGGCAAGGCGCTCGGCGCCCGCGTAATCGCGTGCGCCTCCAGCGCGGAGAAGCTCGAGGTCTGCCGGCAGCACGGCGCCGACGAAGGCATCGACTACGCGACCGAGGACATGCGCGAGCGCATCAAGGCGCTCACCGCCGGCAAGGGCGTGGATGTGGTCTACGACGCGGTGGGCGGCCCCTACACCGAGCCCGCGCTGCGCTCCACGGCCTGGCGGGGGCGCCTGCTGGTGGTCGGCTTCGCCGCCGGCGACATTCCCAAGATCCCGCTCAACCTCACGCTGCTGAAGGGCTGCTCGATTGTGGGCGTGTTCTGGGGCGACTTCGCGCGCCGCGAGCCCCAGGCCTTCGCCGCGAGCCTGAAGCAGCTCGGCGCCTGGTACGCGGAGGGCAAGCTCAAGCCGCACGTGTCGCAGACTTTTCCGCTCGCGCAGGCGGCCGAGGCACTCAAGCTCATGGCCGCGCGCAAGGTGAAGGGCAAGGTGGTGCTGAGGATGGGCGGCTAGGGCTTCGCGCCGTCGCCTGGGCCGAGCGCGCGCTGCATCAGCACCGTGTCCACCCAGCGGCCGAACTTGTAGCCCGAGGAGCGCAGGCTGCCGCAGCGCACGAAGCCGAGACTGGCGTGCAGCGCGACCGAGGCCAGGTTCGCGCTGTCGCCGATCACCGCGATCATCTGCCGGTAGGGCAGCGCCTCGCAGGCGCCGACGAGCTCGCCGAGCAGCGCGCGGCCGATGCCCTTGCCCTGCCGGCCTTCGCGCACGTACACCGAATCCTCGAGCGTGTAGCGGTAGGCGGAACGGGAGCGGTAGGGCGCGCAATAGGCGTAGCCCACCACCTCGCCCGCCTCCTCGGCCGCGAAGTACGGCAGGCCGCGCCCGGCAACCTCGTCGAACCTCCGCCGCATCTCCTCGAGCGGCGGGGCCTCCTCCTCGAAAGAGGCGAGCCCGTGCAGCACGTGGTGCGCGTAGATCGACTGGATCGTCGGCAAGTCTTGCGGCGCAGCAGGTCGCACGAGCACGAAACGATTATAGTGTCGGCATGAAGCTGCGCGCGCTCGCGCTCGCCGGACTGCTCGCGCTGGCGGCCTGCTCCCGGGTGACCCAGGAGAACTTCGCCAAGATCAACATGGGCATGACCGAGGAGCAGGTTCAGGCGATCCTCGGCAGCCCGACGGAATCCTCGAGCAAGAGCCTGCTCGGCCTCTCGGGGACCTCGTCCAGGTGGTCGAGCGGGGCTGCGGTGATCACGATCGGCTTCGTCAACGGCAAGGTCGCTCTCAAGAACTACGAGACGGCGGAGGGCAAATGAACACCGGAGCGAACGTCCAGCAGCGCCGCGCCGAGGCGGTCGCCGATCTCATCGCGCGGGCGCGCGCGATCGAGGCCGCCGAGGGGGTGACGCGCGCGAGCCTGGAGCGGATTAAGGCCGAGTTGATCGCGCTCGCGAACCGCGGCGAGCTGTTTCCGCCGCAGCACTTCGCCAATGCGCCGGGGCGGCCCGGCACGATCTACCACCTGGCCGAGGACCCCGACGGCCGCTTCGCGCTCTACGGCTCGGCGGGCGTGCCCGGCAAGGCGCAGCCGCCGCACAACCACACCACGTGGGCCTCGATCGCGGGCGTCTACGGCGACGAGCACAACGTCTTCTACGAGCGCACCGATGCCGAGGAGGTGCCGGGCGAAGGGCGCCTGCGCAGGACCCACGAGCAGACCATCCGCCGCGGCAGCGCATGCGCCATGCTGCCGAACGATTTCCACACCATCGAGGTCACGAGCAAGGAGGAATCGCTCCACCTCCACCTCTACGGCAAGACGCTGGAGGACCTGCCGGAGCGCATCACCTTCCCCTCGAGCACGGGGGGCGCATACGCGCGCTTCATGGCCAAGCCGGTCGTATTCAGCCCGCGCATCCCGCCCGCGGAAGTGCGCGCGCTCGCCGCCGGCGGCGGCGAACTCGCGATCCTCGACGTGCGCGAGGAGGGCGTGCACGCACGCGGCCATCCGTTCCTCGCCAGCTCCGCGCCGCTGTCGCGCCTGGAGCAGCGAATCGGCCGCCTGGTGCCGCGGACCGCGACCCGCATCGTGCTGGTGGACGACGACGAGCGCCTGGCGCAGCGCGCCGCCGCGGTGCTGCGGCGCCTCGGTTACCGGAACATCGACGTGCTCGCGGGCGGCCTCGCGGCCTGGAAGGACGCCGGGTTCGCGCTCTATTCGGGCATGCACGTGCCTTCCAAGGCGTTCGGAGAGCACGTGGAGCACCGTGCGGACACGCCGCGCATCGGTGCCGCGGAGCTGAAGGCGAAGCTCGACGCGGGCGAGAAGCTGGTGGTGCTCGATTCCCGCCCGATGGGCGAATTTCGCGTCATGAACATCCCGGGCGCGCTCGACTGTCCCGGCGCGGAGCTCGTGTACCGCGTGCACGAGGCCGCGCCCGACCCGTCGACGCTGGTGGTGGTGAACTGCGCCGGGCGCACGCGCTCGATCATCGGGGCGCAGTCGCTGATCAATGCGGGCATCCCCAACAGGGTCGTGGCCCTGAAGAACGGCACCATGGGCTGGCACCTTGCGGGCCTCGAGCTGGAGCACGGGCAGACGCGCGCGGTGCCGCAGCCCTCGGCCGAGGGCCTGCGCAAGGCGAAGCAGGCCGCCGATCGCGTCGCGAAGCGGTTCTCGATCCATCGCATTTCGAGCAAAGACCTCGAGAGGATGCGGAGCGAGGCCGGCCGAACCACCTACGTGTTCGACGTCCGCGCCCCGGAGGAATACGCGGCCGGACACCTGGCCGGGTCGATTTCCGCGCCCGGCGGGCAGCTGGTGCAGGCGACCGACACCTACGCCGCGGTGCGCAACGCGCGCATCGCGCTCGTCGACGACCACGGCGTGCGTGCGACGATGACGGCGTCGTGGCTGCTGCAGATGGGCTGGCCCGAGGTGTTCGTCGTCGAGGGGGCTCTGGGCGGCGCGCTCGAGAAAGGCGCCGGCGCGCAGGCGGCGGCGCCGCCCTGCCCGACGCTCTCGGCTGCCGAGCTGAAAGCGGAGGGCAACGCGCGGGTCCTCGATTTTGCGACCAGCCTGCAATACCGCGACGGCCACGTCCCCGGCGCGGCGTTCGCGATCCGCTCGAGGCTGGGCGCGCACACGGGCGAATTCGCGGGCAAGGCGATCGTCTGCACCTCGCCCGACGGCGCGCTGGCGCGCTTCGCCGCCGCCGACCTCGCCGCGCTGCTCGGGCGCGAGGTGCGCGCGCTCGAGGGCGGCACCGCCGCTTGGCGCGCGGCGGGCTACCCGCTGGAGAAGGGCGAAAGCCGCATGCTCGAGGCGCCCGAGGACGTCTACTACAAGCCCTACGACCACAAGACGCAGGTCGAGGCCGCGATGCAGGATTACCTGCAGTGGGAAGTCGCGCTGCTGGAGCAGATCGCGCGCGACCCGGATTGCCGATTCCGCGAAGTCCCCGCCTAGCCCGGCGCTAGCCGGGATCGGGAGCGGAGAGCACGCTCAGGCGCCTCAGCACCGGCAGCGTACCCAGGCGCCGCACCAGGGGCGCACCGAGCCGCTCCAGCGCTGTGCTCACCTTCACCGCGAAGGGCGTGCACGCGCCCCATCCCGCGGCCATCAGGCCGACGAAGACGCCGCCCACCAGGTTGTCGGAGAGCCAGTGCGCGCCCGACACGAGCCTCGGCAGCATGAACGCGATCGCGAGTCCCCAGGCGAGCCACCGCCGCCAGCCGCGCGCGGCGAAGGAAACGAACAGCGCCCACGAGAGCAGGACCGCCGCGTGGTCCCCCGGGAAGCTCCGGCCGGAGGCATCCTTGATGTGCCACTTGCCCTCCCAGCCCGGGAACCGCTCGGCGAGGCGCACCGCCCCATCCACGCTCAGCGACGGGCTCGCCCGCTGCCAATGCAGGGCCTTCACCAGCTCGCCCAGCGGCCCGGCCCGTATCAACAGCACCAGCGCGAGCACCACGAGGAACGCGTAGAGCGCGCGCCGGACCTGCCGCGCCGGGAACACCCAGTCCCCCTTGATCAGGAAAGCCAGCATCACCAGGCCGAAGAGCAGATCGACCGGGCGCATGTTGCACACGCTCCAGAAGCGTGCCCACCCGTCGCTGCCGGCGAGCGGGGCGTTGAGGAAGCGGAACGCCGCCGCGTCGAGCCTGTCCCATTGCGCCCGCGCGGGCGGCCAGCGCCAGCTCGCGAGCACCGCGAGCGCGAGCAGGTTGCACGCGAGCAGGGCGCGGGTGCGCCAGCGCGGCAGCAGGAAGTCTGCGTCGGCCACGGCCACCCGGCTAGCGCCGGCCCCTGAGGAAGACGACCAGCCCGGGGAGGCTGACGACGACGAGCATCATGCCGTAGGCGAGGGACATCATGAGGACCGCGGTCTTGTCCGCACCGATGAGCGAGAACAGCGCAACCAGGGCTCCCTCGCGCACGCCCCAGCCGGCGATGGAGACCGGCACGACAGTGAGCACGAGCGCCGGCGGCACGATCGCGAAATACGTCAGCAGATCATAGCGCAGGCCCAGCGCCCGGCCCGCGGCGAAGAACCCGAGCATCGCCAGCAGCGGCACCAGCAGCGACGCGGCGCACAGCAGGAAGCGCTGCGCCGAGAGCGACTGGCGCAGGCGGTTAGACACGGCTACGACGAGCTTGAGCCGCGGACGGTGTCGCAGCCAGTGCAGCCGGCCGGCGAACGCCAGCGCGACGAAGCCGGCGAGCGCAGCGGCGAGCATCCACACGATCGACCGGTACACGGGCGCCGGCAGCAGGCTCGGGTCGACCAGGTGTGCGGCGAACGCGAGCAGCAGCAGCGCGGCCAGGCCGATCAGCCGGTCGATGACGACCGCGGCGAGCGCGTCTCGGCGCCGGAAGCCGCGCGCGGCGACGTCGAGCACCCTGAGCGCGTCGCCGCCCACGCTGGTCGGCAGGCCCTGATTGAAGAACATCGCCTTGAAGTAGCTGCTCCAGTAGAACGCGGGGCTCTGGCCGAAGCCCAGGTTGCGCATGACCAGTTGCCAGCGGAATACCGACACCGCGGTGCTGCCGAACTGCAGCAGCAGCGCGACCAGCAGCCAGCCGGCGCTCGCGTTCTCCAGCACCCGCCCGGCCCGGCCCAGGTCGATCGTGCGCAGGATCAGCGCGAGGATCGAGGCCGACACCAGGAAGCGAAGGGCGATTTTGGCTGCGCGCATGGCCGCCGGCGGCGGCGTCCGGACTGTGGACACGGTCGCCGCCCTCAGTCGCGCCCCGCGGCGGGCCTGTAGCCCGTGACAAGGCGGTAGTAGTAGCGCCCCGCGGGCTTGCCCGCCTTGGCCACCGGGATTTCGCCGATCGCGCCGGCGGTCGCCACCCGCGAAAACACCCGGTTGGTTTCGAGGACCCCCCGGTCGGCGCCGACGAGCAGCATTGTCTTTCCTTCCTGCCCGCGGGAGGGAAACCACATTGCGTACATCAGTCCGACGCCGCCGAACAGGTTCTCGCTCGCGGTGTCGAACGCAGGCTCCGGGCTTGTCTCGCGGCCCGCCCGCTCGAGGTATCGCGTGCGGTAGTAGGCGAGCCCGCTCGCGATCCGGTTCCGGTCCATGCCGACCACCAGGATTTCCTGCCCGGTCTCCCGCTCGAGGCGCTCCACCAGCCGCTCGACGTCGCCGCCGAATCCCCGCCACCCGATGAGATGCGTATTCGGGGGATATCCGACGCCGGGCAGCCCGCCGCCGAGCCACTGCAGCGTGCCGGCATAGATCAACAGCAGGATTGCGATCGTCGGCGGCCACGCCCGGCGGCACCACCGCACCAGCCGAGGCGCGCCGCCCTCGCCGGCCGGCGTCACCAGCGGCGCCATGAGCGGCAGCAGCGCGAGCCACGCCGGGCCGGTCCAGTTCAGCTTGCTGACGCGAAACAGGCTCGCCGCGGCGAACACGGCGACCGGAAACAGCGCCAACCAGACCAGCAGGACATAGCTGCGCCGGCGAGCCGGCCCGGCCGCGGCGCCTGGCGCCGCGGCCCCGACGGACAGCAGCTTCTCGCGGCAGGCGGCGATCGCGACCACCGAGAGCACGCCCGTCGGCGCGAGCAAGGTAAAGACGTTGACGACGAAGCGCGGCAGCGAGAACGAGAACCTGCTCTCGAGCCGGCCTTCGCTCTGGAACGAGAACGACGCCCAGTGGTGCTGCCAGTTCCACGCGATCACGGGCGTGAACAGCGCCAGCGCGATCAGCGCCGCGAGATAGGGTTCGGGCCGCAGCAGCCACCGGCGCGAGGTTCGGTCGGCGAGCACGTAGAGGACGAACGCGGCCGCCGGCAGCGCCATGGTGTACTTCGAGATCATCCCCAGGCCGACTGCGACGCCGAGTCCCACCCAGGCGCGCGGGGCCTGCGCGATTGCCGCCCGATGCATGTAGTACACGGCCGCCGCCCAGCACGCGGCGAGCGGCGCGTCCGGGCTCATGAAGAAGCCGCTGAAGAAGAAGAACGGCAGGCACGCTACCAGGACGAGGGCCCGGAGGGCCGCCGCCGAGCCGAGCAGCTCGCGCGTCAGCCGGTAGCAGAAGAACGCGGTGACCGGCACGCTGAGGAACGCTCCGGCCCGCACCGCGATCTCGAGGTTGCCGAGAAGCGAAACGAACAGGCGGATGATCCAGGCCACCACCAGGGGATGGTCCAGGTACCCGATGTCCGGGTGCTGGGCGTAGTTCCAGTAGTAGGCCTCCTCGAAGAGCAGCTCGGGCGCGCCCAGGTAGACGAGCCTCAGCAGCACCGCGCAGGCCACGGCCGCGACGCAGAAGCGGTCCCAGCGGGCCTCGGCGCTCACTTGCCGGCGAGCGCGCGCTGCAGCTGCGCCAGGACGGCTTCCGGCGTGATCACCTGCAGACAGACGTTGTCCCGGCACGCCGTCTTGCGGTGGTTCGCCGCGCTCACGCAGGGCGAGCAGGCGAGCCCGGCATAGATCGGCGTGCTGTTGCCGAGCGCGCCGTACAGCCGCGGCGTCTCCGGGCCGTAGAGCACGAAGGTGCGCAGGCCGGTCACGGCCGCGAAGTGGGCCGCGCCGGAATCGTTCGTCAGCATGAGCACGGCGGTGCGGTACAGCGCCGGCAGCTCCTCCAGCGCCAGCGCGCCCGCAAAATTGATGCAGCGATCGTCGCCCACCCGGCGCTGCAGGCCGGCCGCCTCCTCGCGCTCCTCCGGCGAGCCGGTGATCAGCACCAGCAGCCGCTCGTCTCCGGCGAGCAGGCCGCGCATCACGGCGACGAAGCGCTCCGGCATCCAGCGCCGCTGCGGCAGCAGCTCGCTCGCGTTCGGATTCACCAGCACGACGCGGTGCCGCGCGTCGTCGTAGGCCGGGAAGGACTCGCGGATGCGCTGGCGCACGTCGGCCAGCGCGCCGGCGCCGACCTCGGCGCGCGCGAGGCGGATTTCGCCGTCGTCGATCGCCGTCTTGGAGTAGGGCAGCTCGGGCTTTTCCGAGAGCGCGGCGTTGACCAGTGCGACGAAGTTCTTGGCGATGTGCAGGTGCGGGTTGTAGGCCACCCGGTGGGTGAGCATGTCGCCGCGATACAGGCCCTCGTCGTTGAAGGCATGGAAGCCGACGCGCACCCGCGCGCCGCAGAGCCCCGTCAACAGCGCGCTGTAGCGGGAGAACAGCTCCAGGTCGATCGCCGTGTCGATGCGCCGCCGCCGCGCCCACGCCAGGAAGCGCAGCGTGTCGACGGCCAGGTGGAGGAAGCGCCCGCTGCGGATCGTGAACACGTTGTCGCGCGGGACGGTGCCCAGCAGGCGCAGGCTCGCCGCGTTCGAGCGGAAGATCAGGAAGTGCAGCTCGCAGCCCGTGGCGGCGCGCATCTTGCGCATCGCCGGATCCGCCAGCACGGCGCTGCCCATTTCCGAGAGCTCGACGAAGAGCACGTTCTTCGCCGGAGCGCCGCCGCGCAGCGCGGCCAGCCGTACCAGGCGCAGGAGCTGGGTGGCGAGGAAGCACAGCGGGAGACCCGCAAAGTAGTCCACCCTGCGCATGGTCGCCACTTTCACGGGCGGCTCCCAGCGCTCCGCGCTCCGCAGCCGCCGGCAAAAAGAAAAAGGGCGCCGCAAGGCGCCCTTTTCGCCGGCCCCTGCGCCCGCATCAGCTTCCGCCGACTGCGGTCTCGGCGGCCGGCGCCACTTCGCCCGGCGGCGGCAGATCGATCATCGGCGGCTCGGCCGCCTGGTCCTTGCGGACCTTGTGATACGCGAGGCCGGTGCCCGCCGGGATCAGGCGCCCGACGATGACGTTCTCCTTCAGGCCCCTCAGGTCGTCCTTCTTGCCCATGATCGCCGCCTCGGTCAGCACGCGCGTGGTCTCCTGGAACGAGGCCGCCGAGATGAACGAGTCAGTCGAGAGCGAGGCTTTGGTGATGCCGAGCAGCATGTACGAGTAGGTCGCCGGCTTCTTGTCGTCCTTCTCCGCCTTCTCGTTCTCCTCCAGCACCTCCGCGCGCTCGACCTGCTCGCCGGTGATGAACGGCGTGTCGCCCGGCTCCTCGATCTGCACGCGGCGCAGCATCTGCCGCACGATCACCTCGATGTGCTTGTCGTTGATCTTCACGCCCTGCAGGCGGTACACGTCCTGCACCTCGTCGATGATGTAGCGCGCGAGCGCCTCCACCCCGAGCAGGCGCAGCAGATCGTGCGGATCGACCGGGCCGTCGACGATCATCTCGCCCTTGTTGACCACCTGCCCGTCGTGCACCAGGACGTGCTTGTCCTTAGGGATCAGGTACTCGTGCTGCTGCTGCTCCATGTCGGTGATCACCAGGCGCTGCTTGCCCTTGGTGTCCTTGCCGAAGCTGACCGTGCCCGTGACCTCTGCCAGCATCCCGGCGTCCTTCGGCGAGCGCGCCTCGAACAGCTCGGCCACGCGCGGCAGGCCGCCCGTGATATCGCGCGTCTTCGAGGTCTCCTGCGGAATGCGCGCGAGCACCTCGCCGACCGACACCTGCTGGCCGTCGCGCACCGCGATCACCGCGCCCACGGGGAAGCTGATGTTCACCGCGTGGTCGGTGCCGGCGATCTTCGCTTCCTCGCCCTGGTCGTTGATCAGCTTCACCGACGGCCGCATGCCCTTGGTGGCGGCGCTGCCGCGGCGCTTCGGGTCGATCACCACCAGGGTCGAGAGGCCGGTGACGTCGTCGATCTGCTTCGCCACCGTGCTGCCGTCCTCGACGTGCTCGAGCTTCACCGTGCCGGCGTACTCGGTCACGATCGGGCGGTGGTGCGGATCCCAGTTCGCGAGGTTGGTCCCGGCGCGCACCGGCTTCTCGTCCGTGACCGACAGCAGCGCACCGTACGGCACCTTGTGCCGCTCGCGCTCGCGGTTGTTGTCGTCCACGATGATCACCTCGCCGGAGCGGGAGATCACGACCTTGTCGCCCTTCGCGTTCTGCACGTAGCGCATGGTCGGCGCAAAGCGCACCATGCCGGCGGACTTCGCCTCGACGTGACTCTGCACCGCGGTCCGGCTGGCCGCGCCGCCGATGTGGAAGGTCCGCATCGTGAGCTGCGTGCCCGGCTCGCCGATCGACTGCGCCGCGATGACGCCGATCGCCTCGCCGACGTTGACCAGCGAGCCGCGGCCGAGGTCGCGCCCGTAGCACTTGGCGCACACGCCCCAGCGCGTGTCGCAGGTGAGCGGCGTGCGCACCTTGACCTCGTCGATGCCGAGGTTGTCGATGGTGTCCACCGCCTCCTCGTCGAGCAGCGTGCCCGCGGGATACAGCACGTCCTGCGTTTCGGGATGCGGCATCTCGATGGCGAGCACGCGGCCGAGGATGCGCTCCTTCAGTGCCTCGACCACCTCGCCGCCCTCGACCAGCGCCTTCATCGAGACGCCGTTCTGCGTGCCGCAGTCGTCCTCGGTGACGACGAGGTCCTGCGTCACGTCGACCAGGCGCCGCGTCAGGTAGCCGGAGTTGGCGGTCTTCAGCGCGGTGTCGGCGAGGCCCTTGCGGGCGCCGTGCGTCGAGATGAAGTACTGCAGCACGTTGAGGCCTTCGCGGAAATTCGCCGTGATCGGCGTCTCGATGATCGAGCCGTCGGGCTTGGCCATCAGGCCGCGCATGCCGGCGAGCTGCCGGATCTGCGCCGCCGAGCCGCGGGCGCCCGAGTCGGCCATCATGTAGATCGAGTTGAACGCCTCCTGCTTCACCTTCTTGCCGTGGTGGTCGACGGTGTCCTCGGTGCCGAGCTGGTCCATCATCACCTTGCCCACCTGCTCGCCGCAGCGCGACCAGATGTCGACCACCTTGTTGTAGCGCTCCCCGACAGTGACCAGCCCCGAGGTGTACTGCGACTCGATTTCCTTCACCTCGGCCTCGGCCGCGGTGATCAACTCGTGCTTCGCGGTCGGAATGCGCATGTCGTGCACCCCGAAGGAGATGCCGCCGCGCGTCGCCATGGTAAAGCCCGCCTGCATCAGCTTGTCGGCGAAGATCACGGTCTCGCGCAGCCCGCAGCGGCGGAACGCGACGTTGATCAGCCGGGAGATCTCCTTCTTCTTGAGCGGCTTGTTGAGCAGCGAGAACGGCAGTCCGGGCGGCAGGATCTCCGACAGCAGCGCGCGGCCGATGGTCGTCTCGTAGCGCGTCACCTTCTCCCGGATCTCGCCGTCCGGCCCGAAGTCGGACTCCCGAATCCTCACCCAGACACGCGCGTGCAGGTCGACCTGGCGCGACTCGTAGGCACGCGAAACCTCGGCGATGTCAGCGAAGCTCATGCCCTCGCCCTTGGTGTTGATCTGCTCGCGCGTGCCGTAGTACAGCCCCAGCACGATGTCCTGCGACGGCACGATGATCGGCTCGCCGTTGGCGGGCGAGAGCACGTTGTTCGAGGCGAGCATCAGGGTGCGCGCCTCCATCTGCGCCTCGAGCGACAGCGGCACGTGCACCGCCATCTGGTCGCCGTCGAAGTCCGCGTTGAACGCGGCGCACACCAGCGGATGCAGCTGGATCGCCTTGCCCTCGATCAGCACCGGCTCGAAGGCCTGGATGCCGAGACGGTGCAGCGTGGGCGCCCGGTTCAGCATCACCGGGTGCTCGCGGATCACCTCCTCGAGGATGTCCCACACCTCCGGCACTTCCTGGTCCACCAGCCGCTTCGCCGCCTTGATGGTCGTGGCGAGGCCGAGCAGCTCGAGCTTGTTGAAGATGAACGGCTTGAACAGCTCCAGCGCCATCTTCTTCGGCAGCCCGCACTGGTGCAGCTTCAGCTGCGGTCCGACCACGATCACCGAGCGGCCCGAGTAGTCGACCCGCTTGCCGAGCAGGTTCTGGCGGAAGCGGCCGCCCTTGCCCTTGATCATGTCGGCGAGCGACTTCAGCGGCCGCTTGTTGGCGCCGGTCATCGCCTTGCCGCGGCGGCCGTTGTCGAGCAGCGAATCCACCGCTTCCTGCAGCATCCGCTTCTCGTTCTTGACGATGATCTCGGGCGCCTTCAGCTCGAGCAGGCGCTTGAGGCGGTTGTTGCGGTTGATCACCCTGCGGTACAGGTCGTTGAGGTCGGAGGTCGCGAAGCGCCCGCCGTCCAGCGGCACCAGCGGCCGCAGCTCCGGCGGCAGCACCGGCAGCACCTCCATGATCATCCAGTCGGGCTTGATGTTCGAGTTCTTGAAGCCCTCCAGCACCTTCAGCCGCTTGGCGAGCTTCTTGATCTTGGCGTCGGAGGTGGTCTCCTCGAGGTCCTTGCGCAGCGTGTCGATCTCCTTCTTCAGGTCGATGCCGCGCAGCAGCGCGCGCACGCCCTCGGCGCCCATCGTCGCGGAGAAGTCGTCGCCGTACTCCTCGACCTTGGCGAGGTAGTCGTCCTCGGTGAGCAGCTGGCAGCGCTTCAGCGGCGTCAGGCCCGGGTCGGTCACCACGTAGGCTTCAAAGTACAGCACCCTCTCGATGTCCCGCAGGGTCATGTCCAGCACCAGGCCCAGCCTGGAGGGAAGGGACTTCAGGAACCAGATATGGGCCACCGGGCTGGCGAGCTCGATGTGGCCCATCCTTTCCCTTCTGACCTTCGCCAGAGTGACTTCGACCCCGCATTTCTCGCAAATGACGCCGCGGTGCTTTAGGCGCTTGTACTTGCCGCAGAGGCACTCATAGTCCTTGATCGGCCCGAAGATCTTGGCGCAGAACAGGCCGTCCCGTTCCGGCTTGAACGTGCGGTAGTTGATGGTCTCCGGCTTCTTGACTTCGCCGTAGGACCACGAGCGGATCTTCTCGGGCGAGGCGAGCCCGATCTTGATCGCGTCGAATTCCTCGTCCTGCTGAACCTGCTTGAAGAGTTCGAGCAGTGCTTTCATCGCTTAGTACCTCTCCAGGTCGATGTCGATACCCAGGGAACGGATTTCCTTCACCAGCACGTTGAACGACTCCGGCATGCCGGCGTCGATCTTGTGGTCGCCCTTGACGATGTTCTCGTACACCTTGGTGCGGCCGTTGATGTCGTCCGACTTCACGGTCAGCATCTCCTGCAGGGTGTACGAGGCGCCGTAGGCTTCCAGCGCCCACACCTCCATCTCGCCGAAGCGCTGGCCGCCGAACTGCGCCTTGCCGCCGAGCGGCTGCTGCGTGACCAGCGAGTACGGTCCCGTCGAGCGCGCGTGCATCTTGTCGTCGACAAGGTGATGCAGCTTCAGCACGTGCATGTAGCCCACCGTGACCGGCCGGTCGAAGGCCTCGCCGGTGCGGCCGTCGTGGAGCGTGACCTGCCCGGAAGCCGGCAGCGCCGCCACCTCGAGCATGGCGTTGATCTCGGCCTCGGTCGCGCCGTCGAACACCGGCGTCGCGAAAGGCACGCCGCCCTTGAGGTTGCCGGCGAGCTGCACGATCTCCTCGTCGCTCAGCCGGGAGATGTCCTCCCCGCGGCCGGACGAGTTGTAGATGCCCTCGAGCAGCTTGCGCAGCTCCGCGAGCTTCGCCTGCGCGCGCAGCATCTCGTCGATCTTGCGTCCGAGGCCCTTGGCGGCCCAGCCGAGATGCACCTCGAGGATCTGGCCGACGTTCATGCGCGACGGCACGCCGAGCGGGTTGAGCACCAGGTCCACCGGGGTGCCGTCCGCCATGTGCGGCATATCCTCCACCGGCACGATTTTCGAGATCACGCCCTTGTTGCCGTGCCGGCCGGCCATCTTGTCGCCGGGCTGCAGCCGCCGCTTCACCGCGACGTAGACCTTCACCATCTTCAGCACGCCCGGCGGCAGCTCGTCGCCCTGCGTCAATTTCTTCCGCTTGGCCTCGAACATGGCGTCGAATTCCTTGCGCTTCTGCGCGATGGAGTCCTTGAGCCCCTCGAGCTGCGCCGCGGCGTCCTCGTTGGCGAGGCGGATGTCGAACCAGTCGAGCTTCTCGAGCGTCTCGAGGTAGCTCTTGGTGATCTTCGTGCCCTTCGCCAGGCGCTTGGGTCCGCCGTTCGCCGTCTTGCCGGTGAGCAGGCGCTCGAGCCGCTCGAAGGTGTCGGCCTCGACGATCCGCATCTGGTCCGCGAGGTCCGTCTTGTACCGCTTCAGCTCGTCCTCGATGATCGACTGGCTGCGCTTGTCGCGCTCGATGCCCTCGCGCGTGAACACCTGGACGTCGATCACGGTGCCGGAGATGCCCGACGGCACGCGCAGGCTGGTGTCCTTCACGTCCGAGGCCTTCTCGCCGAAGATCGCGCGCAGCAGCTTTTCCTCCGGCGTGAGCTGGGTCTCGCCCTTCGGCGTCACCTTGCCCACCAGCACGTCGCCCGCCTCGACTTCGGCGCCGATGTAGACGATGCCGGACTCGTCGAGGCGCGACAGCTGCGCCTCCGACAGGTTGGAGATGTCCCGCGTGATCTCCTCGGGTCCGAGCTTGGTGTCGCGCGCCACCACGGTGAGCTCCTCGATGTGGATCGAGGTGAAGCGCTCGTCGCCCACCACCCGCTCCGAGATCAGGATCGAGTCCTCGAAGTTGTAGCCGTTCCAGGGCATGAACGCGACCAGCATGTTCTGGCCGAGCGCGAGCTCGCCGAGGTCGGTCGAGGCGCCGTCGGCGATGACGTCGCCCTTGGCGATGCGCTCGCCCGGCTTCACCACCGCGCGCTGGTTGATGTTGGTGTTCTGGTTGGAGCGCGTGTACTTGATCAGCTTGTAGATGTCCACGCCGACGTCGCCCGGCACCGTCTCGTCGTCATTCACGCGGACCACGATGCGGTTGGCGTCGACGTAATCGACCACGCCCCCGCGCAGCGCGATGACGCAGGTGCCGGAATCGACCGCGGCGGTGCGCTCGATGCCGGTGCCGACCAGCGGCTTTTCCGGCCGCAGGCACGGCACCGCCTGGCGCTGCATGTTGGAGCCCATCAGCGCGCGGTTGGCGTCGTCGTGCTCAAGGAACGGGATCAGCGACGCCGCCACCGACACGATCTGCGACGGCGCGACGTCCATGTACTGTACCTCCTCGGGCGACTTCAGCTCGAACTCGTTCTTGAAGCGGCACGACACCAGCGTGTCCACCAGCTTGCCGCTCTTGTCGATCGAGGCGTTCGCCTGCGCGATGACGTAGTTGCCTTCCTCGATCGCCGAGAGGAACTCGATCTCGTTGGAGACCTTGCTGTCCTTGACCCGGCGGTACGGCGTCTCCAGGAACCCGTACTTGTTGGTGCGCGCGTAAAGCGCGAGCGAGTTGATCAGGCCGATGTTCGGGCCTTCCGGCGTCTCGATCGGGCAGACGCGGCCGTAGTGCGTCGGGTGCACGTCTCGCACCTCGAATCCGGCGCGCTCCCGCGTCAGGCCGCCCGGCCCCAGCGCCGAGACGCGCCGCTTGTGCGTGATCTCGGACAGGGGGTTGGTCTGGTCCATGAACTGCGACAGCTGGCTCGAGCCGAAGAACTCCTTGATCGCGGCCGAGATCGGCTTGGCGTTGATCAGGTCGTGCGGCATCAGGTTCTCCGATTCCGCCTGCGAGAGCCTCTCTTTCACCGCGCGCTCGACGCGCACCAGGCCGGCGCGGAACTGGTTCTCCGCCAGCTCGCCGACCGAGCGCACGCGGCGATTGCCCAGATGGTCGATGTCGTCGATCTCGCCGCGCCCGTTGCGCAGCTCGACCAGGATCCGGATCACCTCGACGATGTCCTTGGGGCTGAGCGTGAAGCGCGGCTCGACGCGGGCCTCGAGCTTCTGCCGGTCGATGCCCTTCGGCTTCAGGTCCTGGTACATCTTGTCGACCATCGCCTGCGCCGCAGCCTCGTCCGTCGCGCCCTCCAGGGCCACCTTGCCGAGCGAAAGCTCGGGCGCGTTCTTCCAGTAGGCGCGCAGGTCGGCCTCGGCCTCCTTCGGCAGCGTCACGTTGCGAAAACGCGCCTGCCAGGCGCCTTCGCTCGCTGCCCCGATCCGCCGGTTGAATTTCATGCGGCCCACCGCGGACAGGTCGTAACGCTCCTCGGCGAAGAACAGGCCGTTGAACAGCGTCTCCACCGCGTCCTCGGTCGGCGGCTCTCCCGGTCGCATCATGCGGTAGATCGCGACCCGCGCGGCGGTGCGGTCGGTGGTCTCGTCGGTGCGCAGGGTCTGCGAGACGTACGGCCCCTGGTCGAGGTCGTTGGTGAACAGCGTCTGGATCTTCCCCGCCCTCGCCTCTCGCAGCTTGGCCAGCAGCGTCTCCGTGATCTCGTCGTTGGCGTTGGCCACGATCTCGCCGGTTTCGCCGTTGACCGCGTCGTACGCCAGCGTCCGGCCGATGAGGAACTCGTCGGGCGCGTCGATCTTCTTGATCCCGGCGGCCTCGATGTCGCGGATGTGCTTGACGGTGATGCGCTTGTCCTTGGCGACGATCGGCTTGCCGGACTTGTCGTTGATGTCGAAGCGCGCCACCTCGCCGCGCAGCCGCTCGGGCACGATCTCGAACTGGATGCCGCCTTCGGAGACGTGGAAGGTATCGAACGCGAAGAACTCCTTCAGGATCCGCTCCGGCGTGTAGCCGAGCGCCTTGAGCAGGATCGTCACCGGCATCTTGCGCCGGCGGTCGACGCGGAAGAACACGACATCCTTGGGATCGAACTCGAAATCGAGCCACGACCCGCGGTAGGGAATGACGCGCGCCGAGAACAGCAGCTTGCCCGAGCTGTGCGTCTTGCCGCGGTCGTGCTCGAAGAACACGCCGGGGGAGCGGTGCAGCTGCGACACGATGACGCGCTCGGTGCCGTTGATGATGAACGAGCCGGTCGTGGTCATGAGCGGGATCTCGCCCATGTAGACCTCCTGCTCCTTCACCTCCTTCGGCGTCGGCTTGGGCGCCTCCTTGTCGAGGATGACGAGGCGCACCTTGGCGCGCAGCGGGCTGGCGTAGGTCAGGCCTCGCTGCTGGCACTCCTTGACGTCGAACGGCGGCTCGCCGAGCTGGTAGCTGACGAACTCGAGGCGCGCGCTGCCGGAGTGCGAGCTGATCGGGAAGATCGAGGTAAACGCGGCCTGCAGGCCCTCGTTGCGCCGCGCTTCCGGCGCCACGTGCGCCTGCAGGAACGCGGTGTACGAGTCGAGCTGCGTCGCAAGCAGGAACGGCACGTTCTGCACGTTGGCGCGCTTGGCGAAGCTCTTGCGGATGCGTTTACGCTCGGTCAGCGAGTAAGTCATGGAGGCTCCTAAGTGCCCTGCCGCAAAAGACAATTTCCCGAATACACGGAACCCGGAGGGGGGCGTTGGACCCCCAACCGGGACCGAAGTTCCCCGCTACTTGATCTCGACCTTGCCGCCCGCGTCGGTCAGCTTCTTTGCGATCGCGTCGGCGTCGGCCTTGGAAATCCCTTCCTTGACCGGCTTGGGCGCGCCGTCGACCAGGTCCTTCGCCTCCTTCAGGCCCAGGCTCGTGACCTCGCGCACCGCCTTGATCACGTTGACCTTGTTGTCGCCGGAAGCGGTCAGCACCACCGTGAACTCGGTCTTTTCCTCGGCCGCCGCGCCGCCCGCGGCCGCGCCGCCGGCGGCCGGAGCCGCCACCGCGACCGCCGCGGCCGCCGAAACGCCGAACTTCTCTTCCATGTCTTTGATGAGCTGGGACAGCTCCAGCACGGTCATCTTCGAGATTTCTTCCAGAATCTGCGCTCTTTCCATTGCTCTTTCTCCTGAAATGGGTTCCTGATCAGGCGGGCTTCGCGTCGCGAACGGCCGCCAGAGTTCTCACGAATTTCGCCGGTACCTCGTTCAGCGTGCGAACGAGCTTCGCCATCGGCGCCTGCAGCGTGCCCAGCAGCCGGGCGAGCAGCTCCTCGCGGCTCGGCAGCTGGGCGAGCGCCTTGACGTCGCTCACCGACATCAACGCGTTCGGCATCGCGCCGCCCCTGATCACGAAGGCCTCGTGATCCTTGGCGAACGCGGCGAGCACCTTGGCGCCGGCGACCGGATCCTGCGCGATGCCGTAGATCAGCGGCCCGGCCATCTGGCCCGACAGCGGCTCGAATGGCGTGCCCTTGACGGCGCGCCGCGCGAGCGTGTTCTTCAGCACGCGCAGGTACAGGCCGGACTTGCGCGCCTTCGAGCGCAGGTCGGACACCGCGCCGACGTCGAGGCCGCGGTATTCCGCGACGATCACCGCCTGCGCCTTGCCGAGCTGCGCCGCGATCTCGCTCACGACCGCCTGCTTCTGCTCAAGACTGAGACTCAAGGTCTTACCTCCTTTCGTTCATGAATCGGCGACCTTGAATCAGGAACCCATGCGAATCCCCGCTCCGGGACGCCATCTGCGTAGGGTGCTGCGGCCGATTAAGCATTTCTGCCCCTACGGTCTTTGACGGCTGCGGTCCACGGGACCGCGGCCCAAAGTTCATTTCGTGGTCCCGTCACTGCGCCTGCGCCGAAAGCGAAGCCGGGTCCACCTTGACCCCGAGGCCCATAGTGCTCGACACCGATACCTTCTTCAGGAAGATGCCCTTCGTGTTCGACGGCTTCGACCGGTTGAGCGCCTCGAGCAGCGCCGCCAGGTTGTCGCGCAGTTGCTCCGGCGTGAACGAGGCGCGTCCGATCGTGCATTGCACGATTCCGCTCTTGTCGGCGCGGAACTGGACCTGTCCGCCCTTCGCGCTCTTGACCGCAGCCGCCACGTCCGGCGTGACGGTGCCGACCTTCGGATTCGGCATCAGGCCGCGGGGTCCCAGGATCTGCCCGAGCTGGCCGACCACCCGCATCGCGTCGGGCGCCGCGACGACCACGTCGAAATCGAGCTTGCCCGCCTTCACCTGCTCGGCGAGGTCCTCCAGCCCGACGGCGTCCGCGCCGGCCGCCTTGGCGGCCTGCGCCCGATCGCCCTGAGCGAATACCGCCACGCGCACTTTCTTGCCCGTGCCCGCCGGCAGCACTACCGAGCCGCGCACGGTCTGGTCCGATTTCTTGGCGTCTATCCCGAGGTTGACCGCGACATCGACCGACTCGTCGAATTTCGCAGTCGCCGTCTCCTTGATCAGCTTCATCGCCTCGAGTGCCGCGTACGCCTTGGCGCGATCCACCCTGGAGGCGATCGCCTTTCTGCGCTTGGAGCCGCTCATTACATGCCCTCCACTACGATGCCCATGGAGCGGGCGCTGCCGGCGACGGTGCGCATCGCGGCCTCCAGGCTCGCGGCATTGAGGTCGGGCATCTTCGCCTTCGCGATCTCCTCGACCTGCTTCTTCGTGATCTTGCCCACCTTGTCGGTATGCGGGCGCGCGCTGCCCGACTCGATGCCGGCGGCTTTCTTGATAAGCACCGTGGTCGGCGGCGTCTTGATGACGAAGCTGAAGCTTTTGTCCGCGTAGGCCGTGATCACCACCGGCAGCGGCAGCCCCGGCTCCTGCTTCTGCGTCTGGGCGTTGAACGCCTTGCAGAACTCCATGATGTTGAGGCCGCGCTGGCCCAGCGCGGGACCGATGGGCGGCGCCGGGTTGGCCTTGCCGGCCGGCACCTGCAGCTTGATGAATCCGACGATCTTCTTCGCCATAGTGCTTTCTCCAGTGGGTGCGATCGAGCGCCTGCGGCG
>DATJXO010000113.1:0-11457 GCA_035500055.1 Burkholderiales bacterium | reverse complement strand
CGGGGCGATCCCTGCTCCTTGCCTGCTCCGCGATCGCGCGCGCCGGCCGCAGGAACCTGGTCGTCGTCGAAACGAGCACGCTGCCCCTCGACGTCAAGGAGCGAGCGCGGCGGATTCTGGCGCGCGCCGGCATCGCGCTGCTCGACTGCCCGCTGAGCGGCACCGGGGCGCAGGCGAAGACCGGCGATCTCGCCGTCTACGCGAGCGGGTCTGCCGCCGCGTATCGCCGGATCCTGCCGGTGCTGGAGGCCTTCTCGCGCGCGCAGTACTACCTCGGCGCCTTCGGCAACGGCTCGAAGATGAAGTTCGCCGCCAACCTGCTGGTCGCGATCCACAACGCTTCTGCGGCGGAAGCGATCGTGCTCGCGCGCCGCGCCGGGCTGAGCGCGCGCAAGGCGGTGGCGATCCTCGGCGATGGCGCGGGAGCCTCTCGGATGCTGCAGGTACGCGGGCCGATGATGGCGCGCCGCCGCTACACGCCGGCGACGATGAAGAACGAGGTGTGGCAAAAGGACATGAAGATCATCGCCGCGTTCGCCCGCGCGCTGCGGAGCCCGACGCCGCTCTTCGACGCGTCGAAGCCCGTGTACCGTGAGGCGCTCAGGCGCGGCTTCGCGAAGGCCGACACCGCGGCAGTCGCCGCGGTGCTCGAGCGGCGCGCGCTCAGGCCTCCAGCGCGGCGTTGACGCGCGGCATTACCTGCTCGGCCATCAGCTGCATCGAGCGGCGCCCGAGCGCCGGGTCCAGCCAGTCGTGGCAGGCGTATACCAGCGTGCCGAAGTCGCCCACCTTCTCGCGGAAGGCGAGGATCTGGTCGACCACGCTGCTCACGCCGCCCGCGATCACGAGCTTGCTCGTCACCGCGTCCGGCGTGATCTCGCTGTCGGGCTGGCTTTGGTCGAGCTTGAAGAGGTTGCCGCGGCCGCCGAAGCCGACCAGCTTCCTCACCAGCTGCTTGAAGTAGAAGTGATACGGGCCCTCGGGCGAATGGCCGTAGCGTGCCGCGACCTTGTCGTCGTCGGCGACGAAGATGGACTTGGCCACCCGCCAGTCGGCCGCCCGCGCCGGCTTGCCGGCGGCGGCGCAGCCTTCCGCGTACCTCGGCCAGTGGCTCGCCACCCATTCCGGCAGCAGGAAGTTGGCCGAGATCGGCGTCCAGCCGCGCTTCGCCGCCTCGGTCACGCCCCTGGAGTGCGGCGCCACCGCGGTGACCACGATCGGCGGGTGCGGCCGCTGGTACGGCTTGAGGATGCTGCCCTGCCCGATCTCGGGTATCGAGGTTCTCGCCGTCGTCACATGGAAGAAATTCCCGTGCAGGTCGTACGGCGCGTCCTTCGCCCAGATGTCGAGCACCATGTTGATCGACTCGAGGAAGATCGCGTTGCGGTCCTTGTCGTGGTTGCCGAACGCCTCGGCGTCCGACATCAGGCCGCCGGGGCTGATGCCCATGATGAAGCGGCCGCGCAGCAGGTGGTCGATCATCGCCACCTGCGCCGCGATCGCCGCGGGATGGCCGTTCGGCATGTTGATCGTGCCGCTGCCGAGCACGATGTTCCTGGTCTCGTGGGCGAGGCTCGCCAGGAACATCAGGCACGAAGTCACGTTCTCGGCGAGGTCGGTGACGTGCTCGCCGACGTAGGCTTCGGCGTAGCCGAGCCGGTCGGCGAGCAGGATCGCCTCGCGATCCTCGGCGTAGGTCTCGGCGGCGCTGCGCCCGGGCGGGTGCAGCGGCATCATGAAGGCGGCGAGCTTCATCCCGGCTTCTTCTTCTTCTGCGCCGACCGTTTAGCAGACTTGCCGCTATTTCTCAATCGCCCCCCTTTTTCCCAGGCTGCGACGCCGCCGCGCGCCGCGCGGAATCGCAGCAGCTGCGGATGATGCTCATATCCACGGGTCTTCTTCCCGAGCACGGCCTGCGCGAGCAGGGCCTCGCGCCACAGGGCGACCAGCCCGCGCGCATCGAGGTACTCCGGGTGCAGGCTCCAGAGCCGCAGAGCTCAGAGCGTCGGGCTGTTGATGTCGCCGCCGAGCGCGGCAAGGCCCCAGGTGGAGAACTGGGCGTCGCTGTTGAAGCTGATGTGGCCGGCGAGCGCGTGCGCGTCGCGGAAAATGCGCTGGATCGGATAGCTGTCGTAGATGCCGTTGGCTCCCGCCATGGCGTGCAGCATGTCTACCGCCTCGGTGCACAGGCCGGCGGCGAAGGCGAGGTTGCGCTTGAAGCGCAGCTTGCGCTCCGCATCGGCGATGGCGCCGCGGCGCGCGATCTCCATCGCCTCGAAGCAGTCGTCGCGCAGGACGCGGCGCGCGGCGTCGATGCGCGCGCCGGCCGCGCCGATGCGCAGCTGCACCGTCTGGATGTCGCGCATCTTCAGGCCGACGTAGCTGGTGCTGCGCTCCTTCACCGCCTCGATCGACAGCTCGAGCGCGGCCTGCGCGTTGCCGACCGCGACCCCGCCGATGCCGTGGCCGCCGAGCGTGGAGAGCGGCACGCGGTACGCGGGATTCGGGTTGCCGCGCGCCCCCGGAAAGCCACCGCCGCCGCGCGCCTCGTAGGCGCACAGCGCGCGGTGCTCCGGCACGAATACGTCCTTCGCCTCGACCGTCATGCTGCCGGTCGAGCGCATGCCGAGCACCTTCCAGTCGTCCACCACCGCGTAGTCCGAGCGCGGCAGCAGGCACATGCGGTGGTCGACGACGCGCTCGCCGTCGCGCACCACGCAGGCGAGCATGTTCCAGCCCGCGATATCGACGCAGCTGGAGAAATTCCAGCGCCCCGAGAGCACGAAGCCGCCGTCGACCCGGCGCGCCCGTCCCTGCGGGAACGCGATGCCGGAGGCGATCAGCGCGTCCGGGTCGGCGCCCCAGACCTCCTCCTGCGCGCGCTCGTCGTAGAGGGCGAGCATCCAGTGGTGGATCAGCAGGTTCGCCGCGTTCCAGCCGGTCGAGGCGCAGCCGCGCGCCAGCTCGTAGGGAAAATCGACATAGGCGACGAAGTCGAACTCCATGCCGCCCCAGCGCTTCGGCTGCATGGTGCGCAGCAGGCCGAGGCGGTGGAGGTCGGCGGCGGTCTCGCGCGGCATGCTGCGCGCCGTCTCGCCGGCGGGCGCCCTTTCGCGCAGCGCGGGAACCAGCGCGCGGGCGCGCTGGATCGCGTCTTCGTACGCGACGCTCGCGAATCCCGGCGCGCCGGCAGGCGCGTTCACTTCGCCGTCTCTGCGACGCGCGGCATCGCCGAGTAATCCTCGCCGCCCCAGTCCGGCGCCTGCTTGATGCCGAAGAAATTGAGCTCGATGGTGAGCCCGTTCGGGTCCTTGACGAAGAGCTGGTACAGCTCGGACTCGGGCAGGCTGCGCGGCCGGAACTCGACGCCCATCGACTTGAAGCGCCTGACGAACCCTTCGGGCTCCGAGGCGAGGAACGCGATGTGGTCGACGACGCCGGAATTCGAGCTGGCGGCATTCTTCGGCGTGCCGAGGTAGTACAGCTCCTGGTTGGGGATCCCGGCCGGCCCCATGTGCACCTGGATCCTGCCGTTGACGCCCAGCCAGTACCCCGGGAAGGGGAAATTCGGCCGCTGCATCACCTCGAAGCCGAGCACGCCGACGTAGAAGTCCTTGGTCTTCTCGAGATCGTTGGCGCGGACGAAGTAGTGGTTCAGTTCGGTGAGCGGCATGGGACCTCCGTCGAAAGCGGGTCCATTATGCCAAAATCGATCATGACTTCGGCGCTGCGCCGGGCGGCGGTCCTCGGGGGAGTCCGCATTCCGTTCGCCCGCAGCCATACCGCGTACGCGGACCTCGACAACCTCGCCATGCTCGCCGCGGCGCTCAAGGGCCTGGTCGAGCGCTTCGGGCTGCGCGGCTCGCAGGTCGGCGAGGTCGCCGCGGGCGCCGTCATCAAGCACGCTCGCGACACCAACATGACGCGCGAGGCGGTGCTGGCGAGCGGGCTCGACCCCCACACGCCGGCGTACGACCTGCAGCGCGCGTGCGGCACGAGCCTGACGACCTTCGTCCAGCTGGCGCACCGCATCGAGCGGGGCGAGATCGACTGCGCCATCGCGGGCGGGGTCGACACCGTGAGCGACGTGCCGATCACCTATGGCCGCCGGCTGGAGGACATCGTCCTGCGCAGCTCGCGCGGCCGTACGCTCGGCGAGCGGCTCTCGCCGTGGCTGCGGCTGCGGCCGCGCGACCTCAAGCCCTCGGTCCCGTCGATCGTGGAGCCGACCACCGGGCTCTCGATGGGCGAGCACACCGAGCTGATGGCCAAGGAATGGGGCATCGGCAGGCAGGCGCAGGACGAGCTCGCCAACGCCAGCCACCTGAAGGCCGCCAGGGCCTGGAACGAGGGGTTCTTCGACGACCTCGTGATGCCGTTCCACGGCCTGAAGGTCGACAACAACCTGCGCGCCGACAGCAGCGTGGACAAGCTGGCGAAGCTCAAGCCTGCCTACGACCGCAGCGCCGCGGGCACGCTTACCGCCGGCAACAGCACGCCGCTCACCGACGGCGCGTCGTGCGTCCTGCTCGGCTCCGAGGGCTGGGCGCGCGCGCGCGGCCTCGAGCCGCAGGCGTTCCTGGCCTGCTCCGCCGTCGCCGCGGTGGACTACATCGGGCGCGGCGGGCCCGCCGAGGGCCTGCTGATGGCGCCGACCTACGCCGTGCCGGACATGCTCGACCGCATGAAGATCACGCTGCAGGATTTCGACATCTACGAGATCCACGAGGCGTTCGCCGCGCAGGTGCTGTGCACGCTGAAGGCATGGGAGTCGGCGGACTACTGCCGCGCGAAGCTGAAGCGCGACGCGCCGCTCGGCTCGATCGATCGCGCCAGGCTCAATCCCAAGGGCAGCAGCGTCGCGCTCGGGCACCCGTTCGCCGCCACCGGCACGCGCATCGTGGCGACGCTCGCCAAGCAGCTGGCGCAGCGCGGCTCCGGGCGCGGCCTGATTTCCATCTGCACCGCGGGCGGCCAGGGCGTGACCGCGATCCTGGAGCGATGAGGACCCTGCCCGACCTGCTGCGCGAGCGCATCGCGGCGACGCCGCAGGGCGAGGCCTACCGTCACTACGACCGCGCCGCGGGCCGCTGGGAGAGCCTCGCCTGGGGCGAGTTCTGCGTGCGCGTCGGGCGCTGGCAGCACGCGCTCGCCGCCGAGGCGCTGCCGGCGGGATCGAGGATCGCGATCCTCGCGCGCAGCAGCGTAGAGCACGTGTGCCTCGACCAGGCCGCGCTCGCGCTCGGACACGTGCCGGTGCCGCTGCACGCGATCGACAATCCTGAGAGCATCGCCTACATCCTCGCCGACAGCGGTGCAGCGCTGCTGCTGGTCGAGTCCGAGCAGCGCTGGGGCGTGCTGGCGTCGCTGCGCGGGCGCTTCCCGCAGCTCAAGCGCGTGATCTGCCTCGAGCCCCCGGAGCGGACCGACGCCTTGGCCGCCGAGGACTGGCTGGCGCGGGCCGCCGGCGCGGAGGCGCCGCCGCCGGCGCCGCCCCGGCCCGAATCGCTCGCGGCCATCGTGTACACCTCCGGCACCACCGGACGCCCCAAGGGCGTGATGCTGACGCATCGCAACGTGGTCTCGAACGTCGAGGCGCTCCTGCAGAGCGTCGCGGTCCGCACCTACGACCTGTTCCTCTCCTTCCTGCCGCTGTCGCACACGTTCGAGCGCACGGTCGGCTACTACCTCCCGATCGCCGCCGGCGCCTGCGTCGCCTACGCGCGGTCGGTGCAGGAACTGCCGCAGGATCTCCGGGAGGTCCGGCCCACGATCCTGGTGTCGGTGCCGCGCATCTACGAGCGCGTCTACGCCCGGCTGCAGGAGAGCGCGGTCGCGCGCCTCGGCTGGTTCGACTGGCTCGTCGCGCGGCGCGTGCGCGCGCAGCTCGGCGGGCGGCTGCGCTTCGCCATCACCGGCGGCGCACCGATGCCGCTGGCGGTGGCGCGGCGCTTCCTGGGGCTCGGCGTCGAGCTGCTGCAGGGCTACGGCATGACCGAGGCCTCGCCGGTGGTGTCGTCCAACCTTCCCGGCGACAACGACCCCGAGACCGTGGGCCGGCCGATCCCCGGCGTCGAGGTGCGGATCGGCGGCAACGACGAGCTGCTGGTCAGGGGCCCGAACGTGATGCAGGGCTACCTGAACCGACCGGAGGACACCGCGCGAGCGGTGGAGGACGGCTGGCTCCACACCGGCGACCAGGCCGAGCTGCGCGGCGGGCGGATCGCGATCAAGGGGCGCATCAAGGACATCATCGTCACCTCGACCGGCGAGAAGATCGCGCCTGCCGACCTCGAGATCGCGATCACCGGCGATCCGCTGTTCGCGCAGGCGATCGTGATCGGCGAGAACCGGCCGTTCCTCGCGGCGCTGGTGGTGCTCGACTTCAAGCGCTGGGAGCGCGAAGCGCGCGCGCTAGGCCTGGAGCCGCGCGAGACCAACTCGCTCGACGCGCCGCAGGCGCGCCAGATGGCGCTGGGACGAATCCGCAAGGCGGTAGCGGCATTCCCCGCCTACGCCGCGCCGCGCGCGGTCTGGTGCGCGCTGGAGCCCTGGACCGTCGACAACGGCCTGATTACGCCGACGCTGAAGCTCAAGAGGACTGCGATCGAAGAGCGCTTCGCCAAGCAGGTCAGCGCGATCTACGAACGCCGCTAAGCAGTGCGATTCGAGCTCCCGGGAGGTTTGCATGAAATTGCTTATTTATAATAATCAAGGTGCTAGAGTTCAATCCGCGATCGAACGTTAAGTTTTGTATTCACTGCTCGCTCAAGTCATCGGATGCTTATCCTGACCTCCTGCCCGACTTCCCTTGAAAGGCGTGCGTGCCCCTCTTTGGGCCTGAAGCGCTGGAAGCAGCATTCGATCTCTTCGACTTCATTGTCGATGGCGACTTGAGTCGCGCGTTGAGTCTGGATCCGGTAGTGCGTTGGCCCCTGGACTACTGGGCCACGCTTTCGGCTGCGGCTCGGACGGCGAAATTCAATAGACGCGATCACCAGCACCTCGCGGCGCTTCAGCTCATCATCGATCGAGCGTGCGAAAGGGAGCTCAGGAGAGAGGCGGTTAGTTACTAGCGCCGCGCCCGGCGTCTTGAATCAATGTCGGGACCGCGATCGAACAACGCCTCGCTGCGACTACAGAGCGTCACCGCGCTGCTGTTGCTGTGGTCATCGGGCTGCGCGCTACGGTTGACCATCCTGGCGGTGCCGCCGGTCATTCCGCGCATCCACAACGCGCTCAATCTGACTGCCACACAGGTCGGCGTCCTCACCGGATTACCCTCGTTGTTGTTCGCGGCCGCCGCGGTACCCGGCTCGCTCTTGATCGCACGTCTTGGCGCGCGTACGGCGCTGGTCGCCGGCCTTCTCCTGACCGCGTTCGGCGGCGCCTTGCGCGGTGCCTTGCCCGACCTGGTCTGGCTTTACGCCACGACTGTCGCTATGGGTGCCGGTGTCGCAATCATGCAGGTAACCATGCCGACGGCAGTGCGGGCTTGGGTACCGGACCGTATCGCATTCGCTACAGCCGTGTATGCGAATGGGCTGCTGGTCGGCGAAATGCTCCCGGCGTCGCTGACGCTGCCGCTCGTGCTGCCTTACATCGCCGACAGTTGGCAATGGGCCCTCGTCGTCTGGAGCGTGCCAGTCGCGCTCGTCGCCGTTCTCGTGCTGGCGCTGGCGCCCAAGCACACTGTCATCAGCGGAGCTGCCCCGCGCCGTCGCTGGTGGCCAGACTGGCGCAATCCTCTGGTCTGGCGGCTCGGCATCATGCTGGGCACGAGCAACGCCATCTACTTTGCGAGCAATGCCTTCCTGCCCGACTATCTGCAAAGCCGGGGCGAAGCAGCTTGGCTAAGCGCCGCCTTGACCGGACTCAACGTTGGCCAACTGCCGGTGTCATTTCTACTGCTGGCGACCGCGAGTCGACTTGAACGCAAAGCCTGGCCCTATGCGCTGTGTGGCGTGCTTGGGCTTGCTGCAACCGCCGGGATCGTTTACGGCACCGGCGCCTGGATCGTGGTTGCAACCACGGTGCAAGGGGCGGCCGCGGCCGCCGTCTTGATTCTGTTACTAGCGCTGCCGCCCTTGCTCGCACGCCCGGACGACGTGCATCGAGTGACGGCGGCAATGTTCACCATTAGTTATAGCTGCGCGGTGATCACCCCGATCGTGAGTGGGCTAGTCTGGGACGTGAGCGGGATCGCTGCGCTTGCTTTCGTGCCGATCGCTTTCTTTGCTGCGACACTGATCCTGCTCGCGCCGGCGATTGCCCAAGTGCGGCCAGCAGTGGACTGATGCCGAGGGAGAGACAGGCGCGAGCGGCCAGACAGTCGAGCGTCGGGAGGCCGCCTAGACTTCTACAGAACCTTGCCGCTCTCGTCGTCGATCAGGTGCATGTGGCGCAGGTCGGCCACGAACTTGAGCGCGGCGTTGGGGCGCGCGCCGCAGGACGGGTCGACGCGGCCGCAGACGTCGACGCCGTTGATGCCGAAGAACACCAGCGTCTCCATGCCCATCGGCTCGACCACCTCCGGCGTCGCCTCGAACGGGATCTGCCCCGCCTCGAGGTGCGGACGCTGCTCGAACATGTGCTCGGGACGCAGCCCGAAGAGCAGCCGCCCCTTGCCGAGGTGGGGCTTGTAGCGCGCCGCGCGCGCCTCGGGCACCGGGAAGCCGAGCCCGCTGCCGAGCGACAGCCGCAGGCCCGCGCCCGCCTCCTCCAGGCGGCACGGGATGAAGTTCATCGCCGGCGAGCCGATGAAGCCGGCCACGAACTTGGTCGCGGGCGAGTGGTAGAGGTCGTTCGGCGCGCCCACCTGCTCGATCCGGCCCGCGTTCATGACCACCACGCGGTCGGCGAGCGTCATCGCCTCCACCTGGTCGTGCGTGACGTACACGGTGGTGGTGCGCACCTTCTGGTGCACCTTCTTGATCTCGGTGCGCATCTGCACGCGCAGCTTGGCGTCGAGGTTCGAGAGCGGCTCGTCGAACAGGAACACCTTGGGGTCGCGCACGATCGCGCGCCCCATCGCGACGCGCTGCCGCTGGCCGCCCGAGAGCTGCTTCGGTTTCCGGTCGAGCAGCTCCGAGAGGCCGAGGATCTTCGCCGCGTTGTCCACCCGCCGCGCGATCTCCTCCTTCGGCGTCTTCTTCAGGCGCAGGCCGAAGGACATGTTCTCGTGCACCGTCATGTGCGGGTAGAGCGCGTAGTTCTGGAACACCATGGCGATGTCGCGGTCCTTCGGCGGCACGTCGTTCACCACCATGTCTCCGATCACCACCTCGCCGCCGGTGACGTCCTCCAGCCCGGCGATCATGCGCAGCGTGGTGGTCTTGCCGCAGCCAGAAGGCCCGACCAGCACCACGAACTCCTTGTCCGAGATCTCGAGATCAATGCCGCGCACCGCGGGCGTCTCGTCGTAATTCTTGACCAGCCTCCGCAAATTGACCTGCGCCATCGTGCCTTTACCCCTTGGTCGCGCCAGCCGTCAGGCCGGCGATGTAGTAGTCCATGAGAAACGCGTAGATGACGAGCGGCGGCGCGGCGCCGAGCAGGCAAGCGGCCATGATCTGGCCCCAGTTGTACACGTCACCCTTGATCAAGGTGGTCACGATACCGACCGGCAGTACCAGCTGATCGGCCGATACGGTGAACGCCAGGGGATAGAGGAACTCGGCCCAGCTGACCGTGAAGGCGAAGATCATGGCGGCGATGAGCCCAGGCATCGCCACGGGCAAGAAGATCCTGATCAGCATCTGGATGTAGCCGGCGCCGTCTATCAGGGCCGCCTCGTCCAGCTCCTTGGGGATCGACTGGAAATAGCCGATCAGTATCCAGGTGGCGAAGGGCACCGTGAGCGTCGGGTAGATGATGATCAGCGCCCACCAGTGATTGAGCAGCTCGATGCCGGTGGTCTCGTGCACCCACGCCATGATCTTGAACAGCGGCAGGAACAGCAGCGAGTCCGGCACCAGATAGGTGAGGAACACCCCGGCGGCGAGCGACGTGGAGCCCCAGAACTTCATCCGCCCGAGCGAGAACGCGGCTGGAATCGCGATCAGCAGGGTGATCGCCACAACCGCCAGCGAGATCACGGCCGAGTTGCGGAAGAACGTCAGGTACTGCTCCGAGGTCAGCAGCGCCTTGAAATTCTCCAGCGTCGGGTGGAACACCCACCACGGGTTGGTCATCGCGGCGATCTCGCCGCTGGTCTTCAGGCCCATGATGAGCATGTAGACCGGCGGCATGAGGAAGAAGATCGCGAACAGCACCAGAAAAACGTACGACCAGAGCAGCGCCCAGCGACGGCTGCGCTGCAAGCTGCCGCGCCGCGCCGGCGCCGAGGTCGTGAGGGTCCCCGCAGCCGCGCTCATCGTCAGACCGAGCTGCCGCGCTTGGTGATGTCGCGCAGGATGAAGAACGCCGCCACCCCGAGAATCGGCAGCATGAACAGCGACACCGACGCGCCGACCGGGATGTTGTTGCCGCGTATGCCCAGGGCGAACGCCCACGTGGCGAAGATGTGCGTCGAGTTCACCGGGCCGCCGCTCGTCAGGATCTGGACGATGTCGAAATTGGCGAAGGTCACGATGAGCGAGAACAGCATCGTGATGGCGATGATGTTGCGCATCATGGGGAGCGTCACGTACCAGACCTTCTGCCACCAGTTGGCGCCGTCGATCGCGGCCGCCTCGTAGAGCTGATCCGGCACCGACTTCAGCGCGGCGAGGTACATGATGAGGAAGAAAGGCGCGCCGTACCAGACGTTCACTAGGATGACCGAAAAGCGCGCCCAGTCGGTCACGCCGAGCCAGGGAATCGGCCCGACGCCGAAGTGCTTGAGGATCCAGTTGAGCGCGCTGTACGCGGGATCGAACAGCCAGAACCACGCGATCGTGCTCATCGCCGTCGGGATCACCCAGGGCACGAGCAGCATGCCGCGCCACTTGCGCTGCCCCTTGACCGGCAGGTTGTGCACGAAGTGCGAGCTCACGAAGCCGATCAGCGCCTTGAAGATCACCGCGGTGATCGCAAAGATGCAGGCCTGCTTGACGACCATCCAGAAGGTGTCGAAATGCAGCAGGAAGAGGATGTTCCTCAGGCCGGTGAAGTTCTCCATCGTGCGATCGAGCATCGAAAGATAGACCGCATAGAGAGCCGGATAGACCACCAACCCCGCCACCAGCAGGATGAGCGGCAGCGCGAGCAGGAACGCGATCGTCGAGCGGCGCCGTACGAGCTGTTGCAGGGTCATGCGACGCACGTCTCCTGACGCGGGCGCGTGGGCGGCAATTCCATTAGCCATCGAACTCCTCCTACCCGTGCTTGGCGAGCTGAGCCGGGCCGGGCCCCGTTTCGGCCACCGGGAAGCGCCGGTGCGTGCCGGCGCTTCCCGTACCCGGCATCACGCCTACATCACCGTATAGGCTTTGAGCTGCTGCTGCGCCCAGCCGA
>DATJXO010000112.1:0-30668 GCA_035500055.1 Burkholderiales bacterium | reverse complement strand
GTGGCGGTCCGAGAGCGGCGGGCTCGTCCAGTGGCCACCCGACGGGTCGGGGTTCAGGTTGCAACCGACGAAGCCGAGCTCCTCGACGCAGCGCGCCAGCTCCAGGACGCATTGCTTCGGTGGCACGCCCGGCGATTGCGGCAGCTGGCATACCGGCACGAAGTTGCGCGGGTACAGCGCGCAGGCGCGGTGAATCAGGTCGTTGCAGACGCGCGACCAGTCGGCGCTCGTCCTGGCATCGCCGACGTGGTGCTCCATGGAGCCGGCGCGCGGCGAGAAGAAAGTCACGTCGCTGCCGCGCTCCCGCTGCAGCCGCAGCTGGTTCGCCTCCAGGCTCGCCCGGATTTCGTCGTCCGACACGCGCAGCGGGTCGGGGTCCTTCCCGGCGACCTGCTGCCTCCTCCAGTCCCAGAGCGCCTGCGGCGCCGTCGTGTAGTGGCCGTGGCAATCGACGATCATTCGAAGAGCTCCTCCACGCTGAAGCGGCGCGGGATCATTTCCTGCCGGTAGACGCAATCGATCGCGACTTCGAGGTTGCGCCGGTTCGGCTCGAGGCCGAAAGGGTTCATGGACGGGTTGCCGGCGGCGGCCCGGCTTCGCGCGAGCAGCGCGTAGAACTCGTCGACCGAGCTAGCCTCGAGGGAGCGCTTCGCGACCACCATGTGATTGATCTGGATGGCGCCGGTTCTGGCGCGCCAGGCCTTGGCGGCCGCTTCCGGATCCGCGATGACCGGCCGCAAACGCGGCTCGGCTGGCACCTCGCCCAGGATCGCCGCATCGAGTTCGCCGGCGAGCAGCATTGCCTTGATGTCCTTGCCGGCGGGCGCGCGCTGGACGTTGGGCGGATCGCGGAATTCCGCGACGTGCGGCTCCTCGAACGTAATCCAGCGGATCTTCGCCAGATCGACGCCATGGTCGTCGGCGAGCATGCCGCGCACCCACGCTGCCGTCGTCACCGAGTAGGAGCGCAGGCCGACGCGGCGGCCCTCGAGCTCCTTCGGCGAGAGCCTGCCGCGCTCGGCGTCGTGGACAAGGTACGGATGCTGGAAGCGGGCCGTTACCACCGCGGGCAGCAGCCGGTACGGCTTGTCGTGGGCCCGGGCGAGCAGAAACGTGACCAGCGCCAGCTCCGCGAGATCGAATTCGAGGTCCCGCACCACGCGCTTGAAGGCCTGCTGCGGCAGTTTGACGTCAGCGAAGCGCAAGCCGAGGCGCGGCGACGATACCGCGCCCGACTTGAGGGCCGCAGTGACCGGGTAGTCGCCGAGCAGGGTGTGGAGCATCCGGGGCCGGGTCTACAATGACGCGCAAAGGAGGTGCAGGCAATGAACGACATGGTAACTGGCATTCGCGGCTGGCTCGAGGCTGCGGAATCGGTACAGGCCGACACGGTGGCGCTGCGGCGGGCGATCCACGCCGAGCCCGAGCTGGGGCTCCAGACCCCGAAGACGATGGCCAAGGTGCGCGCCGCGCTCGAGGGCCTGCCGCTCGAGTGGAAGACCGGCAGGTCGACGACCGGCGCGATCGCGGTGCTGCGCGGCGCGAAACCGGGGCGCACGGTGCTGCTGCGCGGCGACATGGACGCGCTGCCGATGCCCGAGGATACCGGGCTGCCATTCCGCTCCCTGGTCGCGAATACGATGCATGCCTGCGGACACGATACGCACACTGCCATGCTGGCTTCCGCCGCGCGCGTCCTCAGCGGCCGGCGCGAGCAGCTCCCGGGCACGGTGCTGTTCATGTTCCAGCCGGGGGAGGAAGGCCATCACGGCGCGCGCTTCATGCTCGAGGACGGCCTGCTCGCCGACCCGGCGCCGGAAGGGGCCTTCGCGCTGCACATCATGCCGAATGCGCCCGCAGGCATGTTCGGCTCGAAAGCCGGGCCGCTGCTCGCTTCCGCCGACAAGCTGATCGTCAAGGTGCTCGGCAAGGGCGGCCACGCCTCCATGCCGCACGACACCATCGACCCCGTGCCGGTTGCCTGCGAGATCGTAACCGCGATCCAGGTGTTCGTCACGCGGCGCATGAACATCTTCGACCCCGCGGTGGTGACGATCGCCAAGATCGAGGGCGGCTCGACCAACAACGTGATCCCCGAGAGCGCGGGCCTGCTGGGGACCATCCGCACGCTCTCGGAGGGCGCGCGCGAGCGCGTGCACGACGGCATCCGGCGGATCGCCGAGAACGTCGCGCGCGCGCACGAGTGCGAGGCCGAGGTCGTGATAGAGCGCGGCTTTCCGGTCACCGTGAACGATGCGCGCGCGGTCGCCCTTGCCGAGGCCGCGATCGGCGGGCTGTTCGGCGCCGGGGCCTGGATGACCATGACCTCGCCGCTGATGGGCGCCGAGGACTTCTCCTACGTGCTGCAGAAGGTGCCGGGCGCGATGATGTTCCTCGGCGTCTGCCCCGAGGGCCAGCAATGGAAGAGCGCCTGCCCGTGCCATTCCAACCGCATGCTGCTGAACGAGGCCATGCTCGCGCGCGGCGTCGCCGCGCACTGCGCCATTGCCGAGCGCTTTCTCTCTCGGGGCTTTGACTAAGCGTCGGATCGCGGCGTGAACGCACCGGAGAAGCCCAAGGCACAACTTGACAGGACGAGCGAGGACGTCGGCAACGTAGTCCTGCTCGAGCATTTCAACGTCACGATCCCGGACCAACGGCTGGCGACGCTGTTCTACGTAGTCGGCCTGGGCGGCACGCGCGACCCGTACATCTTCATCGGCCTGACCAACATGTGGGTCAACTTCGGGCGCACGCAGGTGCACCTGCCGAGCCGCGGCGAGCGGCCGCGCGCGCAGGTGCTGCGCGGGACGGCGGGCTTCGTGGTGCCCGATCTGGAGGCGCTGAAGCGGCGGCTTGAGTTCGCGGGCGCCGAGATGCGGCGCGTGGCCCCCGAGGCGCGGACGAAGTTCGCGTGGCGCGAGAAGGACGGCGCGGTGGAAGCGACCTGCCCGTGGGGCAACCGTATCCGCTGCCATGCGCCCGGCTCGGAGCTCGGCGGCGCCGAGCTCGGCCTGGCATACGTCGACTTCGACGTGCCGCCGGGCACCGCGGACGGCATCGCGCGCTTCTACAGCGAGGTGATGAAGGCGCCGGCGCGCGCGCAGCACGGCCGCGCCGCCGTGCCGGTGGGCCGCGGCCAGCGGCTGATCTACACGGAGACCGGGGACGCAATCCCGCCCTACGACGAGCACCACGTGCAGGTCTATATCGCCGACTTCTCGGGACCGTATGACTGGCTGAAGGAGCGCGACCTGATCACGCTGGAGACCGACGCGCACGAGTGGCGCTTCCAGTGGATCGTCGACCCAAAGACGCTCCAGCCGCTGTTCCAGATCGAGCACGAGGTGCGCAGCATGAAGCACCCGCTCTACGCGCGCCCGCTGGTGAACCGCAACCACGCGGTCACTAACGTCAACTACCGCACCGGGCAGGACGCGTTTCGCGGCGCGTACTAGGAGAGCGTAGCCGTGGAGACGATCACGCAGCGCGCCATCGACCAGGAGGTTTTCGACCTCTACGACGAGTACTGTCACGGAGCGATCGACAGGCGCGAGTTCCTGCGGCGCGCGGGGACGCTCGGCGCCGACCTGCGCGCGGCGGTGCCGTTCTACGGCGCGGCTGCCGAGACGGCGGCGGTGCCGAGAATCCGGGCTCCGCTGCTGCTCCACTTCGCCGAGCGCGACGAGCGCATCAACGCGATGTGGCCCGCGTACGAGTCGGCCCTCAAGGCGGCGGGAGCGCGCTACGAAGCGCACGTCTACCCCGGCACGCAGCACGGCTTTCACAACGACTCGACGCCGCGCTACGCGGAGGCGGCGGCGAAGCTCGCCTGGGAACGGACGCTCGCTTTCTTCCGCAGTTGCCTAAGCTGAGGCGGTGAGCGCGCGCACGCGCTTTTCCAGCGTCTCCATTTTCCGGTCGCGGATGCCCATCTCGCGCAGGTGCGAGACGGTGTCGAAGAGGTAGTCGCAGCAGCGGCCGATCGGCCCCGCGCCGCTCGCCAGGTACTTCGCCATGGTCTCGAGGTCGAGGCCGCCGCGATAGCGCTCGTGCTTGCGGTCGGCGGCGAACGCGATCGCGTGCGCGTTTCCGGCGGCGGTTTGCGCTTCGACCCACACCGGGCGGTAGGAGCGCGTGAACATTTCGCGCCGCCAGACGATGTCGAGCTCGGTCTCGACGTGGCCGGCGTCGAGCCGGTAGGCGACGCCGTGGCAGCTGCCGCCCGGCTCCAGCGAAAGCATCAGGCCCGGCCGCTCGGGGCTGCCGCGCCCGGCCTTGGAGAGCAGGCAGAACTCGCGGTGATAGCCGCGGATCAGGGCCGGGCGGCGCTCGGCGAAATGCATCGCCGGGTTCCACATCAGCGAGCCGTAGCCGAATACCCACACCCGGCCGGGCTCGGGCGAGGCAGCGAGGATCTCGCGGATGTGCGCGCGCCGCTCCTCCCCGGTCATGAACTTGACGCCGGGCCCGAGCATCTGGCGCGCCACCTCGTGCAGCGAGCCGTCGAGCAGCGACTCGCGGGTGATCTTGTGGGAGCTCACGGCGTCGCGTACGGCTCGTCCGCCGCGACGAACTCGGTCTCCTTCTCCGCGTCCGCGCTCCAGGCGACCACCGCCGGCGTCGCGAGCAGCACCTGCTGGTACTCGTAGGCGACCGCGGGCAGGTCGACCGCGTAGGTGACGAAGCGCGTCGCCACCGGCGCGAAGTAGGCGTCCGCGGCGCCGAAAGCGCCGAACAGGTACGGCCCGCCGGCGCCGAACCGGCGGCGCGCCTCGGTCCACAGCGCGACGATGCGCTCGATGTCCTTCTCGACGTCCGGGCTCATACCCTTGCCGGGGTAGCGGCCGCGAATGTTCATGGGCATCGCGCCGCGCAGCGCCTGGAAGCCGCTGTGGAACTCCGCGCAGTACGCGCGCGCATGGGCGCGTGCCTGCGCGTCCGCAGGCCAGACGCCGGCCTTGGGGTGCAGCTCGTGCAGGCGCTCCGCGATGGCGAGCGTGTCCCAGGTGGCGAAGCCCTTGCCCGGCTCGCCCTCCCAGAGCACCGGCACCATGCGCGAAGGCGACAGGCGCGCGATGTTGGCGCGCCAGTCTTCGGACTCGAACTTGAGCAGCTGCTCCTCGAACGGCAGGTACAGGCCGTGCATCAGCACCCACGGCCGCATCGACCACGACGAGTAGTTCTTGTTCCCGATGACGAGGTGCAGCGCGGCGCTCATGGCGGTTGCACCGCCAGTTTACTGCCGAAGCAGGCGGGCGCGACCGGGGGCTCGTGTCCCGATTCCTCCTTTCCGGCCCGTCGCGCCCGCCGCCGCGGTTCTTCAGCCCAGGCGCGCGAGCCTTGCGATCAGGTGGAGGAGGCGGCGCCAGAAGCCGGAGGAGCGTCGCCGGACGGCGCCACGCGCGGGCATGGCGCATTCGACGCCCAGCGCGTTGTCGCCGTATCTCATGCGGCGAGCAGCAGGGCGGCGCCGCCGAGCGCGATGCTGACGAAAAGGCCGATGGCGAGCGCGAGCGCGATCTGCGCCAGGATCTCGACGACGTAGCGGCGGTGCGGGGCGATGTCGTTTTCCATGGCGGCATTGCAGCGCGCGCAGGTGCGCCCGCCCTGCCGCGGAGATGGCAATGCGGCGAAGAAAAATGGCAGAAAGATGACGCGCTGCCGCGCGGATCGATGGCGCCCGGGCGCCGGGACGCCTCGGGTATAGTCGCCGCATGCCCCGTCGCGTCGCGATCGTCGAGGACGACGCCGCCATCCGCGCCAACTACGCCGAGGCGTTCAAGCGCCACGGCTACGAGGTGGCGGCTTACGGCGGGCGGCGCGAGGCGATGGAAGCGATGCGCGCGCGCCTGCCCGACCTCGCCATCATCGACATCGGCCTCGGCGAGGAGGCGGAGGGCGGCTTCGCGCTTTGCCGCGAGCTGCGGGCGCTCTCGGCGCAGCTGCCGATCGTGTTCCTCACGGCGCGCGACTCGGACTTCGACGTCGTTTCGGGGCTGCGCCTGGGGGCGGACGACTACCTCACCAAGGGCGTGAGCCTGCCGCACCTGCTGGCGCGGATCGGCGCCCTGTTCCGGCGGGTGGACGCGCTCGCCGAGGCGAAGCCGGTGGAAGAGCGCATCGTGCGCGGCGAGCTGGAGCTCGACTTGAAGCGCTTCAGCGCGCTGTGGCGCGGCGGCCGCGTCGAGCTCACGCTCACCGAGTTCTGGATCGTGCACTCGCTCGCGCGCCATCCCGGCCACGTCAAGAGCCGCGAGCAGCTGATGCGCGACGCCGAGCTGGTGGTGGACGACGCCACCATCACCTCGCACGTCAAGCGCGTGCGGGCCAAGTTCCTCGCCGCCGACCCGCGGTTCGACGCCATCGAGACCGTCTACGGCCTCGGCTACCGATGGAAGTCCTAGGCCCGGGCGCGCGGCGCATCGCGTGATCCGCTTCCCCCTGCGCGCCAAGCTCGCGCTGGTGGCGCTCGCGCTGCTGGTGCTGCCGCTCGCGGGCTGGCTGTACGTGCGGGAAATGGAGCGTTTCCTGCTCGCCGCGCAGGAGGAAACGCTGCTCGCCACGGCGCGCGCGGTGGCGACCGCGCTGCACGACCGCCCGAAGCTCCTGGAATACCGCGACGACGCCGCGTCGGCGATGCGCCGCGAGGCCGAGCGTGAGCTGCAGCGCCTCTCGGGCGGCGTGATCGAGCACGAGGAGCCGGCCCGCGAGCAGCCGGCGGACGCCGAGATCGCCGCCATCCTCAAGGGCATCCGGCGCGCGAGCTCGCGCATCTGGGTGGTGAGCCGCGACTACCGCGTGCTTGCGCTGGCGGGGACGCTGAGGCGCACCAACCCGGAGCCGCCCGGCGCGATCGAGCGCGCGCTCGCCTGGCTGATCGCGCCGCCGACCGAGGAGTTCGACGACCCCATCGCCGAGGACGCGCTTGCGGCGGGGCGCGAAGTGGCGGGCGCGCTGCAGGGCGCGGCCGGCACTCGCGTGCGCAATACGCTCGATGGGCGCGCCGTCGTCGTCTCGGCCGCCTACCCCATCTGGGTGGGCGACGAAGTGGCGGGAGCGGTGGTGGTGGAAGAGACCACCAACCGCATCGCCGCGCTGCGCAACAAGGCGCTCGGCCGGCTGGTGGTGCTCACGCTCGCGGTGCTGGGCGTGGTCGCCGCGGTGCTGCTCGGCTACGCCACGCGCCTTTCGTCGCGCATCCGGCGCCTGGCCGACGAGGCGGAAACCGCGATCGACGCGCGCGGGCGTGTCACGCGGCTCACCAGCGGCTCGGACGCGGGCGACGAGATCGGCGACCTCTCGAGGAGCTTCAGCACGGTGCTCGGGCGCTTGGCGCGCTACAACGCCTATCTCGAGGCGCTCGCCGGGCGCCTGTCGCACGAGCTGAGGACCCCGATCGCGGTGGTGCGCACGTCGCTCGAGAACCTGCACGCGGCGCGCACGCCCGCGGAGACGCAGACCTACGTCGCGCGGGCCGAAGAGGGCTTGGCGCGCCTGTCGACGATCCTCGCGCGCATGACCGAGGCGAGCCGGCTCGAGCAGAGCCTCTCCAGCGCCGGACGCGAGCGGTTCGACGCCGTCGCGGTGGTGCGCGGCTGCGCCGAGGGCTACCGCCTCGCCTATGCGCCGCGCGTCCTGGAGCTGCAGCTGCCGGAGGCTCCGGTGTGGCTGCGCGGCGCGCCGGACCTGCTCGCGCAGATGCTCGACAAGCTGGTGGAGAACGCGGCGGACTTCGCCGCGCCGGGCACCCCCGTGCGGATTTCGCTCTCCGGCGAGGGGCGCCTGCGGGTGGAAAACCTCGGCCCTCCGCTGCCGGATGCGATCCGCGAGTCGCTGTTCGACTCGATGGTGTCGCAGCGCGCCGAGCGCGGCGGCGCCGCGCCGCACCTCGGGCTGGGCCTGTACATCGCGCGGCTGATCGCCGAATTCCATGGCGGCGCCCTGCACGCGGAAAACCTCCCGGGCGGGCGCGGTGCGGCGTTCGAGGCGGTGCTGACCCCGACCGTATAATCCGCCGCTTGCAATCGGTCGACCTCCTCGTCATCGGCGGCGGCATCAACGGCGCCGGCATCGCGCGCGACGCCGCCGGCCGCGGCTTGAAGGTGCTGCTCGCCGAGAAGAACGACCTCGCCTCGGCGACCTCTTCGTGGTCCTCCAAGCTGATCCACGGCGGGCTGCGCTACCTGGAGCACTACGAGTTCCGGCTGGTGGCGGAGGCGCTCGCCGAGCGCGAGGTGCTGCTGCGCGTCGCCGCGCACCTCGTCTGGCCGGCGCGCTTCGTGATGCCGCACGTGCCGGAGCTGCGGCCGCGCTGGATGATCCGCGCCGGCCTGTTCCTCTACGACCACCTCGCGCGCCGTGCCAGCCTGCCCGGCTCCAAGGCGGTGCGCCTTGACGCGCCGCCGTACAACTCGGGGCTGAAGCCCGCGCTGCGGCACGGCTTCCTGTACTCGGATTGCCGCGTCGACGACGCGCGGCTCGTCGTCGCCAACGCGATGGACGCGCAAGAGCGCGGCGCCACGGTCCTCACGCGCAACGAATGCCTCGAAGCGCGCCGCGAGGCGGGCGTATGGCGCGCGCGCCTGGCAGACGGCACGCCGGTCGCGGCGCGCGCCATCGTCAACGCCGCCGGGCCGTGGGTGAAGGAGGTACTCAACGCCCGGCTCGGGCAGCCTTCGCGCGACTCGGTTCGGCTGGTGAAGGGCAGCCATATCGTGCTGCCGAGGCTCTACGAGGGCGAGCATGCCTTCATCCTGCAGAACGACGACCGGCGCGTCGTCTTCATGATCCCCTACAGCGACCGCTACACGCTGGTGGGAACCACCGACATCCCCGTCGAGTCCGCCGAGCGGCCCGAGGCGAGCGCCGAGGAGATCGAGTACCTGTGCCGCGCGGTCGGCCGATACCTGGCGAAGCCGGTGCGCGCCGCGGATGCCGTGTGGCGGTACGCGGGCGTGCGCCCGCTCTACGACGACGGCAGCGCAGACCCATCCGCAGTGACGCGCGACTACACGCTGCGCGTCGATGACGAGGCGGGCGCGGCGCCCGTGCTTTCCGTCTTCGGCGGCAAGATCACCACCTACCGGCGCCTTGCCGAGGAGGCGATGGAGAAACTGGCGCCGTATTTCCCGGGCCTGAAGCCGGCCTGGACCGAGCACGCGCCGCTCTCGGGCAGCGACTTCGGCGGCGCGCCGAGGGTCGAGGCGCGCGACGCCTTCTTCGCCTCGCATCCGCACCTGCCCGAGTCGACGCTGCGCGGTATCTTCCGCCGCCACGGCACGCACGCACAGGCAGTGGTCGGGGACGGCGACCTCGGCGAGCATTTCGGCGCCGGGCTGCACGAACGCGAGGTGCGCTACATGATCGAGCGCGAATGGGCCCGGGACGCGGAGGACGTGCTGTGGCGCCGCAGCAAGGCGGGGCTCCTGATGAGCGCGGCCGAGCGCGAGCGCGTGGCGCGGCACCTGGGGCGCGCGTGAAGCCGCTCGCGCAGATGGCGGGCGCGACGCGCCTGCGGGGACTGCTGTTCGACATCGACGACACGCTGACGACCGACGGCAAGCTCACCGCCGAGGCTTACTCCGCGCTGGAGCGCCTGAAGCGCGCAGGCCGGCTGGTCGTTCCGGTCACCGGGCGCCCCGCGGGCTGGTGCGACCACATCGCGCGCCTGTGGCCGGTGGACGCGGTGGTGGGCGAGAACGGCGCCTTCTATTTCCGCCACGCCGGCGGCCGGCTGGTGCGGCGGTTCGCCGAGAGCGAAGCGGCGCGCGCGGCGGGCCGCGCCCGCCTCGCGGACATCGGCCGGCAGATCCTGGCCCGGGTTCCGGGCTGCGCGCTCGCGTCCGACCAGCCGTACCGCGAAGCCGACCTCGCGATCGACTGGCGCGAGGACGTGGCAGAGCTGCCGCTCGAGGCTGCCGAGCGCATCGCCGCCCTGATGCGCGAGGCCGGGCTCGTCGCCAAGTTGAGTTCGATCCACGTCAATGGCTGGTTCGGGCACTACGACAAGCTGGCGATGACCCGCACGCTGTTCGAGGAATGCTTCGGTCTGGATGCGGAGCGCCTCGCGCACGAGTTGGCGTTCGCCGGCGACTCGCCCAACGACGCTCCGATGTTCGCGTTCTTCGAGCATTCGGTCGGCGTCGCCAACGTGGCGCGCTTCGCGGGGCGGCTGGAGAGCGCGCCGCAGTACGTGACGCAGAAGGAGGCCGGCGCGGGATTCGCGGAGCTCGCGTCGCGCCTGCTCGGCTAGATGGACTGGTGGCCAGCCTACGTCGCGATCGGCATGGTGGTCGGCTTTCTCGCCGGCCTGCTCGGCATCGGCGGCGGCATGGTGATGGTGCCGATGCTGGTGTTCGTGTTCACCGCAAAGCATTTTCCCGCGGAGCACATGATGCACCTTGCGCTCGCCACCGCGATGGCGACGATCGTATTCACCTCGGCCTCGAGCGTGCGCGCGCACCATCGCCACGCCGCCGTCGATTGGGCGGTGGCGCGCGCGATGGCTCCGGGCATCGTCGCCGGCTCGCTGGCGGCGTCGCTGGTGGCGGGCTTCATCCCGACGCGGCCGCTCGCAGTGTTCTTCACCGCCTTCATGTTCTATGCCGCGGCGCAGATGTTCTTCGAGGTTCGGCCCAAGGCTTCGCGCCAGCTGCCCGGGACGGCGGGGCTGTTCGGCGTCGGCGCCGGGATCGGCGCGGTTTCCAGCGTGCTTGCCGCGGGCGGCGCGTTCCTTTCGATCCCGTTCCTCGCCTGGTGCAACGTGCCGCTGAAGCGCGCCATCGGCACCGCGGCGGCGAACGGCTTTCCGATCGCCGCGGCGGGCACCGCGGGCTACGTGCTGCACGGCGTCGCCGTCGGGGGGCTGCCGGACGGCTGCGCGGGCTACGTCTACCTGCCGGCGCTCGCGCCGATCGTGATCGCGAGCATGCCGATGGCGCCGCTCGGCGCGCGCCTTGCGCACCGCCTTCCGGTGCGCCGCCTGCGGGTGCTGTTCTCGCTGGTGCTGCTTGCGCTCGCGCTGCGCATGCTCGCGAACCTCTGGTAGATTCGACACCCTCCATGGCCGGCCCGCTGACAGGCGTTCGCGTCCTCGATCTCTCGCGCGTGCTCGCCGCGCCGTGGGCGGGGCAGAACCTCGCCGACCTCGGCGCCGAGGTCATCAAGATCGAGCGCCCCAAGGTGGGCGACGACTCGCGCGCCTTCGGCCCGCCGTGGGTCCACGACCGGGAGGGGCGCGAGACGCGCGACTCGGCCTATTTCACCTCCGCCAACCGCGGCAAGAAATCCGTCACCGCCAACCTCGCGAGCGCCGAGGGCCAGGCGCTGGTGAGGGAATTGGCGAAGCAGTCCGACGTGCTGCTGGAAAACTACAAGTACGGCGATCTCGCGCGGTACGGGCTCGGGTACGACGACCTGAAGAAGATCAACCCGCGCCTGATCTATTGCTCCGTGACCGGCTTCGGCCACACCGGGCCGTACCGCGAGCGGCCCGGCTACGACTTCATGATCCAGGGCATGGGCGGCATGATGAGCGTCACCGGCGAGCCGGACGGCGCGCCCGGCGGCGGGCCGCAGCGCGCCGGCGTTCCCATCGCGGACATCATCACCGGCATGTACGCCTCGATCGCGATCTGCGCTGCGCTCGCGCACCGCGCGCAGAGCGGGCAGGGCCAGCACCTCGACCTCGCGCTGCTCGACTCGCAGATCGCGCTGCTCGCGTACCAGAACACCAACTACTTCGCGACCGGCAAGCCGCCGAAGCGCATCGGCAACCTGCATCCGAACATCGTGCCGTACCAGCCGTTCAAGACATCCGACGGCGAAGTGATCGTCGCTTGCGGCAACGACAACCTGTTCCGCAAGCTCTGCGAAGCCGCCGGCTGCCCGCAGCTGGCACGGGACGCGCGCTTCTCCACCAACGGCAAGCGGGTGGAGAACCGGGCGGAGCTCACGCGCCTGATCCAGGAACTGTTCCGCAAGAAGACCACCGCGCAGTGGCTCGACCTGCTGGAAGGCGCGGGCGTGCCGAACGGCCCGATCAACGACATCGCACAGGTATTCGCCGAGCCCCAGGTCAAGGCGCGCGGCGTGAAGATCGAGCTCGAGCACGCCGCGGCAGGGACGATCCCGCTGGTGGCGAGCCCGATGCGCTTCTCGGGCACCCCGCTCGAATACCGCCAGGCGCCGCCGCTGCTCGGCGAGCATACCGACGCGGTGCTGCGGGAGCTGCTCGGCAAGAGCGACGCCGAGATCGCGGCGCTGCGCGCGGCCGGCACGATCTAGGCGGCAAGGGTGGGGCGATGCGCCTGCCGCCATTGCGCCGCGTGCCGCCGCTGGCCTAGGATGACGATCTCGCTCGGGAGGGGCGACACCCCATTCTTCTAGGAGGAGAGTCATGAGGAAATCGCACTATCTGACCGCGGTCGTGACCGCGGCCGCGCTGGCCGCCGCCGGCGGATCCGCGTTTGCCGGTCCCACGGTGCTGCGTGCTTCGCACCAGTTTCCCGGCGGCAAAGGCGACGTGCGCGACGATATGGTGCAGTTGATCGCGAAGGATGCAAAGGCGGCGGGCGTCGGCTTGGACGTGCAGGTCTATCCGGGCGCGTCGCTGTTCAAGCCGAACGACCAGTGGAACGCCATGGTCAACGGGCAGCTCGATATCGCCCTGTTTCCGCTCGACTACGCGAGCGGCAAGGTGCCCGAGTTCAGCGCCACGCTGATGCCCGGGCTGATTCGCAACCAGGAGCGAGCCAAGCGCATCAACGCCTCGCCGTTCATGAAGGACATCCGCAGCGAGATAGAGAAGCACGGCGTGATGGTGCTCTCAGACGCCTGGTTCGCCGGCGGGATGGCATCCAACAAGAGCTGCATCGTGCGCCCGGCCGATCTGGAGGGCACGAAGTTCCGCGCCGCCGGGCCGACCTTTGCCGCGATGTGGCAGGCGGCCGGGGCGAGCATCGTCAGCCCGCCATCCAACGAGATCTACAACGCGTTCCAGACCGGGGTCGTCAACGGCACCGATACAAGCCTCGGCACGTTCGCCTCGATGCGGCTGTACGAGGTGACCAAGTGCCTGACTGCGCCTGGAAACAATGCGCTGTGGTTCATGTACGAGCCGGTGCTGATGTCCAAGAAGAGCTTCGCGCGCCTGACCAAGCCGCAGCAGCAGGCGATCCTGAAGGCGGGCAAGGCGGCGCAGGCCTACTACGAGGGCAAGGCCGACAGCGTCAATGACGAGGCGATCAAGGCTTTCGAGAGCCACCACGTCAAGGTGGTGAGCCTGAGCGACGAGGAATATCAAGCCTGGCTCGATCTGGCGAGAAAGAGCTCCTACGCGACCTTCGCCAAGGACGTGCCCGACGGCAAGAAGCTGATCGACGAGGCGCTCTCGGTCAAGTAGTGCGTGCGGCGGCGCGGGACGGCCTGATCGACCGCTACATTAGTGCGGTCGGCGCGCTGTCGCGCGCCGCTGGGGTCGCCGCCGCCGGGCTGATCGCGCTCGGCGTGCTCGTCATCTGCGACATGGTGATCGAGCGCTACCTGCTGAACCGCGACACGGTCTGGCAGATCGACTTCGTCACCTACTGCGTCGTCGCGGCCACCTTCATCGGCAGCGGCTACGTGCTGATGAGCCACGGGCACGTCAACGTCGATGTCCTGCCCCTGCACCTCGGGCCGCGGGCGCGCTTCTGGCTGGCGCTTTTCACCACCGTGCTCGCACTCGGCTTCTGCGCCCTGCTGCTCGTGCTCGGCGCGCTCTACTGGCACGAGGCCTGGGCGAAGAACTGGCACTCCGACACGGTCTGGCGCGCGCGCTTGTGGATTCCGTATAGCGCAATGCCGATCGGGCTCGCGGTGCTGGTGCTGCAGTACATCGGCGAGCTGCTCGGCCTGGTGACGGGGCGGAGCCCGCCGTTCGGCATCGGCAGCGACGGGACGCGGCGATGACCCCCACCTCGCAGGGGCTGCTCGTGCTCGGTGTCACGCTCGCGATGCTCCTGTCGGGAGTGCCGGTGGCGTTCGGTCTGGGGGCGGTGTCGATCGTGTTCCTGCTCATCTTCCAGGGCCTCGACGCGTTGCACGTGGTCGCCGAGACCTTCTATTCCGGGCTGGACGAATTCACGCTGGTCTCGATCCCGATGTTCGTGATGATGGGCGCTGCGATCGGCTCCTCGCCGGCTGGCAAGGACCTCTACGAAGCGCTCGACCGCTGGCTGTACCGACTGCCCGGCGGGCTCGCGATCTCGAACCTCGGCGCCTGTGCGATCTTCGCCGCGCTGACCGGCTCCTCGCCCGCGTGCTGCGCTGCGATTGGCAAGATGGGCATCCCCGAGATGCGCCGCCGCGGCTATCCCGACGACGTTGCCACCGGATCGATCTGCGCCGGGGGCACGCTCGGGATCCTCATCCCGCCCTCCATCACGTTCATTTTGTACGGCATCGCTACCGAGACCTCCATCGGGCGGCTTTTCCTCGCCGGCGTGCTGCCGGGTCTGCTGTTGACCGGGCTGTTCATGCTGTGGACGCTGTTCATCGTGTGGAAGCGCGGATTCCGCGCTCACGCCGCCGAGTTCCGCTACGGCTGGCGCGAGAAGTTCAGCGCGATCCCGAAAATCGCGCCGTTCATCGCCATCATCGTCGGCGTCATGTATGTGCTGTACGGCGGCATCGCGACGCCTTCCGAGGCGGCGGGCGTCGGCGCCGCGCTCTGCGTGCTTCTGGCAGTCGCCATCTATCGCATGTGGAGGCCGCGAGAATGGTGGGCGATCCTGCGCGACACGATGCGCGAGTCGGTGATGATCCTCACCATCATCGCCGCGGCGGTGCTCTTCGGCTACGTGCTGACCTCGCTCTACCTGACCCAGACGCTCGCTCAGACGGTGGCCGACATGCACGTCAACCGCTGGGTGCTGATGGGGATCATCAACGTTTTTCTGCTGGTGTGCGGCTTTTTCATCCCACCGGCGGCCATAATCCTGATGACCAGCCCCATCCTCTATCCGATCGTGCGGGCCGCAGGCTTCGACCCGGTGTGGTTCGGCGTGATCCTCACGATCAACATGGAAGTCGGCCTGATCCACCCGCCCGTGGGCCTGAACATCTACATCGTCAACTCGATCGTGCCCGATGTCCCGGTGACGCGCGTGATGTGGGGGACCATCCCCTACGTGCTGTGCATGTTCCTCACGATCGTGTTGCTGTGCGCTTTCCCCGAGATCGCGACTTGGCTGCCGAATCACATGATGGGTGCGGCCCGCTAGCGGGTTGCCTCACTGACCTTTGAATGTGGGCCTTCGCTTCGCGAGGAACGCGCCCACCCCCTCCCGGAAGTCCTGCGTGTCGAAGCAGGCGTAGCCTTCGGCGCGCTCCTCCGCGGTGAGGGGGCGCGGGTCGGCGAGGCGGCGCACGAACTTCTTGTGCCAGCGCGCCACCAGCGGAGCGCCTTCGGCGATGCGGCGCGCGGTGGCGTAAGCCTCCGCCACGACTTCGGCATCGGGCAGCACGCGATTGACGAGGCCCTTCTCGTAGGCCTCGCGCGCGCTCCAGATGCGGCCTTCCAGCAGGATCTCGAGCGACGCCGACGGGCCGATCGCGCGCATCATGCCGGCGAGCTCGTCGTGCGACTCGGTGAGGCCGAGGTTCTTCACCGGCACGCCGAAGCGCGCCGATTCGTTGCAGATGCGCAGGTCGCATTGCGACGCGATCAAGAGGCCGCCGCCCACGCAGGCGCCTTCGATCAGCGCGAGCGTGGGATGGCGGCACTCGGCGAGCGCGCGCATCGAGCTGGCGACGTCCTCGCCGTACTTCCTCGCTTGCCTGGCGTCGGCGCGCTCGCGGTGGAATTCGGCGATGTCGGCGCCCGCGGCGAAGGCCTTGCCGCCCGCCCCGCGCAGCACGACGCAGCGCAGGCCGTCGTCGGCGCAGAGCTCGCGCATCGCGGCGCCGAGCGCCATCCACATCGCCTTGTCGAGCGCGTTGAGCCGCTCGGGCTTGTTCAGCGTGACCGTCGCGACCGCGCCCTCGCGCGCGACGAGCACGGCTTCGCTCATGCCGCGGCGCGACGTTCGGAGGAGATCTGCGCGGCTGCGTGCTGCGAGGCGAGGTAATCGAGCGCCGCGGCGACGCCCTCGCGCCGAATCGGCGCGCCGGCGAGCGCGAGGCCCATCTCGCAGCCGGCGAGGGTGCCCGCGAGCGAAAGGTCGTTGAAGTCGCCGAGATGGCCGATGCGGAACACCTTGCCGGCGAGCTTGCCGAGGCCGGTGCCGAGCGACATGTCGAATTTCTCGAGGATGAGCTTGCGTACCCGGTCGGCGTCGTGCCCCGGCGGCATCATCACGGCGGTGAGGGAGCCGGAGTATTCGGCGGGATTCTTCGCCAGCACCTCCAACCCCCAGCCCCGCACCGCGCGCCGCGTCGCCTCGGCGTGGCGCTGGTGGCGCGCAAAGACGTTCTCGAGGCCCTCCTCCTCGAGCAGCATTTTCAGCGCCTCGCGCAGCCCGTAGAGCAGGTTGGTCGCCGGCGTATAGGGGAAGTAGCCGTCCTTGTTGGCGGCGATCATCTCGCCCCAGTCCCAGAAACTGCGCGGCAAGCGCGCGGATTTGGACGCCTCCAGCGCCTTTGCCGTCACAGCGTTGAAGGAAAGGCCCGGCGGCAGCATGAGCCCCTTCTGCGAGCCGCCCACCGTGACATCCACGCCCCATTCGTCGTGGCGGTAGTCGATCGAGGCGAGCGAGGAGATCGTGTCGACCATGAGCAGGGCCGGATGCTTTGCCGCATCGATGCAGTTTCTTATGGCTGAAATCCTTGAAACCACCCCGGTCGAAGTCTCGTTATGGACGACACAGACGGCCTTGATGGCGTGCGCCTTGTCCTCGCGCAGGCGCCTCTCGATCGCCTGCGGGTCGGCGCCCGTGCGCCAGTCGCCGGGGATGAACTCGGGCGCGAGGCCCAGGCGCTTCGCCATCTTCTGCCAGAGCGCCGCGAAATGGCCGGTCTCGTACATCAGCACCGCATCGCCCGGGGACAGCGTATTGGCGAGCGCCGCTTCCCAGGCGCCGGTGCCGGAGGCGGGATAGATCACGACGTGGCCCGCGGTGCGGAAGACGCGCTTCATGCCCTCCAGCACCGCCTTGCCGAGCTGGCCGAACTCGGGGCCCCGGTGGTCGATCGTCGCCGCGTCGATCGCGCGCAGCACGCGCTCGGGCACGTTGGTCGGTCCGGGGATCTGCAGGAAGTGGCGTCCGGCGGCTCTGGGCATGAGGCCTCCTCGAAGCGGTGTATTCTACCCGCGGCCTTGAACGCTCCGACCTTTCCCGTGCGCGTGGTGCGCGCGAAGCTTGGCGACTCCGCGCTCGCCGCGCGGCTGCGCCGCGAGATCGACGGCGAGGTGCTGTTCGACGCCGCCTCGCGCGGCCGCTACGCCACCGACGCCTCGATCTACCAGATAGAGCCGCTCGGCGTGGTGGTGCCGAGGAGCGAGGAAGCGGCGCGCACCGCGCTCGCCATCGCCGCCGAGGAGGGCGTCCCGATCCTGCCGCGCGGCGCCGGCAGCTCGCAGTGCGGCCAGGCGGTCGGCGCGGCCCTCGTCGTCGATCACACGAAGTTTCTGTCCCGAATCCTGGAAACGAACCTCGCGCAGAGATCCGCCGTGGTGCAGCCGGGGATCGTGCTGGACGCGCTCAACGCGGCCCTGCGCCCGCACGGCCTCTGGTTCCCGGTCGACGTCTCGACCAGTGCGCAGGCCACGCTCGGCGGCATGGCGGGCAACAACTCCTGCGGCTCGCGCTCGATCGCCTACGGCAACATGGTGCACAACGTGCTTGCGATCGATGCGGTCACGGCCGAGGGGCATCGATGGCACTTCGGGCCGTTGAGCGAGAAATCTTCGGACGCGCGGTATGAAGAACTGAGGACAAAACTCAAGGCCCTCTACGACCGGGAAAAGGCCGAAATCGAGGCGAGATTCCCCAAGGTGCTGCGCAAGGTCGCGGGCTACAACCTCGACCACCTCGGTCCGCCGCACGCCAACGCCGCCCACCTGCTGGTCGGATCGGAGGGCACCCTCGCCTGGTTCGAGCGGCTGCACCTGAAGCTCTCGCCGCTGCCGGCGGCGCGCTCGCTCGGGGTGGTGCATTTCCCCAAGTTCTACACGGCGATGGAGCTGACGCAGCACATCGTCAAGCTGGGCCCGTCGGCGGTGGAGCTGGTCGATCGCACCATGATCGGCCTGGCGCGCGACAACGCCGCGTTCCGCGGCACGGTGGACGCGAGCATCAAGGGCGACCCGGATGCGGTCCTGCTTGTTGAATTTTCAGGAAACGAAAAACAACATCCAAGGCTGAAGGAGCTCGTCCAGCTGATGGGCGACCTGGGCCTGCCCGGCAGCGTCGTCGAGGTTGCGGACGAAAAGCTTCAGAAGCAGATCTGGGAGGTGCGTAAAGCCGGCCTGAACATCATGATGTCGATGAAAGGCGACGGCAAGCCGGTGTCCTTCATCGAGGACTGCGCGGTGCCGCTCGAGCACCTCGCGGAATACACCGACCGGCTGACCCGCGTGTTCGAGAAGCACGGCACGCGCGGCACCTGGTACGCGCATGCCTCCGTCGGCACGCTGCACGTGCGGCCGGTGCTCGACATGCGGCGCGACGGCGCCGCCAAGATGCGCGCCATCGCGGAGGAAGCCTGCGCCATGGTGAAGCAGTACAAGGGAGCGTACTCGGGAGAGCATGGCGACGGCCTGGTGCGCTCGGAATGGATCGCGCCCTTCTTCGGCCCCCGGCTCACCGCGGCGCTCGGGGAGATCAAGTCGTGGCTCGACCCGCGCGGCCTGATGAACCCCGGCAAGATCGTCAGCCCGCCACGGATGGACGATGCTTCGCTGTTCCGCTTTTCGCCGGGATACAAGGTCGAAAAGCGGGCAACCTTCCTCGACTGGTCGGAGTGGGGCGGCTTCGACAAGGCGGTGGAGATGTGCAACAACAACGGCCACTGCCGCAAGTTCGACGCCGGCACCATGTGCCCGTCGTTCCGTGCCACGCGCGACGAGATCCATCTCACGCGCGGACGCGCCAACACGCTGCGGCTCGCGCTGTCGGGACAGCTGCACGGCGAAGAAGCCGAGGAACAGGTGAAGGCGGCGCTCGACTTGTGCGTTTCCTGCAAGGGCTGCAAGCGCGAATGCCCTACCGGCGTCGACATGGCGCGCATGAAGATCGAGTTCCTCGCGCAGTACCGGCGGCGCCACGCGCCGGGGCTGCGCGACCGCGCGATCGCCTGGCTGCCGCGCTACGCCCCATGGGCCGCGAGGCTGGCGCCGGCGGCCAACTTCCTGGGAAGGACCCTTTCCGGCGCGCTTGGCTTCACTTCGCGGCGACCGCTGCCCGATTGGCGCCGCGACTGGTTCAACGACCGCGCCTGGCCGAAGAGCGGCGAGCGCGAGGTGGCGCTGCTGGTCGATACCTTCAACCGCTACTTCGAGCCCGAAAACGCGCGCGCAGCGGTGCGCGTGTTGCAGGCGGCAGGCTATCGCGTGCACGTGGCGCGGCCGCGCGACGAGAGCCGGCCGCTCTGCTGCGGCAGGACCTTTCTCTCGGCCGGACTGGTCGAGGAGGCGAGGACCGAGGCGCGGCGGCTGCTGCAGGCGGTCGCACCCTGGCTCGAGCACGGCATCCCGGTGCTCGGGCTCGAGCCGTCCTGCCTCTATACGCTGCGCGACGAGTACAGCGTGCTGCTTCCGGGGACCGAAGCGCTCGGCCGCAGCGCGATGCTGTTCGAGGAGTTCCTCGCGCGCGAGGCCGACGCCGGGCGCCTCGCGCTCAAGCTGAAGCCGGTCGCCGCGCAGGCACTGCTGCACGGACACTGTCACCAGAAGGCCTTTGGCGCGATGACGGCGGTCGAAAGATCCCTGAAATTGATTCCCGGCCTGGAGGTAAAGGCGATCGAGACCAGCTGCTGCGGCATGTCGGGCAGCTTCGGCTACGAGGCCGAGCACTACGAGGTCTCCATGAAGATGGCCGAGGCGAGCCTGCTGCCGGCCGCGAGGGCCGCCTCGTCCGACGCCCTCCTCGTCGCCGGCGGCACGAGCTGCCGGCACCAGATCGCGCACGGCGCGGGACGCCCGGCGCAGCACGTTGCGCGCGTGCTCGAGCGCGCGCTCGCCTGAGGCTCGCGGCTAGCGGCCCGACAAGCCGGCCATCACCAGCGACACGGTGACGAGCGAGGCGGCGGTCGAGACCACCGCGCCGGTAGAGGTCTCTTCCTCCAGCAGCCCGTAGCGCTGCGCCAGCACGAACGCGGTGGCGCCGAGCGGCAGACTCGCGCACACCACCGCGGTCTTCGCCCAGAGCGGGTCGAGCCGCAGCACGCCGTAGGCGAAGATCCCCATCAGCAGCGGATGCAGCACCAGCTTCAGCGCGGTGCTTGGCCAGGTCGAGGCGAGGCCGGTGCGGATCGATTGCCGCGAGACGAACAGGCCGATGGCGAAGAGCGCACAGGGTCCGGCGGCCGTGGCAAGCAGGCCGGCGAAGCGCTCGAACGGCAGCGGCACCCTGATGCCGCCCGCGACCAGCGCGATCGCGGCCGCGATCGGCCAGATCAGCGGGCTGCGCACGACACCGACGAGCGCCCGGCGCAGGCCGCCGCCGGCGGGATGCACCGTCATCTCCAGCAGCGCGATGGCGAGGGCGAACGAGACCACGTTGGTCGCCACCGTCGCCAGCGCCGCCGGCAACGCCGCATGCTCGCCGTAGGCGACGGTGACGAGCGGAATGCCGAGATAGCCGGTGTTGGCGAACGAGGCGTTCAGCCCGCGCAGCGTGCTTTCCGCGGCGCCCGCGCCGAGCGCGACGCGCGACAGCCCGAAGCCGGCGGCCGCGGTGAGCAGCGTCGCGCCGACCACCGCGGCGAGAAACCCGCCGCTGCCGGTGATCTCCTCGAACGAGCCGCGGTAGACGGCGACGAACAGCATCGCCGGCAGCGCGAAGGCGTAGACGAACTGGTTGAGCGCCTCGCTGGAGGCCTGCGAGACCAGATTGAAGCGGCCGGCGAGCCAGCCGCAGGCGACCAGCCCGAACACGGGGAACACGGCGGAGGGGACCGGCGCGAAATCCACGCGCCTACCTCGCGCGGCGGCGCGACCAGGCGAACAGCGCGACGCCCGCCACGATCATCGGCAAGCTGAGCCACTGGCCCATCGACAGGCCGAGCGCGAGGAAGCCGAGGAAATCGTCGGGCTCGCGCGCGAACTCGCACAGGAACCTGAAGACGCCGTAGCCCATGAGGAATACCGCCGAAACCTGCGCGCGCGGCCGCGGCTTCGATGAAAACCACCACAGCAGCGCGAACAGCGCGAAGCCCTCGAGCGCCATCTCGTAGAGCTCGGAGGGATGGCGCGGCAGCGGCCCGGCGCCCTGGAACACCATGCCCCAGGGCAGGGTCGTCGGCCGGCCCCACAGCTCGCCGTTGATGAAATTGCCGAGGCGCCCGGCGGCGATGCCGAGCGGCACCAGGGGCGCCACGAAGTCCATCAGATCCCACCAGTTGATGGCGTGCCGGCGCGCGACCAGCGCCGCCGCCAGCAGCACGCCGAGGAAGCCGCCGTGGAAGGACATGCCGCCGTGCCAGACGGCGAAGACCTCCAGCGGGTGCGCGGCGTAGTAGCCCGGCTTGTAGAACAGGACGTAGCCGAGCCGCCCGCCGAGGACGACCCCGAGCACCACCGCGAAGAGCAGGTCGTCGAGCTGCACGCGGGTGAGCGGCGCGGGCTTGCCTCCGATGCCGCGGTCGATGCGGCGCGTCCCCAGCCACCAGCCCGCGCCGAAGCCGGCGAGGTACATGAGCCCGTACCAGCGCACCGCCAGCGGGCCGGCGGAGAACGCGATCGGGTCGAAGTTCGGATGGACCAGCACTGTAGAATTTCCATTCTACGTCGTGAGGGAACGCCGCATGGCCTACAACCGCCGCTCGCGCATCATCACCCAAGGTCCGGAACGCTCGCCCAACCGCGCGATGTTGCGCGCGGTGGGGTTCAAGGACGGCGACTTCGACAAGCCGATCGTCGGCGTCGCCAGCGGCCACTCGACCATGAACCCGTGCAACGCCGGCATCCAGCCGCTGGTCGATCGCGCCGTGGCGGCGCTCGAAGCCGGCGGCGCCAAGCCGCAGACGTTCGGCTTTCCCACCGTGACCGACGGGATCGGCATGGGGACTGAGGGCATGAAGTTCTCGCTGGTGTCGCGCGAGGTGATCGCCGACTCGATCGAGGTCGCGGTGCAGGGCCAGCTGATGGACGGCGTGGTCTGCGTCGGCGGCTGCGACAAGAACATGCCGGGCAGCATGATGGCGATGGCGCGGATCAACGTGCCGGGGATCTTCGTCTACGCCGGCACCATCAAGCCGGGCTTCTGGAAGGGGCAGAAGCTGACCATCGTCAGCCCGTTCGAGGCGGTGGGCGCCTTCACCGCCGGCAAGATGTCGCGCGAGGATTTCGAGGGCATCGAGCGCAACGCCTGCCCCTCGGTGGGCGCCTGCGGCGGCCAGTACACCGCGAACACCATGTCTTCCTCTTTCGAGGCGCTTGGCATGAGCCTGCTCGGGTCGTCGCAAATGGCCTCGCCCGACGCCGAGAAGGCCGACAGCGCGGCCGAATCCGCGCGCGTGCTGCTCGAAGCCGTGAAGAAGAATCTTCGCCCGCGCGACATCATCACCAGGAAGTCGATCGAGAACGCGGTCGCACTGGTGATGGCGACGGGGGGCTCGACCAACGCGGTGCTGCACTACCTCGCGATCGCCTCGGCCGCCGGGGTGAAGTGGACCCTCGACGACTTCGAACGCGTGCGGCGCAAGGTCCCGGTGCTGTGCGACCTGAAGCCTTCCGGACGCTACGTGGCGGTCGATTTTCATCGCGCCGGCGGCGTGCCGCAGGTGCTGAAGATGCTGCTCGCGCACGGTGCGCTGCACGGCGAGTGCATGACGATCCACGGCAAGACCATGGCCCAGATGCTGCAGGACGTGCCCGCCGAGCCGCGCCCCGACCAGGACGTGATCCGGCCCTGGTCCAAGCCCATGTACAAGGAGGGCCACCTCGCCATCCTCAGGGGCAACCTCGCCACCGAGGGTTGCGTCGCGAAGATCACGGGGCTGAAGAAGACCTCGATCACGGGGCCGGCGCGCGTGTTCGATTCCGAGCCCGAGTGCATGAAGGCGATCCTCGCCAAGAAGATCAAGCCGGGCGATGTCATGGTGATCCGTTACGAGGGCCCGAAAGGTGGCCCCGGAATGCAGGAAATGCTAGCGCCCACTTCTGCTTTAGTCGGCCAAGGGCTTGGCGAATCCGTGGGCCTCCTGACCGACGGGCGATTCTCGGGGGGCACCTGGGGAATGGTCGTCGGCCATGTCGCGCCCGAGGCGTTTGTCGGCGGCACGATCGCGCTGGTGCAGAACGGCGACTCCATTACTATCGATGCGAAGAAGCGCCTGATCCAGCTGAACGTCCCGGCGAAGGAGCTCGCCGCGCGCCGCAAGAAATGGAAGGCGCCGAAGCCGCGCTACGCGAGCGGCGTGATGGCGAAATACTCGCGGCTCGTCTCGACCGCCTCGAAGGGCGCGATCACCGACTCAGAAGCCTGAGCCGGGCTGGCTGAGAAACTCCAGCTCCTCGGGGGTGCTCGCGCGCCCGAGCGCGGCATTGCGGTGGGGAAAGCGCCCGAAGCGCCGGATGACGTCGAGGTGCGCCTGAGCCCACTTCGGCATGTCCGCGGTTTCCGGGTAGACCGAAATTTCCTTCATCAGCGCGAGGCACCGCTCCTGGTCGGCGAGCGACTCGGCGTGCTCGAGGGGCAGGTAGGCGAAGAGGCGCTCGTCGGGCGTCATCCGCTTGTCCCAGCCCTTTTCCAGGATCGTGTTCGCCGCCGCACGGGCGAGGGGGTCGGCGGCGAAGGCGCGGGCGCTGCCGCGGAACATGTTGCGAGGGAACTGGTCGAGCAGGATGACGAGGGCGAGGCAGCTTCTCGGCTCGCCCTTCCAGCCCTCCAGCTCCCGGCTGGAGGCCTCTTCGTACAGCGGCAGGAAGCGGCCGCGAATCTCCTCGTCGAAGGCAGGGTTCTTCTCGAACCACGCCTTGCGCTCCTGCCCGAACCAGAACTCGAGGACGTCGTTCGCGTTCACAGACGTGATAATGCCGCATATGCCCAATCGCCTGTCTGGCGAGACTTCGCCCTACCTGCAGCAGCACGCGCATAACCCGGTCGACTGGTATCCGTGGGGCCCGGAGGCGCTCGAGCGCGCGCGCGCCGAGGACAAGCCGATCCTGCTCTCGATCGGGTATTCCGCCTGCCACTGGTGCCACGTCATGGCGCACGAGAGCTTCGAGGACGCCGGCATCGCGGCGCGCATGAACCGGGACTACGTGAACGTGAAGGTGGACCGCGAGGAGCGCCCGGATCTCGACCAGATCTACCAAGTGGCGCACCAGATGTTCGGCCGCGGCGCCGGCGGCTGGCCGCTCACCATGTTCCTGTCGCCCGACGGCACGCCGTTTTACGGCGGCACCTACTTCCCGAAAGCCCCGCGCTACGGCCTGCCGGGGTTCGGCGAGCTGCTCGAGCACGTGGCGGAGCTGTGGCGCGAGAAGCGCGCCGAGATCCGCGAGCAGGATGCCCAGGTGAAGCTCGCCTTCTCGCGCACGCTGCCGGCAGGCGGCGCGCACCGCTCGCAGCTCGACGCAGCGCCGATCGCCGGCCTTCTGGACACGCTGCGCGCGAACTTCGACCGCCGCCACGGCGGCTTCGGCGGCGCGCCCAAGTTCCCGCACCCTGCGGACCTCGAGCTCTGCCTGCGCAAGGGGGAGCCGGGCATGGCGCGTACCACCCTTGCCCGGATGTGCGAGGGCGGGATCTACGACCAGCTCGGCGGCGGCTTCTGCCGCTACAGCGTGGACGCGGAGTGGACCATCCCGCACTTCGAGAAGATGCTCTACGACAACGGGCCGCTGCTGGCGCTGCTGGCGGACGCCTGGCGCGCGGAGCCCGACCCGCTCTTCGCGCGCTGCGCCGATGAGACCGCGGCATGGCTGATGCGCGAGATGCAGTCGCCCGAGGGCGGCTACTACTCGTCGCTCGACGCGGATTCCGAGGGCGAGGAAGGCAGGTTCTACGTCTGGCAGCCGGAGGAAGCGCGGGCGCTGCTCACGGCCGAGGAGTTCGCCGTGCTCGCGCCGCACTACGGCCTCGATCGGCCGCCGAATTTCGAGAATCGCCACTGGCATTTGCGCGTGGCGGCACCGTGTGCGGACCGGGAGACGCTCGACCGGGCGAGACGGAAGCTGTGGCAGGCCCGCGAGCGCCGCGTCCGGCCCGGCAGGGACGAGAAAGTCCTCGTTTCCTGGAACGCGCTCGCGATCCTCGGCATGACGCGCGCCGGGCGCGTCTTCGGCAGGCCCGATTGGGTCGCCTCGGCCGAGCGCGCGCTCGAGTACATCCGCGGCGCGATGTGGCGCGGCGAGCGCCTGCTCGCCACCGCGAAGGACGGGCGCGCGCATCTGGCTGCCTATCTCGACGACTATGCCTACCTGCTCGCGGCGCTGCTGGAGCTGCTGCAGGCGCGATGGCGTGGCGCCGATCTCGAGCTCGCGGAGCAGCTCGCCGACGTGCTGCTGGAGCAGTTCGAGGACGCCGAGGCAGGCGGGTTCTTCTTTACCGCGCGCGACCACGAGAAGTTGCTGCACCGACCCAAGTCGGGACATGACGCCGCCATGCCCTCGGGCAACGGGATGGCGGCGTTGTGCTTCAACCGTCTTGCCGCCGTGACCGGCGAAGACCGCTACGCACGCGCGGCGGAACGCGTCCTCGAGCTGTTCTACCCGGCGATGCGGGCGCAGCCGGCGGGCTTCGCGCAGCTCGCGATCGCGCTGGACGAATCGCTCGCGCCGCCCGCGGTGCTGGTGCTGCGCGGCGAGGCCGCGGCGGTGCGCGACTGGGCGGCGCGGCTCGCGCGCGACTACCTGCCGGCCACCATGCTGCTCCCGATCGAGGACGGGGTTGCCGGGCTGCCGCCAACGCTCGACAAGCCGGCGCGGCCCGGCGCGGTCAACGGCTGGCTGTGCCGCGGCGTTACCTGCCTTGCGCCGATCGACGACCTCGGGACCCTGCGCCGCGCGTGTAACGGAATGTAACCGCGCCGCCTGACGCCGGGCGCCGACTCGGGTACGATTCGGCCTCTTTCGTTTGGCACGGAGAGCGAGATGAGAGCACTGACCGTTTCGTTGCTGGCGCTGGGGCTGGTCGCCGCGCTGCCCGCCAGGGCCGACGAGGCGATGGCCAAGAAATACCTTTGCCTGAGCTGCCACGTGGTGAAGGGGCCGAAGACGATCGGGCCGGCCTACGCCGACGTGGCGAAGAAATACGCCGGCCAGAAGGGCGCCGAGGCGAAGCTGTTCGAGAAGGTGCGCAAGGGCGGCTCGGGGGTCTGGGGACAAGTGCCGATGCCCCCCAATCCGAACGTGCCGGACGCGGACCTGAAGGCGCTCATCAAGTGGATCCTCTCCATCAAGTAGAGCGCGGACGAACGGGCGGAACGAGGGGCCGGGCGACCGGCCCTTTTCATTTTTCATGGGCTATCATTGACGCTCGCCAGATTCGGGAGAACACGATGAACCGCCGCACGCTCACCGTCGCCCTCTGCGCCGCCGCCCTTCTGGTCGCCGGCTGCGGCAAGGAAGAGCCCAAGCAGCCCGCGCCGATGGCGCAGAAGGAAAGCGCGCCGCCGCCCCCGCCGCCTTCGATCGAGATCAAGATCGGCAGCGTGGCGCCGCTCACCGGCAGCATCGCGCACCTCGGCAAGGACAACGAGAACGGCGTGCGCCTCGCGATCGACGAGGCGAACGAGGCGCACATCAAGATCGGCGGCAAGGATGCGAAATTCGTCCTCGTGAGCGAGGACGACCAGGCCGATCCCAAGGTCGCCACCACGGTGGCGCAGAAGCTGGTCGACGAGAAGGTCGCCGGCGTCGTCGGCCACCTCAACTCCGGCACCTCGATCCCGGCGTCGCCGATCTACAACTCGGCCGGCATCCCGGTGATCTCCGGCTCGGCGACCAATCCGAAGCTCACCGAGCAGGGCTTCAAGAACCAGTTCCGCGTCGTCGGCCGCGACGACCAGCAGGGACCGGCGATCGCCAGCTACCTCGCGGCCACCAAGAAGCCGAAGGTGGTGGCGGTGATCGACGACGCCACCGCGTACGGCAAGGGCCTCGCCGACGAGGTCGAGAAGACGCTCAAGGCCGAGAAGGTCAAGGTGCTGTCGCGCGAGGAGGGCACCGACAAAACCACCGACTGGAAGGCGATCCTGACCAAGCTCAAGGGCCGCAGGCCCGACGCGATCTTCTACGGCGGCATGGACGCGACCGGCGGGCCGCTGGTCAAGCAGGGCAAGGAGCTCGGCATCAAGGCGGTGTTCGCCTTCGGCGACGGCGCCTGCACCGACGAGATGGCGAAGCTCGCCGGCGAGGCGGCCGAGGGGATGCTGTGCTCGCAGGCGGGGATTCCGGTGGCGGCCGCCGACAAGAAGTTCCTCGACGCCTACAAGAAGAAGTTCAACGCCGATCCGATCCTGTACGCGCCGTTTACCTACGACGCCGCCAACATGCTGATCGCGGCGATGAGAAAGGCCGATTCCGCCGATCCGGCGAAATACCTGCCGGCGCTCGCGAGCCTCGAGTACACCGGCGCCACCGGCAAGATCGCCTTCGACGAGAAGGGCGACCGCAAGGACGCCGAAATGACGATCTTCACCATGAAGGAGGGCAAGATCACCCCGGTCGCGGTGATCAAGGCCGGCAAGACCATCCCGATGGACGAGTTCATGAAGATGGGCGCCGCCGAGCCGGCCAAGGAGGCGCTCAAGGCCGAGCCCGCGAAGGACGAGACGAAGAAGTAGCCGCCGCGGCCGCCCTGGAAACGGCACCTTCGGGTGCCGTTTTTGTTGCCGCGGGGGCGATGCGTTAGGCTTGCCGCAGGAATGGACATCTTCCTCCAGCAGCTCGTCAACGGGCTCACGCTGGGCAGCGTGTACGCCGTGGTGGCGCTCGGCTACACGATGGTCTACGGCATCATCCAGCTGATCAACTTCGCGCACGGCGAGGTGGTGATGATCGGTGCGATGGTCGCCTTCAGCGTGATCAACGCGCTCGCCGGCGGCGCGCTGCCGCCGCTCGCGGTGGTGCTCGCCGGCACGGCTTGCGCCGTTCCGGTGTGCATGGGCGTCGGCTACGCCATGGAGCGGCTCGCCTACCGGCCGTTGCGGCGCGCGCCCCGTCTCGCGCCTCTGATCACGGCGATCGGCGTCTCGATCATCCTGCAGCACCTCGCGCTGCTCGTCTGGAGCCGCAACGTGCTCGCCTTCCCGCAGATCATCGAGACGCGGATCTACTACGTCGCCGGCGCCGCGATCACCAACGTGCAGCTCGCGATCCTCGCGCTGTGCGTGGGGCTGATGGGTGCGCTGGCGTGGCTTGTCTACCGCACGCGCCTCGGCACCGCGATGCGCGCGACGGCGCAGAATGCGCAGGTCGCCGGCCTGATGGGGATCGACGTTGACCGGGTGGTCGCGGCGACCTTCGTCATCGGCGCGGCGCTCGCGGCGGTGGCCGGGGTGATGGTCGGGACCTACTACGGCATCGCGCAGTACACGATGGGCTCGGTGCTCGGCTTGAAGGCGTTCTCTGCCGCGGTGCTGGGCGGGATCGGCAACATCCCTGGCGCCATGCTGGGCGGCGTGCTGCTCGGGGTAGTCGAGGCGCTGGGTGCCGGCTATATCGGCGACCTGACCGACCTATGCCACTACGGGCTGCTCGCGCCGCTGCTCGGCGATCGCTGTGTGGGCGGCGGGCACTTCGTGCTCTTCGGATCGAACTACCAGGACGTGTTCGCCTTCGTCGTGCTGATCCTGGTGCTGGTGGCGCGCCCGTCGGGACTGCTCGGCGAGCGCGTCGGCGACCGGGCCTGAGTATGCGCCTCGCCCCGGACAAGCGCCGCAGGCTCTTCGCCGGGGCGGGCATCGCGCTGGTCGGGATCGCGCTCGCCGCGCTGCCTTTCGCGCTCGCGCTCGTCGGCACCAGCTGGGTGCGGATCGCGAACTTCGCCGTCCTCTACGTGCTGCTCGCGCTGGGGCTGAACATCGTGGTCGGCTTCGCGGGCCTGCTCGACCTCGGGTACATCGCGTTCTACGCCGTCGGCGCCTACACTTACGCGCTGCTGGCGAGCCCGCAGTTCGGCCTGCACCTGCCTTTCTGGGCGATCCTGCCGGTCGGCGCGCTGCTGGCCGCGCTGTTCGGGGTGCTGCTGGGCGCGCCGACGCTCAAGCTGAGGGGCGACTACCTCGCCATCGTGACGCTCGGCTTCGGCGAAATCGTGCGCATCTTCCTAAACAACCTGTCGCGGCCGGTGAACATCACCAACGGGCCGATCGGCATCGATCGCATCGACCCGTTCCGGCTGGGGCCGATCGACTTCTCGAAGACCGGGCACCTGCTCGGCATCGCCATCAGCGGGCCGATGAAGTACTACTGGCTGCTGCTAGTCGCCATGCTGGCGGTGATCGCGGTCAACGTGCGGCTGCAGGACTCCCGCATCGGGCGCGCCTGGGAGGCGATCCGCGAGGACGAGGTGGCGGCGCGCGCAATGGGCATCAATACGCGCAACATCAAGCTGCTCGCCTTCGCGATGGGCGCGTCCTTTGGCGGCCTGGCGGGCGGGATCTTCTCGGCGATCCAGATGTTCATCTCGCCCGAGAGCTTCGTGCTGACCGAGTCGATCATGGTGGTGTCGATGGTGGTGCTGGGCGGCATGGGCAACGTGTGGGGGGTGATCCTGGGGGCGGTGCTGCTGGCAGTCGTCCCCGAGGTGCTGCGCTGGAGTGTCGCGCCGGTGCAGCAGGCGCTCTTCGGCCGCACGCTAGTCGACCCGGAAGTGATCCGCATGCTGCTGTTCGGGTTCGCGCTCGTGCTGGTGATGCTGTTCCGCCCGGCCGGGCTGCTGCCCTCGGCGGTGCGCAGGCGAGAACTCGCGGAGCGGGCGGGATGAGCGGGCTGCTCGAGGTTCGCGGCGTCGGCAAGCGCTTCGGCGGCGTGCAGGCGCTGGCGGACGTCACCTTCGCCATCCAGCGCGGCGAGATCTACGGCCTAATCGGCCCCAACGGCGCCGGCAAGACGACGCTGTTCAACACGCTCACCGGGATCTACGCCCCGGACGAGGGCGCCTTCGTGTTCGAGGGGCGCGACATCTCGCGGTTGCCGCCGGACCGCGTCGCCGCGGCCGGCATCGCGCGCACGTTCCAGAACATCCGCCTGTTCGCCAACCTCTCGGCGCTGGAGAACGTGATGATCGGGCGGCATGTGCGCACCCGCGCCGGAGTCGTCGGGGCGATTCTGAGAGACCGAAGGACCCTGGAGGAAGAGCGCCGCATCGAAGCGCGCGCGCTGCAGCTCCTCGAATACGTCGGCATCCGCGCCCAGGCCAACGCCGCCGCCGGCAACCTCGCCTACGGCGACCAGCGGCGCCTGGAGATCGCGCGCGCGATGTGCACCGAGCCCGCGTTGCTCTGTCTCGACGAGCCCGCCGCCGGCCTCAACGCACGCGAGAGCGCCTCACTCAGCGAGCTCTTGCTTTCGA
>DATJXO010000111.1:0-17515 GCA_035500055.1 Burkholderiales bacterium | reverse complement strand
TTGGAGATCTTCTTCAACTCCTCGACCACCGCGGTCACGGCCTTGTCGATGCCGCGCTTCAGGTCCATCGGGTTCATGCCCGAGGCGACGTACTTCATGCCCTCACGCACGATCGCCTGGGCCAGCACGGTCGCGGTGGTGGTGCCGTCGCCGGCAACGTCGGAAGTCTTGGAAGCGACCTCCTTCACCATCTGCGCGCCCATGTTCTCGAACTTGTCCTTCAGCTCGATCTCCTTGGCGACCGAGACGCCGTCCTTGGTGACGGTCGGGGCGCCGAACGAGCGCTCCAGCACGACGTTGCGGCCCTTGGGCCCGAGCGTGACCTTGACGGCGTCGGCGAGGATGTTCAGCCCGTGAACCATCCGGCCGCGCGCGCCTTCGTGAAAACGTACCTCTTTGGCTGGCATTTCAATTTCTCCTGTTTGCGATTCTTTTCGGTGGCGGCGGATCAGTGGCCTTCGATCACGCCCATGATGTCTTCCTCGCGCATGACGAGGAGCTCGTCGCCCTTCACCTTGACGGTCTGGCCCGAGTACTTGCCGAACAGCACGCGGTCGCCGACCTTGACGTCGAGCGGGATCAGCTTGCCGGCTTCATCCTTCTTGCCCTTGCCGACGGCGACGATCTCGCCCTGGTCGGGCTTCTCGGCGGCGGTGTCGGGAATCACGATGCCTCCCGCGGATTTGCGCTCTTCCTCGATGCGCTTCACGATCACACGGTCATGCAATGGCCGAATCTTCATGGTCCTTTCTCCAGAAATAGTATTTATTACAATAAGTTACTTGAATCCTGGGTCGGTGCCTGGAAACCACTGCTAGCACTCCAGTCCGTTGAGTGCCAATTCTAGGGCCAGGGTCATCTAATTTCAAGTCTTCTCTAGAATCCACCGGTGCCGCCGATGTTCCGCACTTTCGCCGCGCTGGCGCTCGCCGCCGGCATCGCAGCTCCGGCCGCGGCCGCGCTGCCGCCGCCAGTGGCGAGGGCACTCGCCGCCGCCAAAGTCCCCCGCACCGCGGTCGCCGTGCTGGTCGAGCCGGTCGGCGGCTCGCGCCCGCTGCTGAGCGAGCGCGCCGGGGCGGCGCTCGATCCCGGCTCGGTGATGAAGCTGGTGACCACCTTCGCCGCGCTCGAGCAGCTCGGGCCCGCCTATCGCTGGCGCACCGAGGCCTGGGCGACCGGGCCGCTGCGCGACGGCGTGCTCGAGGGAAACCTGGTGCTGCGCGGCTCCGGCGATCCCAAGCTCGACCTGGAGGCATTCTGGGGACTGCTGCGCGCGCTCCGGGGCCAGGGCCTGCGCGAAATCCGCGGCGACCTGGTGCTCGATCGCAGCCGCTTCGCGCCCGTAGACGGCGACCCCAATGCATTCGACGGCGAGGGTTTCCGGCCCTACAACGTCCTGCCGGACGCGCTGCTCCTCAATTACCGGTCGCTGCGCTTCGTGTTCCAGCCCGTGCCCGAGCGCGGCACGGCCTCCGTCTACGTGGATCCGCGCCCCCCGGCGCTCGAGGTCGTCAATCGCCTGCGCCTCTCCGCGGGCCCCTGCCTCGACGGCAAGGCGTTCCGCGAGCTGCTGCAGGCTGCCTTCGACAGCGCGCGGCAGCGCGCCGAGTTCGACGGGCTCTACCCGGCAACCTGCGGCGAGAAGGACCTCAACGTCGCCCTGCTCTCGCCCGACGACCAGGTCGCGGGCGTCATGCGCCAGCTCTGGGGCGAGCTCGGCGGCGCCTGGCAAGGTGCGGTGCGCGACGGCGCGCTGGGCGCGGACGCGCAGCTCCTGCACGCGCACGAATCCGCGCCGCTCGCCAACCTGGTGCGCGACATGAACAAGTATTCCAACAACGTGATGGCGCGCCAGATCTTCCTTACGCTCGGTGCCGAGGCCTCCGGTGCGCCCGCGACGCTGGAGAATTCGCGCGCCGCGGTGAAGTCGCTGCTCGCCGCGCACAACATCGCGGCGCCGGAGCTGGTGCTCGACAACGGCTCGGGCCTGTCGCGCACCGCCCGAGTCAGCGCCGCCACGCTCGCGGCGCTGCTGCAGGCAGCCTGGAAGAGCGCGCTGATGCCGGAGTTCGTCGCCTCGCTGCCGATCGTCGCGGTGGACGGCACCGAGCGCAAGCGAATGAAGGACGACGACGCCGCCGGCCGGGCCCACATCAAGTCGGGGCTGCTGGCCGACGCCAGCGCCATCGCCGGCTACATGCTCTCCCGCAGCGGGCGCCGCTACGTCGTGGTCATGATCGCGAACGGCCCTGGCGCGCCCGAGGCGCGCGTCGCGATGGATGCGCTGCTGCACTGGGTCTACGAGCGCTGAAGCTCAGAGCCCGAGCTCCCTCCACATCGCGTCGACGCGGCGCTTCACCTCCGCGTCCATCGCGATCGGCCTGCCCCACGCGCGCGCGGTCTCGCCCGGCCACTTGTGCGTCGCGTCGATCCCCATTTTCGAGCCGAGGCCGGCGACCGGGCTAGCGAAGTCGAGGTAGTCGATCGGCGTGTTCTCCGCGATCAGCGTATCGCGTGCCGGATCGACCCGCGTGGTGATCGCCCAGACCACCTCCTTCCAGTCCCTCACGTCGACGTCGTCGTCCACCACCACGATGAACTTGGTGTACATGAACTGCCGCAGGAAGCTCCAGACGCCGAACATGACGCGCTTGGCGTGGCCGGCGTACTGCTTCCTCATGCTGACCAGCGCCATGCGGTACGAGCAGCCCTCCGGCGGCAGGTAGAAGTCGGAGATCTCCGGGAACTGCTTCTGCAGCAGCGGCACGAAGACCTCGTTCAGCGCGACGCCCAGCATCGCCGGCTCGTCGGGCGGCTTGCCGGTGTAGGTGCTGTGGTAGATCGGCGCGCGCCGCGTCGTGATGCGCTCGACCGTGAGCACGGGGAAGGTCTCGGCGTCGTTGTAGTAGCCGGTGTGATCGCCGTGCGGCCCTTCCAGCGCCGTGTCGCCGGGCCGGATCGTCCCCTCGAGCACGATCTCGGCCGAGGCCGGAACCTGCAGGCCGCTGCCGAGGCACTTGACCAGCTCGGTGCGCGCGCCCCGCAGCAGCCCCGCGAACTGGTACTCGCCGAGCGTGTCGGGCACCGGGGTGACGGCGCCCAGCGTGGTCGCCGGGTCGGCGCCGATCGCGACCGCCACCGGGAACGGCTCGCCCGGATGCGCGAGCGCATGGTCGCGGAAGTCGAGCGCGCCGCCGCGGTGCGCCAGCCATCGCATGATCACCCGGTTTGCGTCGATCACCTGCTGCCGATAAATGCCGAGGTTCTGGCGCGGCTTCAGCGGCCCGCGCGTCACGGTGAGGCCCCAGGTGATCAACGGCCCGGCATCGCCGGGCCAGCAAGTCTGCACCGGAAGCGCCGCGAGGTCGACCTCGCGGCCCTCGCGCACGATCTCCTGGCACGGGCCGCTGGAGAGCACCTTGGGGACCATGTCGAGCACCTTCGCGGCGAGCTCCTTCAGCTCCGGGAATCTCTCCCACAGGCCGCGCAGCCCGGCGGGCGGCTCGGGCTCGCGCAGGGCGGCGAGCAGCCTGCCGATCGGCCGCAGCGCCGACGCGTTCTCGGCGCCCATCGCGAGGGCAACGCGGCGTACCGTGCCGAAGAGGTTGCCGAGCACCGGCATGGCGCGGCCCGCCGGCCGCTCGAACAGCAGGGCCGGGCCGCCCGCGCGCAGCACTCGATCGCAGATCTCGGTCATCTCCAGACGCGGCGAGACCTCGGCGCGCACGCGCTTCAGCTCGCCGCGGCGCTCCAGCTGCTCCAGGAACTCGCGCAGGTCGCGGTAGGCCACGCCGCTAGCGGACTCGCGCCGCGAGCTGCTCGCTGACGGTCTCGGCGAACTCGAGGAGGAAGCGGCTGCGGCCGCGGACTTCGAAGCTGCGCTCTACCGCGGCGAATGACAGCGTCAGGGACGTCGTGCCGAGCGCGAACAGCGCGCCCAGCGCGGCGGCGCCCGCCGCCAGCAGCGCGGCGAGCGCCGGCAGGAACCCCGCCGTCGCCTGCAGACCGGCCAAGATCGACGCCATCAGCGCGTCGAGCGACTCGCTGCGCCCCGCCGCGCCGAGGCGCGCGCCGAGCGCGCCGAACCAGTGCTGCAGCGGCGCGGCGACCGCCGCGCAGACGAGCGCGACCAGCAGCAGCGCGATCGCCCAGCCCAGCTTGCGCGCGTCGCGCTCGAAGGCGACCCGCACCGCGGCGAGCTGCGCGAGCGGCACCGTCTCGAGCGCGCTCGCCGCCTGGTGCACCAGCCGGTTGGCGTACAGCGTCAGGCGCGAGCCGCGCCGGCTGCCGCTGCGGATCTCGAACTCGGCGAGCGGCGCGTCTGCCGTCATGTGCAGTACGACAGCGCGATCCCGGCGAAGATCACCGCGCCGACCCAGTTGTTGTGGCGGAACGCGCGGAAGCAGCCCTCGCGCGAGCGGCCGCGGATCAGGCTGTAGTGATAGAGCATCATCGCGGCCGCGGCCGTCAGCCCGGCATGGTAGGGCCAGCCGAGGCGCAGCGCCACGCCGAGCGCGGCGAGCACCGCGAGCATCAGGACGTAGCTGACGACCACGCCCGCCACGTCGTAGCGCCCGAGCGTAAGCGCGGAGGTGCGGATCCCCACCTCGCGGTCGTCGTCGCGGTCGACCATGGCGTACTCGGTGTCGTAGGCGAAGGCGTAGAAGACGTTCGCGGCGAGCAGCGCCCAGCATTCCCACGGCAGGCTGCCGCGCAGCGCCGCGTAGGCCATGGGAATGCCGAAGCCGAAGGCGACGCCGAGATAGAGCTGCGGCAGCGCGAACACGCGCTTGGCGAACGGGTAGCTCGCCGCGATCGCAAGCGCCGGCACGGTCAGCAGCAGCGCCAGGCGGTTGAGGAAAAGGGCGAAGCCGAACGCGATCGCGGCGAGCGCGGCCGCCACCGCGAGCGCTTCCCAGGGCGCGATCTCGCGTGCCGCGAGCGGCCGCGCGCGCGTGCGCTCGACGCGGCCGTCGAAGTCGCGGTCGGCGAAGTCGTTCACGGCGCAGCCCGCCGAGCGCATCAGGAACACGCCGGCGACGAAGATGATGACCACGTCCCAGCGGGGGCGCCCGCGCGCCGCGAGCCACACCGCCCACAGCGTCGGCCACAGCAGCAGCAGCGCGCCGATCGGCTTGTCGAGCCGGATCAGGCGCTCGTAGGCGTTGATGCGCTGGGCGGCGGCGGCTAGGTTCATCGGACGCGGCTCGGTGCCGCGAGCATATCAGGCGCGCAGGTACTCGGCGCGCGACCCCAGCCAGCGCTCGACGTGGCGCCGCGCGGCGCCCGGGTCTTCGTCGAGCAGTTCCCGGGCGGCCTCGATGGCGTCCTTCACCAGCGGCGCATCCTGCTCCAGGTCGGCGTAGCGCAGCAGCGCCTCCCCGCTCTGGCGCTCGCCGAGGAATTCGCCCGGTCCGCGCAGGCGCAGGTCCTGCTCGGCGATGCGAAAGCCGTCGCTCGTCTCGAAGATGATCTTCAGCCGCGCGCGCGCGCCCGCCGACAGCGGCTCGGCGAAGAGCAGGATGCAGACGCTTTCGCGGGAGCCGCGCCCGATGCGGCCGCGCAGCTGGTGCAGCTGCGCCAGCCCGAAGCGCTCGGCGTGCTCGATCACCATGAGCGAGGCGTTCGGCACGTCGACCCCGACCTCGATCACCGTGGTCGCCACCAGCACCTGGGTCTTTCGCTCGATGAATCGCCGCATCACGCGCGCCTTCTCTTCCGCGGGCAGCCTGCCGTGCAGAAGCCCGACCTGCAGACCCTTCAGCTCGGTCCGGAGCAATGCCTCCGTTTCGATCGCCGTCTGCAGATTGCCGTCCCCGGATTCCTCGATCACCGGGCAGACCCAGTAGGCCTGCTGGCCTTCGGCGCACGCTTCCCGGATACGCGCGAGGACTTCGTTTCTCTTTTCCTCGGAAAAAATCTTTGTCTGCACGCTGCGTCGCCCCGGCGGCTGCTCGTCGAGGGTCGAGACGTCGAGGTCCGCGTAGTAGGCCATGGAAAGCGTGCGCGGGATCGGCGTCGCGCTCATCATGAGCTGGTGCGGCACCACGGCGGCGGCGCCCGGCCTCGCCTCCCCCTTCTTTCTCAGCGCGAGGCGCTGCTGCACGCCGAAGCGGTGTTGCTCGTCGACGATGGCGAGCGCCAGGCGCGCGAACGCGACGCCTTTCTGGAAGAGCGCGTGCGTGCCGATCGCGACCAGGGGCTCGGGCGCGCGCAGTGCCTTGGCGATCCTCTTCTTTTCGGCGGCCGACAGGCCGCCGTGCAGCCAGGCGATGCGCACGCCGAGCGGCGCGAGCCACTCGGAGAACTTGCGCAGGTTCTGCTCGGCGAGGATCTCGGTCGGCGCCATCACCGCGGCCTGGCAGCCGGCGTCGATCGCGGCGAGGCAGGCGATCGCCGCGACGATGGTCTTGCCGCTGCCGACGTCGCCCTGCAGCAGCCGCTGCATGGGGTGCGGCTCGGCCAGATCGCGCAGAATGTCCGCCATCGCGCGGCGCTGCGCGCGCGTGAGCTTGAACGGGAGCTTGCCGAGGAAGCGCCTGAGCAGCGGTCCGTCCGCCGCCAGCGCGAACGCGCTGCGCGCGCGCCGGGCGCGATAGGCGAGCCTGAGCGAGAGCTGCTGCGCGAGCAGCTCGTCGAACTTGATGCGGCGCCATTCCGGGCTGGTGCGCTCCATGAGCGCGGCCGTGTCCGCATCCGGCGAGGGCCGGTGCAGCGCGCGCACCGCGGCGGCGACCCCGGGCAGGCCGAGCTGCGCCAGCAGATTCGCGGGCACGGTCTCCTCCAGCACCGCCTCGTCGAGCGCTTCGAGCACCAGCTTCCTGAGGTCGCGCTGGGAGAGCGCCGCGGTCGTGGGATAGATCGGCGTCAGCGCCGCGGGCAGCGGCTCGCCGGCATCGACGATGCGGTAGCGCGGATGCACCATCTCCGCGCCAAAGAAGCCGCTCCTCACCTCGCCGAAGGCGCGCACCAGCCGTCCGTCCTCGGCCGCCCGCTGGAACTGCTTCAGCTGGCTGCCGTAGAAATTCAGGAAGCGCAGCACCAGCCCCTCGGCATGCACGACGAGCTGGCGCTTGGGGCGAAACGCGATGTCGGCGCGCTGCACGCGCGCCTGCACCAGCACGGGCTTGCCCGGCGGGGCCGACTCGACCGGCGTCAGCCGCGTCTCGTCCTCGTAGCGCAGCGGCAGGTGGACGACGAGGTCTTTGCGGGTGCGGATGCCGAGCCGCGCCAGCTTCTTCGCCAGCGCGGGAGCCACCTCGCTCAGGGAAGCATCAGCCGGCGTACAGGATGCAGTCGATCTCGACCAGCGCGCCGCGCGGCAGGCTCGCCACCCCGATCGCGGCGCGCGACGGATACGGCTTGCCGACGTACTGCGCCATAATCTCGTTCACCGTGGCGAAATGGCCGAGGTCGGTCAGGTACACCGTCATGCGCACCGCGCGGTCGAGCCCCAGGCCCGCGGCCTGCGCGATCGCGGCGAGATTCCCGAACACGCGGTGGATCTGCGCCTCGATGCCGTCGACGAGCTGCATGGTCGCGGGATCGAAGCCGATCTGGCCGGAAACGTACAGCGTGTCGCCCGCGCGCACCGCCTGCGAGTAGGTGCCGATCGCCTCGGGCGCGTCCTTGCTGTGGATGGGGGTTTTCACCCGTAGAATCTTAGCCGAAATGCCCGCGCCGACCGTGGAGACTCTGGAGAAGCTGATCGGCACCCCGCGCGACGGCAGCCTGCTGCGGTTCTCGCTCGGCCTGGAATATTCGAAGCTGAGCCAGTGGGAAAAAGCGATAGGACATCTCAAGCACTCCGTTGCTCTCGACCCCGCCTACTCCGCGGCCTGGCGCGCGCTCGGCAAGGCGCTGGCGGCGGCGGGCAAGGCCGAGGCAGCGCTCGACGCCTACCGCAGCGGCATCGCCGCGGCGCAGAAAAAGGGCGACAAGCAGGCCGAGAAGGAAATGACCGTGTACGCGCGGCGCATCGAGAAGCGGAGCGCGCATTGAGGGAGCGACGCGCGGCGCAGGCGCTCAACGTGCTCGGCGAGCCGCTCGCGCCGTGCGGCCTCGATCCGCTGACCGGGTTCTACCGCGACGGCTGCTGCAACACCGGCTACGAGGACACCGGCATCCACGTCGTCTGCGCGCGCATGACGCGCGAATTCCTCGCCTTCTCCAAGGCACGCGGCAACGACCTCTCGAGGCCGTTCCCGGAGTCCGGGTTCCCCGGGCTCCAGCCCGGCGACCAGTGGTGCCTGTGCGCAGGGCGCTGGAAGGAGGCGCTCGACGCCGGCGTCGCGCCGCCGGTGGTGCTCGCCGCGACGCACGAGGAAACGCTCGCCATCGTGCCGCTCGACTCGCTCAAGCGGCACGCGCTGGATCTGTCCTGAGGAAAAGGCTGGTGGGTGGAAGTCAACCGAAAAACCGGTCTACAGCCGCGACGATAAAGGGCCTTTGTCAGTTCGAGATTGCGGGATGCCCCCAGAAATGCCCCCGCCCAGCCGATCGGCGGATTAAAAGTGGAACTCTACGCTGTAAGTCATTAACGAACCGGCCCGCCCTCACCAGCCAACGCCCGTCAATGAGCGCCTGAACCCTACGTTTTCTCTACGTTCGAAAAACGTACGTGCACTACGGAAATCCGGTGACGGGAGGTTGCTCGCGAGCTGCACCACATGTGCAAGTCGGATGCTTGCACCAAATTCCAAAGGCGGCGCGGACTTACGCGCATCCAAAGGAGGGCGTATGGTGTAGTGGGGTCTTCGGGGCGTTAAAGACGCCCCGAAGAGCGTTCTTCGGCGCCGACGCGTCAGCGTCAGCCTGGCTGATTCCCGAGGCCCTCCTCGCTGCTGTGCAAACGGTGTGCATTCGGTATGCAAATGGTGTGCAAAGCCTGCCGCGATTTGACGCTTCTACCCATTATGGGTATTCTGCTACCCATGGCGGGTAGCAAGACAGCGGCGGTAGCGCAGGCGCCTTCCCTGTTCGGCAAGACGCGCCAGACCCTGCTCGCGCTGCTCTACTCGCGCGCCGACGAAGAGCACCTCCAGGAGAGCCTGATCCAGCTCGCCGGCCTCGGCCGCGGCGCGGTGCAGCGCGAGCTCGAGTTCCTGGCGCGCGCCGGCGTGGTGCGCCGCACGGTGCGCGGGCGCCAAGTGTACTTCCAGGCAAACGCGGAGAGCCCGATCTACGGCGAGCTGCGCGGGCTGGTCGTCAAGACGGCAGGCGTGGGGGACGCGCTGCGCGGGGCGCTTGCACCGCTTGCCGGCAGGATCCGCGTCGCCTTCGTTTACGGCTCGTTCGCCAAGGGAACCGAGGGCCGCGCAAGCGACGTGGACGTGATGGTGATCGGCGATGCCTCTTTCGCCGAGGTGTCCGACGCGCTCGGGAAGGCGCAGCAGGCGATCGGGCGCGAGGTCAACCCATCGGTGTACGGACCTGCCGATTTCCGGGCCAAGCTCGCAGCCAGGCAGCACTTCCTGCGCACGGTGCTGGAGGGTGAGAAGGTCTTCCTGATCGGGGACGAGCATGAGCTTGGCCGACTGGCAAAAAAGTAAGTGGCTTGTCGCGCACAAGACAGGCGCCGAGGAGATCGCGGCGCTACTCGCGATTGTCGAGCGCGACCTCGCGAACGCGAAAGTCGCCGGGCTCGCCGACGACTGGAAGTTCAATATCGCCTATAACGCGGCGCTGCAGGCCGCGACCGCGGCGCTCGCCGCGAGCGGCTTTCGGGCCGCGCGGGAGCAGCACCACTTCCGCACGGTCCAGAGCCTTGCGCTCACGGTCGGCTGGCCAGGGGCAAAGGTGGAGCGCTTCGACCGCTTCCGCAAGAAGCGGAACGTCATCGGCTACGAGTCCGCCGGCGTGGTTTCCGAGCGCGAAGCGCGCGAAATACACGAGCTGGCGACCGAATTGCGCGATAGCGTTCTCGTCTGGTTGAGGAAGCACCACCCACGGCTCTTGAAGTCGTGAAGCCTCGGGTCTGACGTTCGCCCGCCGTTGGACATCAAAGCGCGATTTCTCCTCTGAGAATCGCGGCCTTGCGGACTTTACTGGACTTCCTTGGAAGAGGTCTTTGGTGGAGTGGAAGGGGATCGAACCCTCGACCTCCGCATTGCGAACGCGGCGCTCTCCCAGCTGAGCTACCACCCCGTCGAAGGGGCGGGATTTTACCGCAGTTCCGCGCCCGCCGGGCAGCGGCTATGATGCGCCTCTCCGAGGAACGCGCATGAACATTTCGCCCCCGTTCGGCTACCGCGAGATCGTGCCGCTCAACCGCACGAAGAAGGTGCGCCTGCTCGCGCCCGGCGAGGTGCCGGAGTTCGCGCGCACGCTCAACTCGATCCCGATCAGCTACACCGAGTTCGCGCTGGTGGCGCGCGAGTACCCGATCGTCTTCACCAGGAGCCAGGCCGACGACAGCTTCGCGCCGGTGGCGGTGCTCGGCATGGCGGCGGGGGAAAACCTGTACAACATCGGCGGAAGCTGGGTGCCGGAGGTTTACGTCCCGGCTTACGCGCGGCGCTTCCCGTTCTGCATGGCGCGCGTCACGCTCGACAAGGTCGAGCAGAAGAACCGCCTCATCTGCATCGAGAAGGCGTACCAGGACGACGAGGCCGGCGAGGCGCTGTTCGACGCCCAGGGGCAGCCGCTCGAGAAGTGGACGCAGATCGAGAAGCTGCTCACCGAGTACGAGACGGACCTGGAGCGCAGCCGCGCGATGTGCGGGATCCTCGCCGACTACGGCCTGCTCGAGCCCTTCAGCATGCAGGCGAAGCTGAAGGAGGGCGGCGGCGCCTGGCACCTGACCGGCATGCACCGCGTCGCCGAGGGCAAGATCGAGGGCCTGAACGCGAGCCAGCTGAAGAACCTGGTGAAGAAGGGGATCTTCGGCCGCGTCTACGCGCACCTGCTGTCGCTCGACAACTTCGCAAGGCTCCTCGACCGTCGCGTCGCGCGACGCTAGCCTAGCGCTCCCGGCCGGCCTCGGCCGCGACTTTCTGCACCGGCGAGAGCACGTACTCGAGCACCGAGCGCTCGGCGAGCTTGATTTCCGCCGTGAGCTGCATCCCGGGCAGCAGGAGGTGGCGCTCGCCGCCGCCGAGCATCTCCTGCGCGGCCGGCTCGAGCTGCACGCGGTAGGCGAACGCCCCCGCCGTCCTTGCCGCCTCCCCCGAGCGCTCGGTCGAATCGGCCGACACCCGGACCACGCGGGCCTCGAGCGTGCCGTAGCGCTGGAACGGAAAGCTCGCGAGCTTCAGCCTCGCGCGCTGCCCGGCGGCGACGAAGCCCGCATCCTGGTTGGCGAGCCAGACTTCGGCGACCAGCGCCTCGCCCTCGGGCACGAGCGTCATCAGCACGGTTCCCGGAGACAGCACGGCGCCCGGGGTTTGCGTCGCGAGATCCTTGACGATGCCGTCCGCGGGCGCCCGCAGCTCGGCGAGCGCTTCGCGGTGCCCCAGCTTCTCCATCTCCTGCAGCAGCCTGGCCAGCTGCGCCTCCGCCTCGACCGTCTCCGCCTGCAGGCGAGCGCGGTAGCCGGCGGCGAGCTGGGCGAGGCGGCGCTCTCCCTGCTCGATGGCGGCGCGCGCGGCGGCAACGCGATGGTCCTGAGCGCGCAGCTCCTGCTCGGCCTCGGCGCGTTCGCGCCTGCGCTGCGCGAGCATCAGCTTGCCCGCGAAGCCCTCGTGCGCGAGGCGCTCGTAGGCGCGCTCCTGCTCGAGGAGCAGCGGCAGCGAGCCCTCGATCTTGGCGCGCGTCTCCTGCGCCGCCTGCATGTCCTGGCGCGCGCGCGCCACCGCGGTGCGCTGCTCGGCGAGGTCCGCCTCGTGGGCGCTCACTCGCGCCAGACGCTGCGCCTCGACCTGCGCATGCAGTTGCGGCGGGTCCGCCGGCTCGGCCTGCAGCGAGTGTCCCGAGAGCTCCGCCTCGACGCGCCGCAGCTGCAGCCGCCGCAACGCGATCTCGTGGCGCGTCGCCGCCGCATCGGCCTCGGCGAAGCGCGCATCCATGCGCGCCAGCACCTGACCGGCGGCGACCCGCTCGCCTTCCTTGACCAGCAGGGCGCGCAAGACGCCGCCTTCGGCCGGCTGCACGATGCGCAGCTGGGACCTCGGCACGAGGCGCCCCTCGGCCACCGCGACCACGTCGAGCCTGCCCAGGCAGGCCCAGGCGCCGAGGGTCGCGACCAGCGCTACGACCGCCCACAGCACGGCTCGCGGCAGCGGCGAAGGCGCTTCCTCCTGCAGCTGCAGCAAGGCCGGCAGGAACGCTGCGTCTCGCGCCGCCGTCAGCGGCGCGCCGGCGAGCCCAGGGTACGTCCCGCGCGCGCTCACGCGCCCGCCCTGCGCGCCCGCGGTACCACGCTCGCGACCGTGCGCGCGCCCCGCTCCAGGCGCGCGACGGCGTCGGCGGCGAGGCTTTCGGGAACGTGGTGCGCGATGAACAGCACGGTGGCGCTGCCTCGCAGCCGGCTCACCGTGCGCGCAACGGCCTCGGCCGTTTCGCGGTCCAGGCTTGCCGTCGCCTCGTCAAAGATGAGGATGCGCGGGCGGCGCAGCAGCGCACGGGCGATCGCGACGCGCTGCTTCTGCCCGCCGGAGAGGCCGACGCCGTTCTCGCCCACCGGCGTGCGGTACCCGAGCGGCAAGCGCTCGATGGTGTCGTGGATTTCCGCCAGCCGGCACGCCTCCACGACCTCCGCGAAGCCGGCGTGCGGCTGCCCCGCGAGCAGGTTCTCAAGCAGCGTTCCGGCGAACAGCCGCGTTTCCTGCGGCACGACGCCGAGGCGCAGCCGCAGCTCGTTGGCGGCCAGGCGACGCGTGTCGCGGCCGTCGATCCGCACCGCCCCGGCGGAGGGCATGTAGAACCCCTGCAGCAGCTTGGCGAGCGTGCTCTTGCCGCTGCCCGAGGGGCCGGTCAGCGCCACGCAGGCGCCGGCCTCGATCGTGAGGCTGAAATTCTCCAGCACCGCCGGTCGGTCGTCGCGGTAGCCGAAGCTGACGTTGTCGAACTCGACCCGGCCCCCGGCGGTCGCTTCGCCCGCGGCAGCGTCGAGCCTGTAGATCTCCGCCGGCGCGTCCATCAGGTCTCCCAGGCGCTGCACCGCGACCGCGGTCTGCTGGAATTCCTGCCACAGCCCCGCGAGCCGCAGCGCGGGCTGCGCCAGGCGGGCGCTGAACATCTGGAACGCCACCAGCATCCCGATGGTGAACCCCTCCTCGGTCATCACCAGCCAGGCGCCGGCGCCGAGGATCGCGACCGAGAGCGTCTGCTCCAGCGCCGCGGCGAAGACGTGGTAGGCGTTCGCCAGCCGGCGCGTGGCGAAGCTCGCGCGCAGGTAGACCGCCAGGTTGCGCCCGAAGCGCGCCGCCACCTGCGGCTCCATCTGCAGCGACTTCACCGTCTCCATGGCCGCGACGTGCTCCGTGACGAAGGCCTGGTTGCGGGCGGCCAGCAGGAACTGGGCGTTGATTCGGCGGCGCAGCAGCGGGGTCACCGCGGCGCTGGCGAGGGCAAGCGCCCCGATCAGCGCCGCGGCGATCAGGGTCAGGGCGGGGCTGTACCAGAGCATGGCGCCGAGAAACAGCAGCAGGAACGGCACGTCGAGCAGCACGCTCGCCGCCGCGCCGGTGATGAACTCGCGGATCGTCTCGACGCCCTGCAGGCGCGCGACCAGCGTGCCGGTCGGCCGCGACTCGAAGTAGCGCGGCGGAAGCCGCAGCAGATGCTCGAACACGCGCATGCCGAGCACGGCGTCGATCCGGTTGCCCGTGTGCAGCAGCAGGTACTGGCGCGCATAGCCGAGCGCGGCGCTGAACGCGACGAACAGGGCTAGCGCGGAGAGGACCACGGCGAGCGTGCTTGCGGTGTGGTGCACCACGACCTTGTCGATGATTACCTGGGTGCATAGCGGCACGGCCAGCGCGACCAGCTGCAGCACGAGCGAGGCGACCAGCACCTCCCGCCAGACCGCCTTGTGGCGCGCAAGCTCGGGCAGAAACCAGCGCAGGCCGAACGGCCGATCGGTGAGCGCCGCCTCCGGCGCAGCCGGCGGCTCCTCGCGTGCCGCGAGCAGCCACTCGGGCTCGTAGCGCGCGGCGAATTCGCGCAGCGGGACATCGCGCGGCGGGTTGTCGCGCTCGGCGACGAGCGCCGAGCGCGAATCGGCGCCCAGTACGAGCGCGAGGCGAGCGAACGCGCCGTCGCGGCGCAGCGCCACGAGCGGCAGCGGCGCGTGCCCAAGGTCGCGCGCGGCGACACGCCGCGGCGTCAGCCGCAGGCCGAGCGCGGCCGCGGCGTGCCTGAGGCCGGCGACATCGAGAGGCGGCGGGAATTGCTGCAGCACGCTGCGAGCGTCGAACGGGACGCGATGCGAACCGCAGATGCTCGCCAGGACCCAGACGAGGTCTAAGGCATCAATCGGTGTATCGGCTTCCAAGGAGACGCCTCCCGCGCCTTCGGTTTTTCAGCTTGCGGCAAGCTGACAAGGGCGTCAATGAGATCCAGTTATCCCTTTTTCCTGCAAATACATCCGACAGATTGGTAGGATCACGTACGTGACTCACCTAGGCCCGCATTCGCGAGCCGACAAGGAGGTCGAGGACCTTCTGAGGCGCGCAACCGCCGCGCACCGGCAAGGCCGGCTCCTGCAGGCGGAGCTCCTCTATGAGCAGGTCCTCGACGGCGCGCGCGAGCACGCCTCGGCGCACCACTTGCTCGGCGTGCTGAAGTTCCAGCGCGGCGAGGTGGCCGAAGCCCTCGCGCATTTCGACCGCGCGCTGCACGCGGCGCCGCGCTTCACCGACGCGCACAACAGCCTCGGCAACGCGCTGCTTGCGACGCGCAAGCCCGCCGAAGCGCTGGCGAGCTTCGAGCGCGGGCTCCACTACGACCCGCGCAACGCCGACCTCCTGTGCGGCCGCGGCGCGGCGCTGCAGGCGCTCGGCCGACACTTCGAGGCGGTCGAGAGCTTGAAGCACGCGCAACTTCGGGGAGCCCGCGGTGCGAGCGTCGCGATCGACCTCGGCGTATCGCTGCGCGCGCTCGGCCACGAGCAGGAAGCGCTGGAATGCTTCGAGCGAGCGCTCGCCCTAGAGCCCGGAAGCGCCCCGGCGCTGAGCAATCGCGGCAACGCCCTGGCGGCGCTCGGCCGGCTGGACGAGGCGATCGCAAGCCACCGCCGCGCCGTCGAGCAGGCGCCGGCCGATGCGCAGGCGCGCCTCAACCTGGCGCTCGCCGAGCTTGCTGCCGGAGACTGGGAGCGCGGCTGGCGGAGCTACGCCGGACGCGACCTCGACCGGGACGCCGAGGGACGCCGGCGCGAGTTCGCCCAGCCTCTCTGGCGCGGCGACGGCGACGTCCGGGGCCGGACGGTGCTGCTGCACGCGGAACAGGGCTTCGGCGACACGCTGATGTTCGCCCGCTACGTCCCGCTGCTCGCAGCGCGCGGGGCGCGCGTCCTGCTCGAGGTCCAGCCGAGGCTGAAGGCGCTGATGCGCGACACTCGGGGCGCGACGCAAATCGCAGCGCGCGGCGAGCCACTGCCTGCGTTCGACCTGCACTGCCCCCTGCCGGATCTGCCGCTCGCGTTCGGGACGACCCCGGATCGCGTCCCGCCGCCGCTCTCGATGACGCCGCCGGCCGAGATCGCGGCACGCTGGGCGCAGCGGCTCGCGCCGCTGCCGCGTCCGCGGGTCGGCATCGTCTGGGGCGGCAATCCCGCGTTTGCCAGGGATCGCTCGCGCTCGATCGACCTCGAGCGCATGGCCGCGCTCCTGCCCGAGGTCGGCGCGCAATTCGTCAGCCTGCAGAAGGAAGTTTCCGATGCGGATCGGGCCGTGCTCGCGCATCACGGGATCCCGCATACCGGCCCGGAGCAGCGGGACTTCGGCGATGCCGCGGCGCTCGTCGCGCAGATGGACGCGGTGGTCTCGGTGGATACCGCGGTCGCGCATCTCGCCGGGAACATGGGCAAGCCGGTGTTTCTGCTGCTGGCGAGCGCGCCCGACTGGCGCTGGATGCGGGGCCGCGACGACTGCGTCTGGTACCCGCGGCATCGCCTCTACCGGCAGCCCGGGAGCGGCAAGGGTGGCTGGGACGAGCCGCTGCGCCGCGTCGCCGCAGCGCTGCGGGAAGCCGTTAGAACATAGAATCGCGGTCGGGAGGCCTATGACCGCGTTCGGGCGAGGTTTGCTGCGCGCCGGCCTGCTGCTCGCGCTTGCGCTGGCGGCGACCGGGATGCCCGCGCGCGCCGCGCTGACGCCGGAACAGGCGACGCAAGTCGGCGGCACGCTCGGCGAAGCCGGAAAGCAACTCTCGGCGCTGCAGGCGTCGGCCCAGAAGGTCGTGCAGGCCGCGCCCGGAACGGGCAGCGCGCTCGCCGGCGCGCTGGAGCGTATCCGGACCGCGCCCAACACGCGCGGTTTCCAGGCGCAGCTCGGGCTGGTCGCGCTCGCCTTCCTGCTTGCGGCAGTGCTGGTCGCGGCGTTGCGGCGGGCGACGCGGCGCGCGCGCACCGCGATCGACGCCGACGCCCTGCCGGCGCGCGGCGGCGCGTGGCTGCTCGCGCTCGATGTGCTCGACCGCGCGCTCGCCGCCCTGGTCGCCTACGCGTTCGTCGAATTGGTGTTCACCGGCGGCGGGCTGCAGGACCTGTTCGCGCTCGCGTTGCTCTGGGCGGGCGTGCGCTGGTGGCTCGCGATGCTCCTGCTGCAAGCGCTGCTGCGACCCGAGCGTGCCCGGTTCCGGCTCATTGCGATGAGCGACTCCGCCGCTCGGCACGTCAAGTGGATCGTCGGCGCGACGGTCCTCGCGGGGTTCACCGGCATCTCCGTGATGCCGGTCCTGCTGCGCGCCGGGCTGCCGGTGCCCTCGGGACAGGTGCTGGCGCTGATCCAGGGAACGCTGGTGGCGGCAGGCTGCGCGTTCGCCTTGTGGCGCTACCGCGCCTCGCGCTCGGCGCCGGCGGCCTCGGCCCGCTGGTGGTCGCTGCTCACCCGCGGCAGCATCGGGGTACTGTGGGTCGCGTGGAGCATCTCCGTGCTGCGGCTCGACTTCGCCGTCTATCACGCCTTCACCTGGTCGATCCGGATCGGTGTCTTCGCCTACCTGGTGCACACTCTGCTCGGCCTCTCGTCGCAGGCGCGCTGGATCCTGCTGTTGCAGCGCTCGATCACGGCGATCGCGAGCGTCGCCATCGCGATTCTGGTCGCCCAGGTCTGGCTGGTCGACCGGCTGGAGCTGGTGACGCCCGAGGTCTGGGCTGCGACGCGCCGCAAGCTGATCGAGGCGGCGGCGACGCTGTGCGCGGGTTACATCGCCTGGCGATTCTTCTATCACTGGAGCGAGGGACGGTTGCGCGAGCCTGCGCCCGCTCCGGCCGCGGGCTCGCTGCAGGCGGCGTCGCGCCTCACCACCGTGCTGCCGATGCTTCGGGTGCTCGCCGGGATCACGATCCTGGTGGTCACGATGCTGCTCGCGCTCTCTCAGCTCGGCATCGAGGTTACGCCGCTGCTGGCGG
>DATJXO010000110.1:0-3814 GCA_035500055.1 Burkholderiales bacterium | reverse complement strand
CCGACTGGTACAACTTCACCGCGCTGAACAACCCGGTGAACCATCCGGCGCGCTCGATGCAGGACACGTTCTACGTCGACCTGAAGGACGCGCAAGGCCTGCCGCTGCTGCTGCGCACGCATACCAGCCCCATGCAGGTTCGCTATGCCCGCATGCACCGCCCGCCGATCAAGACGATCGCGCTCGGGCGCACCTACCGCGTGGACTCGGACGCCACCCACTCGCCGATGTTCCACCAGGTAGAAGGGCTGTGGATCGACACCGACGTCAGCTTCGCGGACCTCAAGGGCGTGTACACGGACTTCCTGCGCCGCTTCTTCGAGTCCGACGCGCTCGACGTCCGGTTCCGTCCCTCCTACTTTCCGTTCACCGAGCCCTCCGCCGAGATCGACCTGCAGTTCGCCTCCGGGCCGCACAAGGGCCGCTGGCTGGAGCTCTCCGGCGCCGGGCAGGTGCACCCGCAGGTGGTGCGCAACTTCGGCCTAGACCCGGAGAAGTACATCGGCTTCGCCTTCGGCTCGGGCCTCGAGCGGCTCACGATGCTGCGCTATGGCATCGACGACCTGCGCCTGTTCTTCGACGGCGATCTGCGCTTCCTGGAGCAGTTCTCGTGATCGTCCCCGAGTCCTGGCTCAGGGAGCTGGTGGCAACGCGAATGAAGGCGGAGGCGCTGGCGCGCCTGCTCACCATGTCCGGACTGGAGGTCGAATCCTGCGCGCCGGCGGGGCCGCGCCTGGAGGGCGTGGTGGCGGGGCGCATCGAGTCGTGCGAGCGTCATCCGAACGCCGACAAGCTGACGGTGTGCGAGGTCGACTCCGGCAGCGCCAGGTTGCGCATCGTCTGCGGCGCGCCTAACGCGCGAGCCGGGATGCTCGTGCCGTTGGCCGTGGCGGGTTCGGCTCCGGGCTCTTTGAAAATCGAAAAAGCGACGATTCGAGGTGTGGAGAGCGCCGGGATGCTCTGCTCGGCGAAGGAGCTCGGCCTGTCGGAGGATCATTCCGGCGTGCTCGAGCTGCCCGCGGGTACGCGGCCCGGAACCCCGGTGGCGCGGGCGCTGCAGCTCGACGAACGGGTGATGACGTTCAAGCTGACGCCCAACCGCGGCGACTGCCTGTCGGTGCTCGGAATCGCGAGGGAGGTTGCCGCGCTCACCGGCGCCAGGCTGAAGCTTCCCGACAGCGGGAAAATGCCCGCCAGGAGCAAGGCCGCGCACCCGGTCAGGATCTCCGCGCCGGACGGCTGCGGACGTTTCGCCGGGCGCGTCATCCGCAACGTCGACGCGGCAGCGGCGACGCCGGCGTGGATGCGCCGGCGTCTGGAGCGCGCGGGGCAGCGCTCGATCTCGGCGCTGGTCGACGTCACCAACTACGTCATGCTCGAGCTTGGCCGCCCGCTGCACGTGTACGACCAGGACAAGCTCTCGGGGCCGATCGACGTGCGCTGGGGGCGCGAGGGCGAGAGGTTGCTGCTGCTGAACGGGCAGGAAGTGGAGGTCGACCCGAGCGTGCTCTGCATCGCCGACGGCTCCGGCCCGATCGGCCTCGCCGGCATCATGGGCGGCGAGTCGACCAAGGCCGAGGCCGCCACGCGCAACCTGTTTCTCGAGTCGGCGTTCTTCTTCCCGGATGCAGTCGCGGGTCGCGCGCGGCGCTACAACTTCTCGAGCGACGCTTCTCACCGCTTCGAGCGCGGCGTCGACTTCGCCAACAACGCCGACGGCATCGAGCGCGCGACGAGGCTGATCCTGGAGATCTGCGGCGGCGAGCCCGGGCCGACGACGGACCTGGTGAAGCGCCTGCCGAGTCGCGCGCCGGTGAAGATGCGCGTCGCACGTGCAGCAAAGGTCGTCGGAATCGACGTGTCCTCCAAGGAGATCGCCTCGGTCTTTCGCCGGCTGAATTTTCAATACAGGAAAAGCAAGGGCGCATACGTCGTAAAGCCGCCCAGCTATCGCTTCGACATCGCGATCGAGGAGGACCTGATCGAGGAAGTGGCGCGGCTGCACGGCTTCGACCGCATTCCGGCGCAGCCGCCGCGCGCCGCGGCGAGGATGGGCGCTCCGCCCGAGGCGCGGCGCTCGCTGCACGCGCTGCGCGAGCGGCTCGCCGCTTGCGACTACCGTGAGACGATCAACTTCGCCTTCGTTGAGCCGGCCTGGGAGGCCGACTTCGCAGGCGAGGAAAACCCGGTGCGCCTGCTGAACCCGATCGCGAGCCAGGCCTCGGCGATGCGCACCACGCTGCTCGGCTCGCTGGTGGCCAACCTGCGCTACAACCACGCGCGCAAGCTGGAGCGCATCCGCGTGTTCGAAGTCGGGCGGGTGTTCCTGCGCGATCCCGCCGCGGCCGAGGGCCCGCTCGCCGTGGCGGGGCTGCGTCAGCCGGTGCGGGTCGCGGGCGCCGCGCTCGGCCCGGCGCTCGAGCCGCAGTGGGGCGCGCCGGCGCGCGCGGTCGACTACTACGACGTCAAGGCGGACCTTGAGGCGCTGTTCGCGCCGCGGCAACTGCGCTTCGAGGCCGCGGCGCACCCCGCGCTGCACCCGGGACGCTCGGCTCGCGTGCGCGTTGCGGACGGCACCCCGGCCGGGTGGCTTGGCGAGCTCCACCCGAGCCTGCAGCAGAAGTACGAGTTGCCGCAGGCGCCGGTGCTGTTCGAGCTGGATGCGGAAGCGCTCGCTGAGGCGCCATTGCCGCGGCCCCGCCAGCCTTCGCGCTTTCCCCCCGTGGTCCGGGACATCGCGCTGCTCTTGGGGTCGGGGATTCCCGTCCAGGCCATGCTGGACGCTGCCGACAGCGGCAGGCCGGAGATCGTCCGGGAGATTCAGGTATTCGACCTGTACCAGGGCCCGAACTTGCCTGCCGGGACAAAAAGCCTTGCATTCCGGGTAGTTATGCAACATACTGAACGCACCCTCACGGATGGGGAGGCGGACGCAGCGCGCGATGCGCTGGTGGCGCTGTGGGGGCAGCGCTTCGGGGCCAGCCTGCGCGGCTAGCAAGGAATAATACGTAGAATTATCAGGGAGTTGTGATGACTTTGACCAAGGCCGAACTGGCCGATCTTCTGTTCGAGAAGGTCGGGCTGAATAAGCGCGAGGCTAAGGACATGGTCGAGGCGTTCTTCGAAGAGATCCGGGGGGCCCTCGAGCGCGGCGAGAGCGTCAAGCTTTCCGGTTTCGGCAACTTCCAGCTGCGGGACAAGCCGCAGCGCCCTGGGCGCAACCCCAAGACCGGCGAGGAGATTCCGATCAGCGCCCGCCGGGTGGTCACCTTCCACGCCAGCCAGAAGCTCAAGGCCATGGTCGAGAAGGCCCGCCATGGAGCCCAGCCGGAAAAAGGTTGAGCTGCCGCCGATCCCCGCCAAGCGCTACTTCACGATCGGTGAGGTGAGCGAGCTCTGCGGGGTGAAGCCGCACGTGCTGCGCTACTGGGAGCAGGAATTCACGCAGCTCAAGCCGGTCAAGCGGCGCGGCAACCGCCGCTACTACCAGCACCACGAGGTGCTGCTGATCCGGCGCATCCGGGAGCTCCTGTACGAGGAAGGCTTCACCATCAGCGGCGCGCGCAACCGCCTCGACAGCGCGCTCGGCGGCGAGGACAAGCCCGAGCCGCCCGCGCGCTCTGCGCGCGCCTCGGGCGGCGCGCACGGCGCCGACATTTCGGGACTCAAGCGCGAGCTGCGCGAGCTGCTCGACGCCTTGAGGTCGCACTAGACCCCTCTGCTAGAATTTCGCTCCTCGGGGCGTAGCGCAGCCTGGTAGCGTACCTGCATGGGGTGCAGGTGGTCGCGAGTTCAAATCTCGCCGCCCCGACCA
>DATJXO010000109.1:0-23264 GCA_035500055.1 Burkholderiales bacterium | reverse complement strand
AGTAGCCCTGCGGCCGGCGTGTCACGACGGCGACCTGGACCCCCGGCTTGCCGAGGGTGGTGAGCGGCTTGGCGAGCTCGAGCTCCTTGCCGGCATTGGCGCCCGACAGCAACTGGATCGCCCCGAGCGCGAGGCCGACCTTCGCCCCGGCTGCCGCAGGCGCGGGCGCCGCCGCGGGTGCCACCGCTGCAGGCGCCGCCGCTGCGGGTGCCGCCGCAGGCGCGGGCGCCGGGGGGACCGCTGGCGCCGCGGCGGGCGCCGCGGGCTTCTCGCCGATGCCGGCCGCCTGGGCGGCTTGGCCGACCGCCTGAATCGCCGCGGCGCGCGCCGCTGCCGCCGCCTGGGGTTGGCCAGCCGCGGCCTTCGCCTGCGCCGCGACTGCCTTCATCGCCGCGGGCCGCAACACCATCGTCTTCTCGAAATCGGCCGCCGCGGCCGCCGGCTGTGCGCCCTGCTCCTGGACGAACTTGAGCTTGTACTTGCCGAGCTCGATGACGTCGTTGTTCTGCAGAAAGTGCTTTTTGACCGGGTTGCCGTTGACCAGCGTGCCGTTGGTGCTTCCCAGATCCTCCATGAACGAGTCGTTCAGGATCGTCACGATCACGGCGTGCTCGCCGCTGACCGCCAGGTTGTCGATCTGGATGTCGTTATGGGGCTTGCGGCCGATAGTGGTGCGTTCCTTGGTGATAGGAATCTCTTTGAGCACCAGGCCGTCCATGCTGAGTATCAGTTTCGCCATAGCTGATCCCTGCGGTTATTTTAACCAGGCAAAAACTTTGCCCATGACGCCACGTGGGGCCGGGTATTCCCGCAGGACGCGCACGAGTATAACCGATACGTTGTCTTTCCCCCCATTGTCGTTGGCCATTTGCACCAGCTGCTGGGCGGCCAGCTTGAGGTTGCCGCCGATCGCCTGCAGGGTCATGCCCATGTCCTCGTCATCGACCATGTCGCACAGGCCGTCGGAGCAGAGCAGGTAGACGTCCCCGGAGCGAGTCTCGTACTCGTGGATCTCGGGCTCCACGGTGGGATCGATGCCGAGCGCCTTGGTGACGAGATTCTTGTGCTGGGCGTGCTTCGCCTGCTCCGCCGTGATGATGCCGCTATCGATCTGCTCCTGCAGCAGCGAATGGTCCCGGGTCACCTGGCTGAACTTGCCGTTGCGCAGACGGTACAGGCGCGAGTCGCCGAGGTGCCCGACCATGATCTTGTTGTCGTAGAAGAGGCAAACCACCAGCGTAGTGCCCATCCCCGCATACTGCGGCTGGCTCTGCGCCGCCTGGTAGATCGACGTGTTCGCCTTCAGCACCTGCTCGCGGATCATGCGCGAGGCCACCGTCTGCTTCGTGTCCTGGTCGATGTCGAACGGGTTGACCTTCGCGAGCAGCTGCTGCATCTCCGTAGTTATGACGGTCGTCGCCATCCCGCTCGCCACCTCGCCCGCGTTGTAGCCGCCCATGCCGTCGGCGAGCACCACCAGCCCGTTCTCCGGGTCGGCCGCGATCGAGTCCTCGTTGTGCGAGCGCACCATGCCGGGATCGGTACAGCTCGCCACCTCGAGGACCTGGCTGTAGTTCATGCGAAGCCGGCCCCCGCAGGCGCGGCGGCGCGGCCCGCGGGCCGGTCGGTGATGCAGAAATCGCTGGCAATCATGCGGCGGCGCGAACTCCCCGAATTCTTTTGCTGCCCGACCGGCGTACGGCGCGAAAAATTCTACGCCAGGCGCCTCGCGGCTGGCGGGTTTCCCAAGCGTACGCTCCCCCGGAAAACAGGCGTCTAGCCCGAATTTTTGCAGTTAAGTATCAGATACGTCAAATGTTTGGACGCAGGCCGGCCCCCGGGAGGAGTCCGGCTGGCGAGGACGCGTCGCGCCGCTCAGGTTCCGAGCAGCTGCCCGGCCTTGATGCTGCCCGCGGCCACCAGCTCGCCGGAAGCGACCTTCTTGCCCTCTCCCAGCTTGGCGCGCAGCACTTCGATGCGGCCGCCCTGGGCCGTCACAGCGAAGCCGCCGGGACCGGCTTCGGCAACCTCGCCGATTTTGCCCTTCACCGCGCCGAACGTCCGGACCGGGTGCTTGCGCGCGTCGAACAGCTGCAGCTTCACGCCGTTCAGCGTGGTCCAGGCCCCCGGAGCCGGGTTGCAGCCCCGGATCAGGTTGTAGACCGCGTCGGCATGGTTCGCCCAGTTGATGCGGGCCTCGGGCTCCCGGAACCAGCCTTCGTACGTGGCCTGCGACTCGTCCTGCGCCAGCTCGCGGTGCCTGCCCGCGACGACCAGGTCCGCGGCCTCCAGCATCGCCTGCACGCCCATCGGGAACAACCGGTCGAAGTACACCGTGCCGAGCGTGTCGTCGGGGCCGATCGCGGTTTCCTTCTGCAGGATCACGGGGCCTTCGTCCAGGCCATCGGTCGGCCGGAAGATCGTCAGGCCGGTCTTCGTGTCGCCGCGCGTGATCGGCCAGTTGATCGAGCTCGGGCCGCGGTACTTCGGCAGCAGCGAGGGGTGGTACTGAATCGTGCCGCGCTTCGGGATGCCGACGAAGTCCTGCGGCGCGAACTGCAGCACGAACGCCATGACGCCGAGGTCGGGGCTCAGTTCCTTAAGCGCATTTTTTGCGTCTTCCGACTTGAGCGACTGGAATTGAAAGACCTGCACCCCCCGCTCCTGCGCGCTGAGCTTCAGCGCATCCGGGCGCGCGCCGGGCTTCTCGGGCGCGCAGAAAACCCCGGCAACCTGGTCGCCGCGCGCCAGGAAGGCCTCAAGCACGGCCTTGCCGAAATCCTGCTGTCCGACGATCGTAACCTTCATCACGCGGCCTTCTTGGGGGGGACGCTGAAGGCGCCGGCGCTCCTCAGCGCCGCGATCTTCTCCTTCTCGTAGCCCAGCACCTGCTGCAGGATCTCCTCGGTATGCTCGCCGAGGGTGGGGCTGCGCCGGATCGCCGCGGGCGAGGCCGACAACTTGATCGGCATGCCGACGTTGAACCACTTGCCGCGCTGAGGATGGTCGAGCTCGACCCACATGTCGCGACCGCGCACGTGCTCGTCGTCGGCCAGGTCCTGGGTCGACATGATCGGCCCGCAGGGCACGTCGAGCGGATTGAGGATCGCCATCAGCTCGCGCTTGGTGTATTTCTCCGCGAACTTGTTCAGCAGCGTCCACACCAGCTGCTGGTTCTTGCGGCGCTCCGCGATGCTGGCGACGCGCGGGTCCTCCGCCAGCCCCGGCACGCCCACCTCGGGGCCGATGCGGTGGGCCAGGTCCTTCCACACCGCCTCCTGCACCACGACGTAGAGCCAGTCGTTGGCGCCGTGCGGCTTGCAGTGGACCGCGTTGCCGAGCTGGCCGCCGCCGGAGTCGTTGCCGGCGCGCGGCACTTCGCCCATGCCCTGGTAGGTCGGAACCGAGTACTCGCTGAGCGAGCCGCGCGTCAGGCGCTGGTGGTCGCGGAACTTGACGCGGCACAGGTTCATGACGCCGTCCATCATCGCCACTTCGACGTACTGCCCCTCGCCGGTGCGCTCGGCCTGGCGCAGCGCCGCGAGCAGGCCGATCGCGAGGTGCAGCCCGGTGCCGGAGTCCCCGATCTGCGCGCCGGTGACGAACGGCGGGCCGTCGGGCACGCCGGTGGTGCTCATCGCCCCGCCCATCGCCTGCGCGACGTTCTCGTAGGCCTTGAAATCCGCGTACGGCCCGGTCGAGCCGAAGCCCTTGATCGATCCCATCACGATCTTCGGGTTGATCTCGTGGATCTTCTCCCACGCAAAGCCGAACCGGTCGAGCACGCCGGGGCCGAAGTTCTCCATGACGATGTGGCACGTCTTCAGCAGGTCGACGAACACCTGCTTGCCCTCGGCCGACTTCATGTTCACGGTGATCGAGCGCTTGTTGCAGTTGAGCATCGTGAAGTAGAGCGAGTCCGCGTTCGGCACGTCGCGCAACTGGCCGCGCGTCGCGTCGCCCTGCGGATTCTCGAACTTGATCACGTCCGCGCCCATCCAGGCGAGCAGCTGGCTGCACGTCGGACCTGCCTGGACATGCGTCATGTCCAGTATGCGAACCCCCTCGAGTGCTTTCATAGTTTCGCTTCCATCACGTCTTCTTCCCCGCGGTCGGATTGAGACTCGTGATGCGCCCGCTTTCCGTGCCCGCGGTCTCGTCGATCACGGCGTTGATCAGCGTCGGACGGCGTGAGCGCAGCGCCTCTTCCATCGCCTTGCGCAGCTCCGACGGCGTCCTGGCATAGGCGCCGACGCCGCCGAACGCTTCCATCAGCTTCTCATAGCGCGCGTCCTTGACGAACGCCGTGGGCGCCATGTCGCCGCCCCTCGGGTTGACGTCGGTTCCCTTGTACACGCCGTTGTTGTTCATCACGACGACGCAGACCGGGAGGTTGTAGCGGCAGATCGTCTCCACCTCCATCCCGGAGAAGCCGAACGCGCTATCGCCCTCGATCGCGATCACCTGCTGCTTGGTGACCACCGCGGCGGCGACGCAGTAGCCCATGCCGACGCCCATGATGCCCCAGGTGCCGACGTCGATCCGCTTCCTCGGCCGGTGCATGTCTACGATGCTGCGCGTGAAGTCGAGCGCGTTGGCGCCCTCGTTGACGAGCACCGCCTCCGGGTTCGCCTTCACGATGTCGCGCACCACGTTGAGCGCGCTGTGGAAATTCATCGGCGTCGGATCCCTCGCCAGCGTCTCGGCCATCCTGGCGACGTTGCCCTTCTTCTTCTGCTCGACCGCGCTCAGCCACTCGGCCGGCGGCTTGCTCCAGCCGGGACCGATTCCGTCGAGGAGCGCGGCAACGCAGGAGCCGATATCGCCCACCACCGGCGCCTCGATCCGCACGTTGCTATCGGCCTCCTGCGGCGAGATGTCGACCTGCACGAAGCGCTGGCCGCCCCAGTCCTTGGCGCTCTTGCCGCCCCAGGTCTTGCCCTTGCCGTGCGACAGCAGCCAGTTGAGGCGCGCGCCGACGAGCATCACTACGTCGGCCTCGGGCAGCACGAACGAGCGCGCCGCGGACGCGCACTGCTCGTGGGTATCCGGCAGCAGCCCCTTAGCCATCGACATCGGCAGGTAGGGAATGCCGGTCTTTTCCACAAGATTTCTTATTTCGGAATCGCACTGGGCGTACGCGGCGCCCTTGCCGAGGACGATGAGGGGCTTCTTCGCCGAACGCAGCAGATCCAGCGCACGCTTCACCGCCTCGGGCGCCGGAATCTGCCTCGGCGCCGGATCGACGACCTTGATCAGGCTGCGCTTGCCGGCCGCAGCGTCGACCGACTGCGCGAACAGCTTGGCCGGCAGGTCGAGATACACGCCGCCCGGGCGGCCGGAGACAGCGGCGCGGATGGCGCGCGCGATGCCGACGCCGATGTCCTCGGCGTGCAGCACGCGGTAGGCGGCCTTGGCGAGCGGCCTGGCGATCGCGAGCTGGTCCAGCTCCTCGTAGTCGCCCTGCTGCAGGTCGACGATCTCGCGCTCGCTCGAGCCGCTGACGAGGATCATCGGGAAGCAGTTCGTGGTCGCATGCGCGAGCGCATTGAGCCCGTTCAGGAAGCCGGGCGCGGATACCGTCAGGCAGACGCCCGGCTTCTGCGTCAGGAAGCCCGCGATCGACGCGGCGTAGCCCGCGCTCTGCTCGTGGCGAAACGCGAGCACGCGGATGCCCTCGGCCTGCGCGCGGCGCGTAAGGTCGGTGATCGGGATGCCGGGCAGGCCGTAGAGAGTATCGATGCCGTTCAGCTTCAGCGCATCGATGACCAGCTGAAAGCCGTCGGCCGCCGGGGCTTGCGTATCGGTCGTCGCGACTTGAGGTTCGACGGTGCCCATGGGGTGTCTCCTGTGGGGATCGCTATAGTAAAAATCGCCCCCCGGCGGCAGCCTTGACTGAGGTCAAGGGTCCGGCATTCAGGCTTTAGAATCGCTCCATGTCCGTGACGTCCTTCGCGGCCCATCCCCACCGCAACAGCATCCGGCTGCAGCTGCGCCAGAACCAGCTGCTGCAGGGCATGAGCGCCGCGCAGTGGTCGGAGCTCGAGCCGCTGCTGCTGGTGGCCGACTACCGCAAGGGGGATCCGCTGGTGCGCCAGGGTGACGAGGAGATGGAGCAGTTCTTCATCCTGGAGGGGATGCTGAAGCGCGTGGTGTCCAACCCGGAAGGGCACGAAATGATCCTGCGCTTCGCGGCCGACACGGAAATGGACACTTCGTACGCGGCGTGGCGCCTGCGCACGCCGGTTCCCTACTCGATCGTCGCGGTGACCCGGGCGCGCACGGCCGCGCTGCCGATGCCGCAATGGGTCGACTTCCTCGAGCACCATGCAGAGCTCAAGTCGCGCTTCGAGTACGAAGTGATGAAGCTGATGTCCGAGGTCATGGCGCATACCATCACGCTGCACCTGCTCGACGCGCCGGGCAGGCTGTCGCGGTTCCATCGCAAGCACCCCGAGCTCGCCGGGCGCATCCCGAAGAAGGAGCTTGCCGCCTACCTCAACCTGACGCCGGAAACGCTCTCACGCTTGAAGCAGAAGCTCGGCGGCGTCTAGAGCAGCACTTCGGCATCCCAGGGATCGAACGGCGCCAGCCGGGATTGATCGCGCCGCGGCCGCGCGAAGGCGGTCGCCGCCTCGTTCAGCATGGCGGCCACGAACGAGAAGCTGCTGTTCGAGATGGCGAGCCGGTCCGCCTGGGTGAGCACGTGGAAGTCGACGTAGAACTCCGCGCCCGGAACTTCGGCCCGCAGGTCGGCGCTGGTCAGCGGGCTGAACGCCGCCAGCTCGGCGGCCGCGGCAGGATCGTCGGTGGCGACGTAGAGCACGGGGCGCCGCAGCGAGCCCCAGATCGCCTCCAGCCATTCGCCGTACCAGGCGGCGGGCGCAACCCAGAACCGGCCGCCGCCGAAATCGCCGCGACGGAGGTGAACCGCGACGAGGGTCTCGCCGGCCTCGCGCAGGCGCTGCGACGCCGCGGCGACGATCGGGCGCACGCGCCGGCCCGGCCTGAACAGGCCGCGGAACAGCGCGCGATGGCGGCTAAGGCTGGCGGTCGGGTAACAGCAGTAGCCCCAAAGGTCGGCATTGGCGTGGATCGCGGGGTCGACGCCGTTCAGCGAAGCGACCAGGTCGACCTCCTCCTCGCTCACGGGCTGCAGCGGGCCCTCCGGCAGCGGGTCGTCGAGATCGAACAGGTCGCGGCCGATCCAGTCCGGCGCCTCGACCTCGAGGCCGTGCGCCGCGGCGTACATCCGCAGGAAGCCGTACTGCAGGAGCTGGTTGCCGAAGCGGCCGTTCGCGCCCAGCGTCGTCATGCTGATGCACGACGCCTCGGGGTTCGGCCGCCTCGGCGGCGGAGGCTCGCCGAAGGCGCGGCGAAAGGCGAGCACGGCGCGGCGCGTGAAAGGAATCGCGTGGCCCGGCCCGATCGCGATCGCCGCCTCGTACGCCGTGATCGCCTCGTCGCGGCGCCCCTGCAACTCGAGCGCGCCGCCGAGCCCGACCAGCGCCGCGAAGCGCCCGGGCTGCGCCCGCAGCAGCGCCCGGAAGCCCGCCTCGGCCTCGCCGAAGCGCCCCTCCTGCAGGCACGCCTCCGCGAGGCTAAGCGCGGCTGCCAGAGGGCTGGAGTCCTCGGCCATCGGCTCGAGGCAGCGGCAAGCCGCTAGCGGGCGGACCTGACCCTGGAAATCACCAGCGAGACCAGCGGCCAGAGCAGCAGGAGAAGCGCCAGCCCGGTCAGGGTGCCGACCAGCCCGTTGGAGAAGAAGACTGCAATATGTCCCTGCGAGAACAGCATCGCCTGGCGGAACGACGACTCGGCGGCGTGCCCGAGGACGAGGGCGAGCACCATGGGAGCGAGCGGGTAGGAGAGCTTCTTGAACATGTAGCCCGCGACCCCGAAGACCACCATCATCCAGACGTCGAAGAGGGCGTTGTTGACGGTGTAGGCGCCGATCGCGCAGATGAAGACGATGATCGGCGCGATCACGGCGAAGGGGATGCGCATGATCGCCGCGAAGAGCGGAACGCAGGTGAGAACCACGACGAGCCCGGCGATGTTGCCGAGGTACATGCTCGCGATCAGGCCCCAGACGAAGTCCTTCTGCTCGACGAACAGCAGCGGCCCGGGCTGCAGGCCCCAGATGAGCAAGCCGCCGAGCAGCACCGCCGCGGTCGGCGAGCCCGGCACGCCCAGCGTGATCATGGGCAGCAGCGCCGAGGTGCCGGCGGCGTGCGCGGCGGTCTCAGGGGCGACGACGGCCTCGACCTCGCCCGTGCCGAACTTGTCTCCCGTGCGCGAGAATCGCCGCGCGATCCCGTAGCTCATGAAGGACGCGGGCGTCGCACCGCCCGGCACGATCCCCATGAAGCAGCCCACCGCGGCCGAGCGCAGCGACGTGGCCCAGTAGCGTGGCAGCTCCTTCCACGTCGTGAGCACCACCTTCATGTCGATGCGCGCCGACGCTCCCTTGAATTCCAGGCCCTCCTCGAGCGTAAGCAGGATCTCGCCGATGCCGAAGAGACCGATCACCGCGACCAGAAAGTCAAAGCCCGTCAGGAGCCTCTCCGTGCCGAAGGTGAGCCGCAGCGTGCCGGTCACGGGATCGGTGCCGACCGCCGCGAGAGCGAAGCCGGTCATCATCGAGGCAAGCGTCTTGAACGGCGGCTCCTTGCTCATACCGATGAAGGCGCAGAAGGTAAGCAGGTACACCGAGAAGAACTCCGGTGCACCGAACTCGAGCGCGAACTGCGCGATGACCGGGGAGAGGAAGGTGATGATCAGCACGCCGACGAGCGCTCCGAAGAACGACGAAGTGAAGGCGGCGGTGAGCGCCGCGCCGGCGCGGCCCTTCTGCGCGAGCGGAAAGCCGTCGAAGGTGGTCGCGACCGACCAGGGCTCCCCGGGAATGTTGAACAGGATGGAGGTGATCGCGCCCCCGAACAGCGCGCCCCAGTAGATGCAGGACAGCAGGATGATGGCGGTCGTCGTGCCTCCCGGCTGCTGCGCGAGGGAGAAGGTGAGCGGCAGCAGGATCGCGACGCCGTTCGCGGCACCGAGCCCGGGCAGCACGCCGATGATGACACCGAGCAGGATGCCGACGAACATGAAGGCCAGGTTCTTCCACGTCAGCACGACGAGGAAGCCGCCCAGCAGCGATTGGATCTCCAGCACGCCTGTTCCCTAGTCGAGGTGGAGCAGCGCTTCGAGCGGCCCCTTGGGCAGGGGCACCAGGAACCAGACCTCGAAGATGAAGAAGAACGCCACGCTCGTGCCGACGGCGATGAGCGCCACCTTCCACCAGGCGTACTTCCCGAGCCAGCGCATGAACAGGCCGATGAAGAGCGTCCCCGAGACGTAGATGCCGAGCCAGCCCACGAGCGCCGCGAACACCGCCGTGGGGACGAGCACGCTCAGGACCTGGCGCAACGCGCCGGTCGAGACGAAGCTCGTATTGCGCTCGCCGCGAATACGCAGCCCGCGGGCAAAGTTGATCATCGAGGAGATGCAGATGATCAGGCCGACGTAGAACGGGAAATAGCCGGGCTGCGGGCCGTTGGCGTCCCACTTCGCGCCCAAGCGAACGCTGCCGTAGATCACGATCGCGCCGAGGAGGAAGAACGCCGCCGCGACGATCAGTTCGGCCGTCCTGACGCTGAACGCGGCGCGCTCGCCCTCTTCGGCCATCAATTTCCGCCCCTTTCCCGTGAAATCAAAACGGCGGCGCGCCGGTACCGTCGGCGCGCCGTCCGAGGCTACTTGCTGCCGGAGATGAAGCCCGCCGCCTTCATCAGCGCAACGTGCCTCGCCTCTTCCTTCGCCACCCAGTCGGCGTATTCCTTGCCTTCGAGCGAGGTGGTATTGAAAGCGCCCTTCTCCATGAAGTCCTTCCACTCGGGCAAGGCCTCGACCTTCCTGAGCAGATCGACGTAATAGTTGACCTCGTCCTGGGTCACGCCGCCCGGCATGAAGATGCCGCGCAGCATGATGTACTCGACCGGCAGGCCCTCGGAGGTGCACGTCGGGATGTCATACCAGGACATCGTAGCGGTGACCTTCTTCTTGTAGGGCATGCGCTTGGAGTCGAACACGCACAACGGCCTGAGCTTGCCCGAGCGCCAGTGCGCCACGGCCTCGATCGGGTTGTTCACGGTGAAGTCGACGTGGTTGCCGACGAGCTGCACGGCGACGGCGCCGCCGCCCTTGAACGGGATGTAGGTGAACTTGGTGTCGGTGGCCTGCTCGATCGCCGCATCGATGATCTGGTCTTCCTGCTTCGAGCCGGTCCCGGCCTGCTTGAATGCGCCCGGTCCCGCCTTCTTCGCCGCGGCGATGAACTCCTTCGCGTTCTTGTACGGCTTATCGGCGTTCACCCAGAGCACGAACTCGTCCAGCGCCATCATCTTGACCGGTGTCAGGTCGCGCCAGTTGAACGGCACGCCGGTGGCGAGCGGTGTCGTAAACAGGTTCGACAGCGTGATGATCAGCTTGTGCGGATCGCCCTTCGCGTTCTTCACGTCGAGAAAGCCCTCGGCGCCCGCACCGCCCGCCTTATTGATGACGACCATGGGCTCCTTCATCAGGTGATGCTTGGCGATCATGCCCTGAATGAAGCGTGCCATCTGGTCCGCGCCACCGCCCGTACCCGCCGGGATGATGAACTCGACCGTCCGCGTCGGCTCCCACGCCTGCGCCCCTACCGTCCACAGCGTAGCGGCGGCAAGTGCGGCGATCCTCGCTAACACTCTCCTGCTGCTCATGTCTCCTCCTCGCGCTCGATTGACGTTCGCGGCGTTCCGGTCTGACGCGGCACTGCCGCCTGCTCTCCCCTAGCGATCCGGATTCTGACTTCCGGTGGGGATCATACCCCTTGATTGCGGTCAAGAATTCGGCGTTTGCGTCCCCGCGTCCGAGCGGCCGCGCCGGCCGGAGGCTTCCCGGCGCCTGGCGAGCCACGTGCCCCAGGCGACCACGAGCGCCGCGCCGGCCGCGCCCGCAAGAAGCTCGAGGCGCCAGCCGGCGACCTTCGCGCCGCCCTCGGCAACCCGGACCGCGGCCAGGTGCGCGTCCATCCAGCCCAGCAGCGCCGCGTCCGTGACCAGCATCTGCCCCGCCACCATGCCGATCAGCGCCGCGCCGAGCGTGATCGCCATCGGATAGCGCTCCATCAGCCTCACCAGCAGTGTGGCGCCGAATACCACCAGCGGGATCGAGATCGCGAGCCCGAGGATCAGCAGCGCCAGGCTTCCCGCGGCCGCCGCCGCGACCGCGATCACGTTGTCCAGGCTCATCACCAGGTCGGCGATCAGGATGGTGCGGATCGCCGAGGCCATGCTGTCGCCCGCGGCGACCTCGCCGTCGCCGTCTCCGGGCACCATCAGCTTGATGCCGATCCAGAACAGCAGCAGGCCGCCCGCGAGCTTGAGCCACGGCAGCTTCAGCAGCGCCACGGCGAAGACGGTGAGCGCGATGCGCAGGACCACCGCCGCGCCCGCGCCCCAGAAGATCGCCCGGCGCTGCTGGCGCGGCGGCAGCGACCGGGCGGCGAGCGCGATCACCACCGCGTTGTCCCCGGAAAGCACGATGTTGAGGCCGACGATCGTCGCCAGGCCCAGCCAGAAGGCCTGGGTCCCGAGTTCCTCCATGCCGCCCCTCGCAAACGCGGGATTCTAGGTCTAGAACAGGCCGACGACCTTGCCGTCGACCAGGTCGATCTTCTCGGCCGACGGAACCTTGGGCAGGCCCGGCATGGTCATGATGTCGCCGCAGATCATGACGACGAACTCGGCGCCCGCGGCGAGACGCACCTCGCGCACGTTGACGACGTGCCCCTCCGGCGCGCCGCGCGTCGCCGCGTTGGTGCTGAACGAGGACTGCGTCTTCGCCACGCACACCGGGTAGTGGCCGTAGCCCTCCTCCTGCAGCTTGGCGATCTGCGCCCGCACCTTGGCGTCGGCGGTGACTTCGCCGGCCCGGTAGACCTTCTTCGCGATCTTGTTGATCTTGTCCCAGAGCGGGTCGGCGTCCTCGTAGACGAAGGTCGGCTGCGAGGCCTGGTCGCACAGCCCGACCACGACGCGCGCGAGCTCGGCGGCGCCCTTGCCGCCGCCGCCCCAGTGCGTCGCCAGCACCACCGGCACCCCGGCCTTCTTCATGCGCGCCTGCAGCATCTCGACCTCGGCCGGGGTGTCGAAGTTGAAGCGGTTGATCGACACGACGCAGGGAATGCCGTAGACCTTGCTGACGTTCTCGACGTGGCGCTCGAGGTTCACCAGGCCCCTGTCGAGCGCGGCGAGGTTCTCCTTGTTGACCTCCTTGACGTCGACGCCGCCGTGATACTTCATGGCCCGCACCGTCGCCACGATGACCGCCGCGTTCGGCCGCAGCCCGGCCTTGCGGCACTTGATGTCGAGGAACTTCTCGGCCCCGAGGTCGGCGCCGAAGCCGGCCTCGGTGACCACGTAGTCGGCGAGCTTGAGCGCGCTGCGCGTCGCGATCACCGAGTTGCAGCCGTGCGCGATGTTTGCGAACGGGCCGCCGTGGATGAACGCCGGGTTGTTCTCCAGCGTCTGCACCAGGTTCGGCGCCAGCGCGTCCTTGAGCAGCACGGTCATGGCGCCGTGCGCCTTGAGGTCGGACGCCTTCACCGGCTTCTGCTCGCGGGTATAGCCGACGACGATGTTGCCGAGCCGCTTCTTCAGGTCGTCGAGCGAGTTCGAGAGGCAGAAGATCGCCATCACCTCGGAGGCGACGACGATGTCGAAGCCGTCCTCGCGGGGATAGCCGTTCGCCGTGCCGCCCAGCGCCACGACGATATCGCGCAGGGCGCGGTCGTTCATGTCGAGCACGCGCTTCCAGGTGATGCGCCGCACGTCGATGCCGAGGGCGTTGCCGTGGCTGATGTGGTTGTCGATGAGCGCGGCGAGCAGGTTGTTGGCGAGCTGGATGGCGCTGAAGTCGCCGGTGAAGTGCAGGTTGATGTCCTCCATCGGCACGACCTGCGCGTAGCCGCCGCCGGCGGCGCCGCCCTTGACGCCGAACACCGGCCCGAGCGAGGGCTCGCGCAGGCAGATCACCGCCTTCTTGCCGATGTGATTGAGCGCGTCGCCGAGGCCGACCGTGGTGGTCGTCTTGCCCTCGCCCGCGGGGGTCGGGCTGATCGCAGTCACCAGGATCAGCTTGCCGTCGGGCCGCGACTTCAGCGTCTCCAGATAGGGCAGGGCGATCTTCGCCTTGTAATGCCCGTACGGCTCGAGGTGCTCCTCGGCGATGCCGAGCTTTTCCTTCGCCACCTTGGAGATGCGCTGCAGCTTCGCCGCTTGCGCGATTTCGATATCCGACGGCATCGTGGCTCCTGGCTCCGGGGGAGACGGAATTGTCGGAGAGCCGGTCGGCGTCCGGCCTTGACCGCGGTCAAGCGCGACCGACGCGCGGCGCGCGTCTAGCCGGGCATTTCCGCCAGCGACCGTCCCTTCCCGTAGCCCGGATCGCCGGGCCGCTTGCCGCCCCTGGTGACTTTCACCGCGCAGTACTTGAACTCCGGGATCTTGCCGAACGGGTCCAGTACCGGATTGGTGAGCACGTTCGCGGCCGCCTCGTAATAGCAGAACGGGATGAAGACCGCGCCACTCGGCGTGGCTTCGTCCGCGCGTGCGAACAGCGAAATCTTGCCGCGGCGGGATTGCACCGTGACCACGTCGCCCGGCTGCGCGCCGAGCGCGACCAGGTCGAGCGGGTGGAACGAGGCGGTGGGCTCGGGCTCGATCGCGTCCAGCACCCCCGAGCGGCGCGTGATCGCGCCGGTGTGCCAGTGCTCGAGCTGCCGGCCGGTGATGAGCACCATCGGGTACTCGTCGTCCGGCCGCTCCGCCGCCGGAATCAGGTCCGCCGCGGGCACGAACTTGGCCCGCCCGGTGGCGGTCGGGAACACCTCGGTGAACACGACCGGCTGTCCGGGGTCGCCCTCGTTCTCGCAAGGGTAGGTGACTACCGAATCGCGCTCCAGGCGCTCCCAGGTGATGCCGGCGATCGAGTTCATCCCCTTGCGCATCTCCTCGAACACCTGCTTCGGATGCTGGTAGTTCCACGCCAGGCCGAGCCGCCGCCCGAGCTCGTTCAGGATCCACAGATCCTCGCGCGCCTCGCCCGGGGGCGCCAGCGCCGGGCGGCCGAGCTGCACCATGCGGTCGGTGTTGGTGACCGTGCCGGTCTTTTCCGGCCAGGCGCTCGCGGGCAGCACCACGTCGGCGAGCGCCGCGGTCTCGGTGAGGAAGATGTCCTGCACCACGAGGTGCTCGAGCCTCGCCAGCGCCTCGCGCGCATGTTCTGCCTCAGGGTCGGACATCGCGGGGTTCTCGCCCATGATGTACATGCCCCGGACCTTGCCCTCGAAGGCGGCGTTGACGATCTCGACCACCGTCAGCCCGGGCTTGCGGTCGAGCTTCGCGCCCCACAGCGCCTCGAAGCGCTTGCCGGCCTCGGGATTGTCGACGCGCTGGTAGTCGGGGAACACCATCGGGATCAGCCCGGAATCGGAAGCGCCCTGCACGTTGTTCTGCCCTCGCAGCGGGTGCAGCCCCGTGCCCGGCCGGCCGATCTGCCCGGTCGAGAGGCAAAGCGCGATGAGGCAGCGCGCATTGTCGGTGCCGTGCACGTGCTGCGAGATCCCCATGCCCCACAGGATCATCGAGCCCTTGGAGCTCGCGTACAGGCGCGCCACTTCGCGGATCTTCCCGGCCGGGATGCCGCAAAGGGGCGCCATTTTCTCCGGCGTGAACGCCTTGACGTTTTCCCTCAAGGCGTCGTAGCCGCTCGTCCTGTCCTTCACGAACTGCTCGTTGACCAGGCCCTCGGTGACGATGACGTTCAGCATCGCGTTGAGCAGCGCCACATCCATGTCGGGCCGGAACTGCAGGACGTGGGTGGCGAGGCGCGCGAGCTCGGTGCGGCGCGGGTCGGCCAGGATGAGCTTCACGCCCTTCTTCACCGCGTTCTTGATCCAGGTCGCTGCGACCGGGTGGTTCACCGTGGGGTTGGCCCCGATCAGCAGCACCACCTCGGCGTTCATGACGTCGTTGACCTGGTTGGAAACGGCGCCGGAGTTGAGGCCTTCCATCAGCGCGGCGACCGACGAGGCATGGCACAGGCGCGTGCAATGGTCGACGTTGTTGGTGCCGAAGCCGGTCCGCACCAGCTTCTGGAAGAGATAGGCCTCCTCGTTCGAGCCCTTGGCGGAGCCGAAGCCCGCCAGCGCATACGGATCCCGGGCCTTGATGTCGCGCAGCCCTTTGGCCGCGAGATCGAGCGCCTCCTCCCAGGTCGCCTCGCGGAAGACTTCGCTCCATGCGCCCGGCTTCACCGCGGCCTCCGGATCCTTCTTCGCGCCCGGCTTGCGGATCAGCGGCTTGGTGAGGCGGTGCGGATGGTGCGCGTAGTCGAAGCCGTAGCGGCCCTTGACGCAGAGCCGGCCATGATTCGACGGGCCGTCGCGCCCGGTGACGAACTGGATGACGTTGTCCTTGACGTGGTAGGTGAGCTGGCAGCCGACGCCGCAGAACGGGCAGACCGAGTCCACCGTCTTGTCGATCTGTGCCATGCCGGCGCCGCGCGCCGGCATCAGCGCGCCGGTGGGGCACGCCTGCACGCACTCGCCGCAGGCGACGCAGGTCGAAGCGCCCATGGGGTCGTCGAAGTCGAACACGATCTTGGAATGCTCGCCGCGCCAGGCGTAGCCGATGACGTCGTTGACCTGCGCCTCGCGGCAGGCCCGCAGGCAGCGCGTGCACTGGATGCAGGCGTCGAGGTTGACCGCGATCGCGGGGTGCGAGACGTCCTGCGCCGGCTGCTCCCTGCGCCGGAACCTCGGCTCGCCGACGCCGAGCTTTCTCGCCCAGGCATCGAGCTCGCTGCTCCTCGTGTACTCGCGCCCAGGCATGTCCGAAAGCAGCAGCTCGAGCACCATCTTCTGCGACGTGCGCGCGCGCGCGCCGTCGGTGGTGACTTCCATCCCCTGCGCCGGATAGCGGCAGCACGACGGCGCCAGCGCGCGCTCGCCCTTGATCTCGACGACGCAGGCACGGCAATTGCCGTCCGGGCGCAGGCTGGGCGAATAGCACAGGTGCGGGATCTCGACGCCGTGGCGCCGCGCGCACTCGATGATCGTCTCGTCGGGCCGGCCGGCGACCGTGCGGCCGTTCAGCTTGAACTCGATCGGAAGGGTGGCCAGCTGCCGGTTGCTGATTCGCTCCATCGCTCGTCCTCCCTACTGCACCTCGTGCGGGAAGTACTTCATCACGCACAGCGCGGGGTTGGGCGCGGCCTGCCCCAGGCCGCAGATCGATGCATCCATCATCGCTTGTGAGAGTTCCTGCAGCAAGGGTTGGTTCCAGCGCTTCTCGTCCATCAGGCCGAGCGCCTTGGCGGTGCCGACGCGGCACGGCGTGCACTGGCCGCAGGACTCGTCCCTGAAGAATTTCATCAGGTTGCGCGCGGCAGCGGCCGCCTTGTCCCGGCTCGACAGGATGACGATCGCCGCCGAGCCGATGAAGCAGCCGTGCGGCTGCAGGGTGTCGAAGTCCAGCGGGATATGCCCCATGCTCGCCGGCAGGATACCGCCCGAGGCCCCGCCCGGCAGGTAGCCGTAGAAGTCGTGGCCCTCGAGCATGCCGCCGCAGTGCTCGTTGATCAGGTCAACCACCGTGATGCCGGCCGGGGCGAGGTGCACCCCGGGCCGCTTCACGCGGCCGGAAACCGAGAACGAGCGCAAGCCCTTCCGGCCGTTGCGTCCCTGTGCGGCGAACCAGGCGGCGCCCCTCTCCACGATCTCGCGCACCCAGTACACCGTCTCCATGTTGTGCTCGAGCGTGGGGTAGTCGAACAGCCCGACCTGCGCCACGTACGGCGGGCGCAGGCGCGGCATGCCGCGCTTGCCCTCGATCGATTCGATCATCGCCGACTCTTCGCCGCAGATGTAGGCCCCGGCGCCGCGGCGCAGGTGGATCGGGGGCAGCGCGCACGGCGGGCTCGCCTTCAGCTTGCGCATCTCGTCTTCCAGGATCTTCCGGCAACCGGCGTACTCGTCGCGCAGATAGACGTAGATCTCGCCGACGCCCGCGCACCATGCCGCGACCAGCATGCCCTCGAGGAAGCGGTGCGGATCGCGCTCGAGATACCAGCGGTCCTTGAAGGTACCCGGCTCGCCCTCGTCGATGTTCAGCGCCATCAGGCGCGGCGCCGGCTCCGCGGCGACGATGCGCCACTTGCGGCCGGCGGGAAAGCCGGCGCCGCCGAGGCCGCGCAGCCCCGAGTCCTCCATGATCTTGGTGATCTCGTCGCGCGTGCGCTTCCCGGCGAGGCAATCGGCGATCAGCCGGTAGCCGCCGCGCTTGCGGTAGCCGCGGTAGTCGACGTACTGCGTCTCGGCGCAGCGCGTCTCGCCCGCGCGCACCGCCTTCTGCACTGACGCGACGGAGGCGCGCGCGACGGGGTTCTGTCCGACGACGGCGCACGGCGCGACCTCGCAGCGGCCGACGCACGGCGCGGCCACGACGCGCACGTCGCACCCGAGCGCCTGCGGCAGCTTCGCCAGCAGCTCCTGCGCCCCCGCGAGCTCGCAGGACAGCGAGTCGCAGACGCGAACCGTCAGCGTCGCCGGCAGCGGCTCCCCTTCCTTCACGACGTCGAAGTGGTGGTAGAAGGTCGCCACCTCGAAGACCTCGGCGAGCGCAAGGCGCATCTCGCGCGCGAGCGCCGCGAGGTGCGGCGCCGCGAGGCAGCCGTAGCGGTCCTGGATCAGGTGCAGGTTCTCGATCAGCTGGTCGCGCCGCCGCGGGTCCGCGTCGCGCCGCGCCGCGTCGAGCAGCGCCTGCACCTCGGCAAGCGCCTTCGGGTCGATGTCCCGGCCCTTCGGCCCGAACCTGAGCTTCCTGCCCCCGTTCACCCGCCGATTATCGCGGACGCGGCGCACGGAGCTTCTTGACTGCGGTCAAGCGCGCGCTCGCAGCCGGCGCGGCGGATTATGCACGGCGGCGCCACAGCGTGAGCGCGAGATTCCATCCCACCGCCACCGCGAGCGCGATCAGCAGCGCCGGCGCGGCGCCGGCGCGCGCCGCCGCGACGTGGAGCACCGCGAGCGCGAGCGCGAATCCGGCGAGCCCGCGCAGGCCCGTCACCAGCACCGCGGCGGCGAACCGCCCGCCGGCCCGCGGCTGCAGGATGACCACCAGGCTCGTGAAGACGACCGGGTAGGTGGCGAGCACGCCCGTGAGCGCCGGGCCGAAGCGGTCGCCCGCGACCGTGGTCGCGATCACGACGGCGGCGACCAGCAGTGCGCGCAACGGCAGGTCGAAGCGCGAGCGCGCGGGCGGCGGCGCCTCCGGCGCCGCGGCATAGCGGCGCAGCGCGCGTATCGCGAGCGCCAGGCTCGCCGCGCCGATCGCGCACGCCTCGGCGAAGCTCCAGTCCCGCGCCTGCAGCGCGAGCGCGGCGCAAAGCCACGCCAGCGTGGCGAGCACCAGCGACGCGGACGTCGCGAAGCGCTGCGCCGCCACGGCGTGCGCCGCGACGAAGGCGACGATGGCGGCGACGCTCGCGACGCTGACGCGCGCGCTCTCGGAGATGAACCCGGCGCCGTGATCGAGCGCGAGGAAGACGTAGACCGGGCCGGTCGAGACGGGCAGGGTCGCCACCATGGCGCCGAGGAAGGGGCCGGCGCGCTCGGCCGCGCGCGAGGCGGCGACGACCACGATCACCGCCGCCGCGATCTTCGCGGCGAGCGCCGTGGGGCTCAGCCCGGTCAACGCGCGCCGACCGCGAGCGGCATCGAGGTCATGCCGCGGAACACCAGCGAGTTGAGCCACTCGAGGCGCTCCTCCGGCACTGCGAGCGCGACGCGCGGCCAGCGCCGCAGCACCGCGGGCAGCGCGATCTGGCTCTCCAGCCGCGCCAGCGGGAAGCCGAGGCAGATGTGCAGGCCGAAGCCGAAGGAAAGGTGCGGCACGCCGTCGCGCGCCAGCAGCACGCGGTCGGGGTCGGGGTAGGCCTCCGGATCGCGGTTGGCCGCGCTCAGCATCAGGAACATGCGGTCGCCCGGCTTCAGCGTCCGGCCGCGCATCTGGTGCTCGACCTGCACCACGCGCCCCTGCACGCCGCTCGGGCCGTCGTAGCGCAGCAGCTCCTCCACCGCGCGCGGCGCGAGCGCGGGGTCGGCCCGCAGCGCCTCCAGCTCGCCGGGAAAGCGCAGCAGCGCGAGCAGCCCGTTGGCGAGATGGTTGGTCGTGGTCTCGTGCCCGGCGAACAGCAGCAGGATGCAGGTGGCGAGCAGCTCGTCGTCGTCGAGCCGGTCGCCGTCCTCCTCCAGGCGCACCAGCTGCGACAGCAGGTCCGGGCGCGGCGCCTGGCGGCGCTCGCGGATCAGGCCGCGGAAGAATTCCGCCATCTGCCGCGTCGCGTCCTCCGCGATGTCGTACTTGTCCAGCTCGGTGCGCGCGCTGCCGATGAACAGCGCCATGTCGTCCGAGAGCCGCTTCACCATGGCGAGCTCGTCGCGCGGCACCCCCAGCATCTGCATGATGACGAGCGCCGGCAGCGGGCCGGCGAAGTCGGCGATGAAGTCGATCCGGTCGCGCTCGCCGATGCGCTCGAGCAGCCACTCGACCAGCGACGCGATCGCCGGGCGCATCGCGTGCATCGACTGCACGTTGAACACCTTGCTCGCCAGCCGCCGCAGGCGGGTGTGCTCGGGCGGGTCGCGGAACACCATCCAGGTCGAGAGATAGCGCGTGACGTCGCGCACCCGCTCGGCCTCGGGGCCGGGCAGCGCGGCGAAAAAGGGCCGCATGCGGTCGGACGAGATCGAGCGGTCGAGCAGCACCGCGCGCACGTCGTCGTAGCGCGTCAGGATCCAGGCCTTGAGGCGCGGGCTCCAGTGCACCGGGTCCTGCTCCCTCAGCCTGCGGTAGATCGGGAAGGGATCGGACAGGAACTCGCGCGAGTCGGGCCTGAAGTCCACCGGCGAATTATCTTCGATGCCGCGGTAGACTGCGGCCATGAAATTCAAAATCCTCGGCCGCACCGGCATCCAGGTCTCGCAGCTGTGCTTCGGCACCATGTCCTTCGGCGGCGACGCCGACGAGGCGGCCTCGGGGGCCATGTACAAGGCCTGCCGCGACGCCGGCATCAACTTCTTCGACACCGCCGACCAGTACAGCCAGGGAAAATCCGAGGAAATCCTCGGCCGGCTGATCAGGGGCCACCGCGAGGAGCTGGTGATCGCCACCAAGTGCTGCAACCCCACCGGGACGGACCCGAACGCGCGCGGCCTGTCGCGGCGCCACATCACGCGCGCGGTCGAGGCGAGCCTGCGCCGGCTGCAGGTCGACCGCGTCGAGGTCCTGTTCCTGCACCACCAGGACCGGCTGACGCCGATCGAGGAGTCGCTGCGCGCGCTGGAGGACCTGGTGCGCTCCGGCAAGATCCTGCATCCCGCGATGAGCAACTACGCGGCCTGGCAGGCGCAGCAGGCGCTCGGCCTGCAGGAGGCGCGCGGCTGGGCGCGGTTGCAGGTGCTGCAGCCGATGTACAGCCTGGTGAAGCGCCAGGCCGAGGTCGAAATCCTGCCGATGGCCGAGGCGAACGGCATCGGCGTCACCCCTTACAGCCCCGCGGGCGCGGGCCTGCTCTCGGGCAAGTACTCGGGCCAGGCGAGCGGGCGCCTGAAGACCAACAAGATGTACGAGGCGCGCTACGGCGAGCGCTGGATGTTCGAGGTCGCGGACCGCTTCGTGGCGTGGTGCCGCGCCAGGAGCCTGCACCCCGTCGGCGCCGCGGTGGCGTGGGTCGGCGCGCATCCGGCGGTCACGGCCCCGATCGTGGGCGCGCGCAATCTCGAGCAGCTGGCGCCGTCGCTCGAGTCGGCGAAGATGGACATGACGCCGGAGCTGCGCGCGGAGATCTCCGCGCTCTCGCCGACGCCGCCGCCCGCGACCGACCGCCTCGAGGAGCAGGGCCGCAGGCCCGCGTAGCCCGCGCCATGTGCCGCGCGCTCCTGTACCTCGGCCAGCCCGTGCTGCTCGACAACCTGCTGTACCAGCCGGACTCGGCGCTGATCCGCCAGAGCTACATGCCGAAGATGCTGCACATGCTGAACCTCGCCGGCTTCGGCCTGCGCGCCTGGGATGCGGGCAGCCACGACCCGGAGCGCGCCTTCTCCTACTACTCGCAATCGCTGCCGGTGTTCGACCGCAACCTGCAGAACCTGGCGCAGAAAATCCGCCCGGGCTGCGTGCTGGCCCACGTGCGCGGCGTCGCCTACTCCACCCGCGTCGAGATCTCGCTGCAGAACGTGCACCCGTTCCACTTCGCGGGCGTGCCGCTGGTGCTCGCGCACAACGGCGACCTCGCCGAATTCGCGCGCATGAAGCCGCTGCTGCTGGAGCACGTCAGGCCGGCCTACCTCGCCCAGATCCACGGCACGACCGACAGCGAGTGGCTCTACGCGCTGTTCCTGTCCCAGCTGGAGGCGCCGGAATCCGAGCTGGACGCGGAGGGATTCTTCGGCGCGACGCAGCGCATGCTCGACGTCATCCGGGAAGCGCGCGCCGAGCTCGGCATCGCGCTGTCCTCCTCGGTGAACCTGTTCCTCGCCAACGGCACCCAGCTCGCCGCGGTGCGCTACTGCTTCGACTTCGGCTGCTACCGCACCGACGATCCGGCCAGGCTGCACGAGGCCAACCTGAGCTTCCTCTCGCTCTGGTACACGCTCGGCCGCGACTACGGCCTGCACGACGGCGAATGGAAGATGACCGGCGGCGCGGAGAACGCGGACTCGATCATCGTCGCTTCCGAGCCGCTGACGCGCGATACCTCCGCCTGGGTCGAGCTGCCGGAGTACGGCGCCCTGTTCGCCGAATCGGTCCGCGGCCGGCCGCGCGTCGAGGTGCGGCTGCTCGCCTAGTAGCCGCAGCGGGCGATCTGCGCCCAGAGCGCCACCTCGAGCTCGGACGCCTGCTCCACCCGGTCCTCCAGCCGGGCGTGCGCGATCAGCCGCGTCAGCTGGGTATTGGTGCGCGCCAGCGACTTCATCAGGCTGCGGTGGATCGCGTGGTGCAGGCTGACCGTGGTGCCGGTAGCGCCGTCGTGCATCGCGAGGAACGCCGCCCGCGGAATCTCCAGCAGGCAGCAATCCTCGCGCGCGCGCGCATTGTTGGCGCGCGGCGCCGAGTCGATCAGCGCCATGAACCCGACCAGCTCGCCGGGGCCGGCGATGGCGACGCGCCGCTCGCTGCCGTCGCCGCGCACGAAGATCTCCAGCGCGCCCCGCAGCACGACGTAGCAGGCGCTCGCCGCGCTGCCGGCGACGAAAAGCCATCCGCCGCGCGGGATCTCCAGCACGGCGCCGCGCGACGCCACCTCGTCGATCCCTTCGGCATCGAACCCCTCGAAGAACGGCAGCGCCGGCAGGAACCGGCGCCACTCGAACGAAGCCCGCGGCGGGCGCGCCATCCCCGCCAGCGGGTCCGACGCCGGCGCCGGGCCGGCCGCCGGCATGTCCTCGGCCGCGGGATGGCGCCTCACCTTCTCGTTCAGCGCGCGCAGCCGGCCGGCGAGCGTGCGCGTGATCGCGCGCTGGATCTCCAGCGCCGCCTGCTCGCGGCTCGCCACCAGCGCGCGGAAGTCGTCGCGGCCGATGAACGAGGCGCGCACGCCGGACTTCGCCACCACGGTGGCGGTGACCACGCCGCGCTCGACCAGCGCCATCTCGCCGAACAGGTCGCCGTCGCGAAATTCGGCGACGCTCAGCGTGCCGCCGCCCGGCAGCGCGACGCGCGCCTCGGCCGCGCCCGCGCGGATGAGAAACGCGCCGCGCGAGGCCTCGCCCTGGCGCACCAGCTCCGCGCCCTTCGCGAACGACACTTCGCGCGCAACCGCGAGCAGTTGCGCGAACGGTTCCTGCTGCGGCGCAGTGGCGCTCACCGGAATCCTCCCTGCGCCGCGAGTGTACACTCGCGGCGCATCGGGGGAGGACGATGAGCGGGGCCAAGTCCGAAATCAAGCCCGAGCGCGTGCTCGAAGTCGTGGCCGCGGTGGCGAAGGAGGCGCGGCCGAGCCTCTCGCCCGCGGTCGCGCTCGACAGCTCGCTCGAGCGCGACCTCGCCCTCGACAGCCTGGCGCGCGTCGAGCTGGTGCTGCGCCTCGAGCGCGAGTTCGGCGCGAGCCTCCCCGAGCAGGCGCTCGCCTCGAGCGAGACGCCGCGCGACCTGCTTCGC
>DATJXO010000108.1:0-25342 GCA_035500055.1 Burkholderiales bacterium | reverse complement strand
CTGCCGCTGCCTGCACGAAGCGCTACACTGGGGCGCTGCGCGCGGGCCGGGAGGAGGCTGGACGTGGCCACCAGGGTATTGATCGCGGAAGACGACCCGAACATCGTGGAGTCGCTCAGCTTCGTGCTGAGCCGCGACGGTTTCGAGGTGTCGGCGGCGCTCGACGGCGAGGAGGCGCTGCGGCGGCTGCGCAGCGAGCCGCCCGACGTGATGATCCTCGACGTGATGCTGCCCAAGCGCAACGGCTTCGAGGTGCTGAAGGCGGTGAAGTCCGATCCCGCGCTGCGCGCCATGCCGGTGATCGTGCTGACGGCGAAGGGCCAGGCGCAGGACCGCCGCATGGCCGAGCAGATCGGGGTGGAGGGATTCATGACCAAGCCGTTCTCCAACACCGACGTGCTCGAGGCGGTGCGCCGCCTGGCGCGCGGCTGAAAGGCGGCGGCGAGCCCCGCGGCATGGCGCCCGAACGCCCGACCCCGCCGGAACGCGCCGCACGCGCGCGCGACGCCGCGATCGTGCTGCCGCTGCTCGGGCTGTTCCTGCTGCTGCCGCCGGTGATCTCGCTGTTCGCCGTGCCGCTCGAGCTGGCAGGCGTGCCGCTAGTCGTGGTCTACCTGTTCAGCGTCTGGCTCGGCCTGGTGCTCGGTGCGGCGCTCCTCGGGCGCGCGCTCGAGCCGCGCCCCCCTGCGGCGCCGGACGAGCCCGCCCCGCCCGCCTGATGGTTTCGGCCGAGCTGATCCTGCCGATCGCGCTGCTGTACGTGGCGCTGCTGTTCGTGGTCGCGTTCGTCGGCGACCAGCGCGCGCGCGCCGGGCGGCTCGGCTGGCTGCAGTCGCCGGTGGTGTACACGCTGTCGATCTCGATCTACTGCACCTCGTGGACCTTCTACGGCGCGGTCGGCTCGGCGGCGCGCCACGGCCTGGAGTTCGCCACCATCTACCTCGGGCCGACGCTGGTGTTCGTCGGCTGGTGGCTGCTGCTCAGGAAGCTGGTGCGCATCGGCCACGTGCAGGGCGTCACCTCGATCGCCGACATGATCTCGTCGCGCTACGGCAAGAGCGCGCCGCTTGCCGCGCTGGTGACGCTGATCGCGGTGGTCGGGATCGCGCCGTACATCGCGCTGCAGCTGCGCGCGGTCACCGAGAGCTACCAGGTCATCAGCAGCGCCGGCCCGGAGGACGCGCTCGGCCTGCCGAGCGCGGCGCCGGACTTCCAGGCCGCGTTCTGGATCGCCGCCGGCATGGCGATCTTCACCATCCTCTTCGGCACGCGCAACGTCGACGCCAAGGAGCAGCACCACGGCGTGGTCGCCGCAATCGCGCTGGAAGCGGTGGTCAAGCTGGTGGCGCTGCTCGCGGTCGGCCTGCTGGTGGTGTTCGGCCTGTCCAACGGCATCGCCGACAGCTTCTCGCGCGCGGCGCCCGCCCTGCTGCATGCGCCCGACGCGTTCGGCGCGCGCTGGGTGACGATCACGCTGCTCTCGGCCGCGGCCATCGTCTGCCTGCCGCGGCAGTTCCAGGTCACGGTGGTGGAGAATGCCGACGAGCGCCACCTGCGCACCGCGTCCTGGCTGTTTCCGCTGTACCTGCTCCTGATCACGCTGTTCGTCCTGCCGATCGCGATTTGCGGCCTGAGCCTCCTGCCGAAGGGCTCGAACCCGGACATGTTCGTGCTGACGCTGCCGATGTGGTCGAGCCAGAACACGGTGGCGCTGCTCGCGTTCCTGGGCGGCTTCTCCTCCGCCACTTCGATGGTGATCGTGGCCTGCATCGCGCTCTCGACCATGATCTCGAATCACCTCGTCATGCCGCTGGCGATGCGCCTGAAGTGGGTGCCGCACAACGCGAGCGGCGAGGTGCGCCGCTTCCTGCTGATCACCCGCCGCATCGGCATCTGCGTCATGCTGGCGCTCGGCTTCCTCTATTTCCGCCTCAGCGGCAGCAGCGACGCGCTGGCCGCGATCGGGCTGATCTCCTTCGCCGGCGTGGCGCAGTTCGCGCCGAGCCTGGTCGGCGGGCTGTACTGGCGGCACGCCAACGCCAGCGGTGCGATCGCAGGCCTCGTCGCCGGCGCCGCGCTGTGGGCCTACACGCTGTTCCTGCCGAGCTTTGGCGGCGGCCTCGTGTTCTCGCCCGAGCTGCTGCGCGACGGCCCGTTCGGCCTGGCGCTGCTGCGGCCGCAGGCGCTGTTCGGCATGACCGGCCTCGACCCGCTGGTGCATTCGCTGTTCTGGAGCCTCTCCGCCAACGCGCTGCTGTTCGTGCTGGTGTCGCTGGCGCGCCAGCCGCGCCCGATCGAGCGCCTGCAGAGCACGCTGTTCGTGGACGTGTTCCGGGCCCCGGCCGAGGCGGCCTCGGGGCTGATCCGGCGCACCGCGTCGGCGCAGGACCTGGACGCGCTGGCGCAGCGCATCCTCGGCGCCGACGAGGCGCACCGCTTCTTCGAGCGCGCGGCGCGCGAGCAGGGGCTGGAGCGCGGGCCGCCAATCGCCGACGACGCCTTCATCTCGCAGCTCGAGCGCAAGCTCGCCGGCAGCATCGGCGCGGCCACCGCGCGCGCGGTGATCTCGGAAGCGGTGACGCTGGAGACGATCAGCCTGGACGAGCTGATGAAGATCGCCGACGAGACGCGGCGCATGGCAGAGCACAGCCGCCAGCTGGAGGAGAAATCGCGCCAGCTCGAGGCCGCGGCGGCGCTGCTGCGCGACGCCAACGCCCGCCTGACGCGCCTCGACCAGGAGAAGGACGATTTCCTCAGCCAGGTGAGCCACGAGGTGCGCACGCCGATGACCTCGATCCGCTCGTTCTCGCAAATCCTGCTGGAGACCTCGAACCTCGAGGCCGGCAAGGCGCGGCGCTACCTGGGCATCATCCACGACGAGAGCGTGCGGCTGACGCGGCTGCTGGACAGCACGCTGGATCTCGGCCTGCTCGAGCGCGGCGAGGCGAGCTGGCCGAGCTCGCGCATCGATCCGGAGCAGGCGCTGGAGAGCTCGATGCGCGTCTGCCAGGGGCTGGGCGGGGGACGCGTGCCCCTGCTGAGCGCGGCGCGCGCCTCCGGCGTCGCGGTGCAGGCGAACGAGGACCGGCTCTGCCAGGTGTTCATCAACCTGATCTCGAACGCCATCAAGTACAACACCAGCGCCGAGCCGCGCGTTACGATCCGCAGCAGCGTGCGCGGCGGCGTCTACGAGGTGCTGATCGCCGACAACGGTCCCGGCATCCCGCCGGAGCGGCGTGGGCAGGTGTTTTCCAAGTTCGTGCGCAGCCCGGCGCGCAGCCGCACCGCGGCGGACGGCGCCGGGCTCGGCCTCGCGATCAGCTGGCAGATCATGCGTCACCTCGGCGGGTCGCTCGAGCTGGTGCCGGGGGACGGCCCGGGCGCGTGCTTCAGGGTGACGCTCGCGGCGCTCGAGACGGCGGCGGCGCCGGCTCCGGCGCGCTGAGCGCGCGCTACTTCGCCAGCAGGTCGATCAGCGCGGTGTTGTCCCAGCGGCCGTGCCCGGCGGCGGCGATGCGGCCGTAGTACTGCTCGATCTGGGCGGTGCCGGGCAGGAAGGCGCCGTTCTTCTTCGCCTCCGCGAGAGCGATGTTGAGGTCCTTGCGCATCCAGTCGCTGGCGAAGCCGAAGCCCTCGAACTTTCCCTCGACCATGCTCTTCCAGCGGTTCTCGAGCTGCCAGGACTGCGCCGCGCCCTTGGAGATGACGCCGACCACCTTCTCCATGTCGAGGCCGGCGCGCCGGCCGAAGTTGAGCGCCTCGGACAGCCCCTGCAGCAGGCCGACGATCGCCACCTGGTTGACCATCTTGGTGAGCTGCCCGGCGCCCGGGCCGCCGATCAGGGCGCACATCTTGGCGTAGACGTCGAGCACGGGCTTCGCCCTGTCGAAGTCGGCTTGCTCGCCGCCGCACATGATACCGAGCTGGCCGTTCACCGCGCCGGCCTGGCCGCCAGACACCGGGGCGTCGACGAAGCCGGCGCCTTTCTCCTTGCACTTGCCGTGCAGCTCCCGGGCGACGACGGCGGACGCCGTGGTGTGGTCGACGAGCAGCGATCCCTTCTTCAACCCGGCGAGGGCACCCTCGTCGCCGTACGCCACCGAGCGCACGTCGTCGTCGTTGCCCACGCACATCATGACGAAGTCGCAGCCCTGGGCGGCTTGGCGGGGGCTGGGGGCGGCCTTGCCGCCGTACTCCTTCGCCCATTGCGCGGCCTTGGCCGCGGTGCGGTTGTAGACGGTCACGTCGTGGCCGCCCTTCTTCAGGAGGTGGCCCGCCATCGGGTAGCCCATGACGCCCAGGCCGAGGAACGCAACTTTCGCCATCGCCTTGTCTCCAAAGAGGTTTTTGCGATTTTACCGCAGACGGTTTGACACGGCCCTGTCAACCGCCCACAATACATGTGCATTTATACAGTATCCGGTGCCGGCCCGGGCCCGACCCGCCGAAGATGCCGACAACCTAAGAAGAGGTACAGCGATGGACGACAACAGACAGAAGGCGCTCGCCGCGGCGCTGGCGCAGATCGAGAAGCAGTACGGCAAGGGCTCCATCATGAAGATGGACGCCGAGGCGGTGAAGGATATCCAGGTGGTTTCGACGGGATCGCTCGGGCTGGACCTCGCGCTCGGCGTCGGCGGCCTGCCGCGCGGGCGGGTGGTCGAGATCTACGGCCCGGAATCTTCCGGCAAGACCACGCTCACGCTGCAGGTGATCGCCGAGATCCAGAAGGCCGGCGGCACGGCGGCGTTCATCGACGCCGAGAACGCGCTCGACATCGTCTACGCCGGCAAGCTCGGCGTGAAGGCCGAGGATCTGCTGATCTCGCAGCCCGACACCGGCGAGCAGGCGCTCGAGATCGCCGACATGCTGGTGCGCTCCGGCGCGGTGGACGTGATCGTGGTGGATTCGGTCGCCGCCCTCACGCCCAAGGCCGAGATCGAGGGCGAGATGGGCGAGCCGCAGATGGGCCTGCAGGCGCGGCTGATGAGCCAGGCGCTGCGCAAGCTCACCGCCAACATCAAGCGCACCAACACGCTGGTGATCTTCATCAACCAGATCCGCATGAAGATCGGTGTCATGTTCGGCAACCCGGAAACGACCACCGGCGGCAACGCGCTCAAATTCTACGCCTCGGTGCGCATGGACATCCGCCGCATCGGCTCGATCAAGAAGGGCGACGAGGTGATCGGCTCCGAGACGCGCGTCAAGGTAGTGAAGAACAAGGTGGCGCCCCCGTTCCGCAACGCGGAGTTCGACATCCTGTACGGCGAGGGCATCTCGCGCGAAGGCGAGGTGCTGGAGCTCGGCGTGGTCCACGGCGTGCTGGAGAAGTCCGGCGCCTGGTACGTCTACAACGAGGACCGCCTCGGCCAGGGCAAGGACAACGCGCGCGACTTCCTGCGGGAGAACCCGGCGCTGGCGCGCGAGATCGAGCAGAAGATCCGCGAGAAGGCGGGCGTCGCCGCGGCCGCGCCGGCGGCCGCCGAGGCCGAGGTCCCGTCGGAGGACGGCGGCAAGGTCGAGCGGCTGCCGACCCGCAAGCGGGCCGAACGCGGCGGGTGAGGGACCGGCCCGACAGCGCCGCCGAGCTCCGCACGCGGGCGTTACGGCTGCTCGCGCGCCGGGAGCACTCCCGTCGGGAGCTTGAGCGGAAGCTGTCTCCTCATGCAGGGTCCGCGGACGATTTGCGGAATTTGGTTTCGGAATTGGCGACAAAGAATCAGTTGTCCGAGGCCCGCTTCGCGGAGGAGCGGGCGCGCCGGCTGGCCCGCAAGTACGGCGTCGCGCGCATCCGGCAGGATCTGAAGGCGAAAGGCGTGCCGGAGGATCTCGTCGCGCGCTTTGCGACGACTTCGGAGGAATTGGAAAGGGCAAGGGCAATCCTGGAGCGCAAGTACCGCGCGCCGGCGACGACGCGCGAGGAGCGCGCGCGGCGCATGCGCTTCCTGCAGCAGCGCGGCTTCTCCAGCGAAATTATTTCTTCCCTGCTGTCGGCGCGCGACGCGGCCTGAGCGTTGCTCTCTCCGGCGCCGCCTTTCCTGCGGCGCGGAGAGGAGGTGAAGCGATGGACCATACCGAGGCATTGAGCGTGATCCGCGCGCTGGCCGACGGCGTCGATCCGGGGTCGGGCGAGGTATTCCCGGCCGACAGCGCCTACCAGCGCGCGCGCACCGTGCGCGCGCTGTACGCAGCGGCCGAGGCGCTGGAGAAGGCCGAGCGCTTCGAGCGGCGCAAGCAGCAGCTGCCGGCGAAGACCGGCGAGCCCTGGACGGAGGACGAGGACCGCAGGCTGCTGTCGGGCTTCGACGCCGGGCGAGGGCTCGCGGAGCTCGCGGCGGCGCACGAGCGCACGCAGACCGGAGTGCGCGCGCGGCTGGTGAAGTACGGCCGGCTTGCGGCCTGACGGCGGCCTGTCGCCGCTCGGGCGAGGAGGGCCTGCGGCGGTCGCTGCAGGCCCTTCCTTTAGAATGCGGGTGCGATGAAATCCGCCGACATCCGCTCTGGCTTCCTCGAGTACTTCCGCTCCAAGGGCCACACCATCGTGCCCTCGAGCCCGCTCGTGCCGGCGAACGACCCGACGCTGCTGTTCGTCAACTCGGGCATGGTGCAGTTCAAGGACGTGTTCCTCGGCAAGGAGAAGCGCGCCTACACCCGCGCCACCACCGCGCAGCGCAGCGTGCGCGCGGGCGGAAAGCACAACGACCTCGAGAACGTGGGCTACACGGCGCGCCACCACACCTTCTTCGAGATGCTCGGCAACTTCAGCTTCGGCGACTACTTCAAGCGGGACGCGATCCGCTTCGCCTGGGAGCTGCTGACGAAGGTCTACAGGCTGCCGCCGGAGCGGCTGTGGACCACGGTGTACCAGAGCGACGACGAGGCCTACGAGCTGTGGACCAAGGACATCGGCGTGCCGCCGGAACGCTGCATCCGGATCGGCGACAAGCCGGGCGGCGCGAAGTACCAGTCCGACAACTTCTGGCAGATGGCCGACACCGGCCCCTGCGGTCCCTGCAGCGAGATCTTCTACGACCACGGCCCGGGCATCGAGGGCGGGCCGCCGGGCTCGCCCGAGGCCGAGGGCGACCGCTACATCGAGATCTGGAACCTCGTCTTCATGCAGTACAACCGCGACGAGTCCGGCACGATGCACCCGCTGCCCAAGCCCTCCGTCGACACCGGCATGGGCCTGGAGCGCATCGCCGCGGTGCTGCAGGGCAAGCACTCCAACTATGAAATCGACCTGTTCCAGGATCTGATCCGCGCTGCCGCCAGGGAGACGAGCCAATCCGAGCTGAAGAATCCCTCCCTCAACGTCATCGCGGACCACATCCGCGCCTGCGCCTTCCTGGTCGTCGACGGCGCCATTCCCGGCAACGAGGGACGCGGCTACGTGCTGCGCCGGATCATCCGCCGCGCCATCCGGCATGGCTACAAGCTCGGCCAGAAGCGGCCGTTCTTCCATCGCCTGGTCGACGACCTGGATCGCGCCATGGGCGAGGCCTACCCCGAATTGCGCGAGGCGAAGGCGCGCGTCGCGGACACGCTCAAGACCGAGGAGGAGAAGTTTGCCGAGACGCTCGAGAACGGCATGCGATTGTTCGAGGCCGGTGCCAGGACCGAGCAGCGCGCGATCAGCTACATCCGCGACCACTTCGTGCACGACTTCGTGTCGTTCGAGGAGCTGAGGTCCACCCGGCATGCCGACGCGGTGTTCCGGCGCGCCAAGGAGGACGTGCTGGTCGAGGTGAAGAAGGCCGGCAGCGTGGTCAACGTCGACGCCTACGTCCGCGCCTCGGTCGAGGCGGTGGAAGCGTACGCCAGGGGCACCGGCAAGCCCGCTCGGGCCTACCTCGTGTTCCACGGCGCGGCGGACAAGACGCCCGAGGAGCTGCTCGACAAGGTGAGCCGCGGCATCGGCTACGACAAGGTGAAGGTGCTCTACCTCAGGGAATCAGCGATCCCGTTCGACGGCCGCACCGCGTTCACGCTCTACGACACCTACGGCTTCCCGTTCGACCTGACGCAGGACCTGTGCCGCGAGCGTGGCATCCCGATCGACGTCGAGGCGTACGACGCCGCGATGCAGGAGCAGCGCGCCAAGGCGCGCGCCGCGTCCCGGTTCTCCGCGGCGGCGGGCCTGGAATACACCGGCGCGCGCACCGAGTTCCGCGGCTACGAAACCCTGGTGCATCCCGCGAAGGTGCTGGCGCTGTATCGCGAGGGCGCGCAGGTCGAAGCGCTGAGGAGCGGCGACACCGGCACGGTGGTGCTCGACGCGACGCCGTTCTACGCCGAGTCGGGCGGCCAGGTCGGCGACCGGGGCGAGATCGTGGCGCCGGGCGGCACTTTCGAGGTCGCCGATACGCAGAAGATCCTCGCCGACGTCTACGGCCATACCGGGACGCTGAGGACCGGGTCGCTCAAGGTGGCGGACGAGGTCGAGGCGCGCGTCGATACCGAGCTGCGGGCGCGCACCATGCGCAACCATTCCGTGACGCACCTGATGCACAAGGCGCTGCGCGAGGTGCTCGGGCCCCACGTACAGCAGAAGGGCTCGCTCGTGGACGAGGAAAAGACGCGCTTCGACTTCGCCCACGACAGGCCGATGAGCGAGGACGAGGTTGCCCAGGTGGAAGCGCGGGTGAACGCCGAGATCCTGCAGAACGCGCCGACGCGGGCGCAGATCATGCCGATCGAGGACGCGAAGAAGTCGGGCGCCACGATGCTGTTCGGCGAGAAGTACGGCGACGAGGTGCGGGTGCTCGACATCGGCAGCTCGCGCGAGTTCTGCGGCGGCACGCACGTCGCGCGCACCGGCGACATCGGCATGTTCAAGATCACCGGCCAGGCGGCGGTCGCGGCCGGGGTGCGGCGGGTCGAGGCGACCACGGGCATGAGCGCCCTCGCCTGGGTGCAGGGGCTGGAGCACGAGCTGAACGGGCTCGCCGCGGATTTCGGCCTCCAGAGAGCCGACATCGCGCTGATGAAGAAGAAGTACGAGGCGCTGCAGGAGTCGCGCCGCGGCCTGGAGAAGGAGAACGAGCGGCTCAAGTCCCGGCTGGCGAGCGGGCAGACCTCCGACGTCGGCGCGCAGGCGGTCGACGTCAAGGGGATCAAGGTCCTCGCCGCGACGCTGGAGGGCGCCGATCCGAAAACGCTGCGCGAGGCGGTCGACAAGCTGAAGGAGCGCCTGAAAAGCGCCGCGATCGTGCTCGGCGCGGTGAGCGACGGCAAGGTGGCGCTGATCGCCGGCGTGACCGCCGACCTCACTGCGAAGCTGAAGGCGGGCGAGCTGGTCAACTACGTGGCGCAGCAGGTCGGCGGCAAGGGCGGCGGACGCGCCGACATGGCGCAGGCCGGCGGCACCGAGCCCGGCAAGCTCGGCGCCGCCCTGCAGACCGTCAAGCCGTGGGTCGAGCAGCGGCTCTGACCTTCGGGCTGCTGCTCGCCGCGGCGGCGGCGGCGCAGCAGGGGACGATCGAGGCGACCACCGCAGACGGGGAGAAGGTGCGCCTGCTGCCGAACGGCCGCTGGGAGTACGCCGACCCGAAGAAGGCCGAGCCGCAGCGCAAGGCGCGCGAGGCCGAGGACGAGCGCGAGCGCGGCGCGCAGGGCGGCTGGCTCGGCGTCGGGCGCAAGATCTACCCGGGCGACAAGGACTACAACCGCGGCTCGCTCGGCCGCAAGACCCAGTGATGGACGGCCGCCCGCCGTTGCCGGCGCGCCGGCTGACATGACGCCGGTCGAGGCGATCGCCGCTTCGCCCCTGGCGCGGGCGCTGCGCGAGTCGCACGCGCTGCACGCCGCGGTCGCCGCGGTCCACCTCACCGGGGTGGCGCTGCTGGTCGGCGGCATCGCGCTGCTCGACCTGCGGCTGCTAGGCCTTTCGCGCGGGCTGTCGGTGCGGCGCCTCGCCGCGCATGTGCTGCCCTGGTCGGCAGCCGCATTCCTGCTCATCGTGCCGAGCGGATTCGTCCAGTTCCTCGCGCGCGCCCCGGAGCTGATCGCGAGCTCGCTGTTCGCCCTCAAGATGTGCCTGATCTTCGCCGCGGGGGTGAACGCCGCCGTGTTCCACGCCGGAATCTTCCGCGGCGCGGCGGCCTGGGACGTCGACGTCATGCCGCCGGCGGCGGCGCGGGTCGCGGCGGCGCTCTCTCTCGCCCTCTGGATCAGCGTGATCGCCTGCGGGCGCCTGCTGGCCGGCGCTGCCGGCGGCTGACGCCGAGCAGGCGCCGGACTGGGGCGGCGCTAGAAGCCGATGCGCGCGCGCCGCGCGCCGCGTCCCGCGTCGACGTCCTCCACGCGCAGCTCGCAGCGGCCCGCCACCTTGGCGTTGCCGAACGCGGCCTGCACCGCGCGCCGCATCTCGCGCGGCGTCAGCGTGGCGAGCTTCTCAACCACGCCCGCCGCCGGGCTTTCCGGAAAGCGCCGGCCCCAGTCGTGCGACTCGCGGATCTCGCGGTATAGCGACCGCGCGATGCGCGCCGAGCCTTCCGCGTCGGGCGGCTCGATCTCGTAGACGCTCATGCGGTTGAGCAGGGGCTCCGGGATGCGCGAGGCGTCGTTGGCGGTCGCGAACCACAGCGCGCCCGAGGCATCGATCGGGACCTCGGCGAACTCGTCGATGAAGCGCATCGCCGTCTGGGTCTCGAGCAGCTCGTAGAGGGCGCCGAGCGGATCGTACTGGCCGTCGGCGCTCGCCTTGTCGATCTCGTCGATCACCATCACCGGGTTGGCATACTCGCCGTTGAGGAAGGTCTCGAACACCTTGCCCGGCTTGGCGTTCTTCCATTGCGACGAGGCGCCCGACAGGATCCAGCCCGCGGTGAGCGAGCTCATCGGCACGAAGCCGAAGCCCGTGCCGAGCAGCGACGAGACGCGCCGCGCGAAGTGGGTCTTGCCGATGCCGGGCTCGCCGAGCAGCAGGATCGGCGGCAGCTCGACGTCGTCCTCGGAGTCGACGCACAGCGCGAGCTGGCGCCGGATGTGCTCGAGTACCTCCCCGAAATTGGGCAGGTCCTCGAACAGCTCCCCCATTTCGGGCAGCGACGAGGGCTTTACCGCGAAGCGCTGGCCGCCGAGGCGCAGCATCTTCTCGTACAGCGCCCGCAGCGCGTCGTTCGCCGACTGCGGCAGCTCCTGCAGCGCCTTCTCTACCGTGGCGACGTCGTAGACGTCCTTGAATCCCGCGACCGGGATGGGTGCCGAGGGTACCGGCAGTGAGGTGTGCGCCGACATGTCTGTGCTCCTACATTCTTGTCATCGGCTGACGGCCCGAAAACCGTAGCATGACGCTCGGAGCGAAGCAACTTCCAGGCCTGGCAGTCGCAGCTGCCGAGTGCCAGCGGCGCCAGACGCTGCGGTACAGTTGGCATCCTGATGAGCGCGCACGACGCAGTCTTCAGAGCCGAGGTGGTCGCCTGCCGCAAGGGGAGAGCGGCTTCACCACGCTGGAGCTGAAGACGAACTTTTTCGGCACCGCGCGCGAGGGCGCTCTGTTCTGCCGAGCCACACCGGCGCACCGCGCTGTTCCGCTGCACGCAGATGGTGCTGTGGCCGAAGTAGACAGGGGCCCGGTTCCGTGCTTGAATGCGCTGCCGTGACGCGCCGGTTCTTCTTTTACTTTTACTTCTTCCCCTGCCTGCTGGCGGACGGGACCGGCTAGACGCACGCCCAAGATCCCAAGGAACCGCCAGCGCGAAAGCCTGGCGGTTTTTTTTTGACCCGAGGCCATTGCCATGACCGCAGCCATCGATCCCTTCCAGGGCACCGTGCCCGCCGACCGCACCTCGCTGACCGACGACGAGCGCATCGAGAACATCGTGCCGCTGCCGCCGCCGGAGCACCTGATACGCTTCTTCCCGATCCAGGGCACCGCGATCGAGCGCCTGGTCGTCGAGACGCGGCGCCGCGTGCGCGAGATCGTGCGCGGCAAGTCCGACCGGCTGCTGGTGGTGATCGGGCCCTGCTCGATCCACGATCCCGCCGCCGCGGTCGCGTACGCGGAAAAGCTCCTGCCTGAGCGCAGCAGGCACGAGGGCGAGCTCGAGGTCGTGATGCGCGTGTACTTCGAGAAGCCGCGCACCACGGTGGGCTGGAAGGGGCTGATCAACGACCCCTACCTGAACGGCAGCTTCCGCATCAACGAGGGATTGCGCATCGCGCGCGACCTGCTAGTGCGCATCAACCGCACCGGCATGCCCGCCGGCTGCGAGTTCCTCGACGTGATCTCGCCGCAGTACATCGGCGACCTGGTGTCGTGGGGCGCGATCGGCGCGCGCACCACCGAGTCGCAGGTGCACCGCGAGCTCGCCTCGGGACTGTCGGCGCCGGTCGGGTTCAAGAACGGCACCGACGGCAACGTGCGCATCGCCGTCGACGCGATCCTCGCAGCGCGGCAGAAGCACCACTTCCTCTCGGTGCACAAGAGCGGCCAGGTTTCGATCGTCGAGACGCGCGGCAACGAGGACTGCCACATCATCCTGCGCGGCGGCCGCCAGCCCAACTACGACGCCGCCAGCGTCAAGGCGGCCTGCGACGAGCTGGCGAAATCCAAGCTCGAGTGCCGCCTGATGATCGACTGCTCGCACGCCAACGCCGCCAAGCAGTTCCAGCGCCAGAAGGATGTCGCCGCCGACCTCGGCGCGCAGGTCGCCGGGGGCTCGCGCTGCATCGTCGGCGCGATGGTCGAGTCGAACCTGGTCGAGGGCCGCCAGGACCTCGTGCCGGGCAAGGCGCTCAAGTTCGGGCAGAGCATCACCGACGCCTGCCTCGGCTGGGAGGACTCGGCCGAACTGCTCGACGGGCTGGCGGCCGCCGTGAAGGCGAGGCGCAGGAAAGCGAAGCGCTAGCGCCTCGGCCGTGGCGGTGACGCCCGAGACGCTCGCCGCCGCCGCGCTGGTGGTCGCCGCGGCGTACGCCGTGTTCGGCCTCACCGGCTTCGGCTCCACGGTGATCGCGCTGCCGCTGCTCGCGCAGTTCCTCCCGCTGCGCTTCGCGGTGCCGCTGATGATGCTGCTCGACTTCTCGGTGTTCCTCGCCTTCGGCGCGCGCTTTCGCCGCCGCATCCGCCTCGACGTCGTCGGCTGGCTGGCTCCGTTCATGCTCGCGGGCATGGCGCTCGGCCTCGCGCTGCTGCTGCGCGCCGCCGAGCAGCGCCTGCTCGCGGTGCTGGGAGCGTTCCTGCTCGCCTACGCGGCGTACGGGCTGACGCGGCGCGGCGAGCCGCCGCAGCTGGCGCGCGCCTGGTGCGCGCCGATCGGGTTCGCGGGCGGCGCGTTCTCGGCGATGTTCGGCACCGGCGGCGTGCTGTTCGCGATCTACAACAGCGGCCGCGTGCGCGACAAGGAGGCGCTGCGCGCCACCAACGCTGCCATGATCATGCTGTCTTCGGTGGTGCGCCTGGTCCTGTTCGGCGCCACCGGACTGCTGTCGCAGGACGGGCTGCTGCTCTCGGCCGCCGCGCTGCTGCCGGCGCTGCTCGCGGGCTTCTGGCTCGGCAACCGGCTGCATGCCGCGGTGCCCGCGATCGTCGTGTTGAAAGCAGTGTACGCTGTGCTCGTGATCGCGGGCCTCACGCTTCTCGCGCGCAGTCTTTGAGCCCCGCCGCGCGCCTGCTCCCGAGCCTGACGCCGCGGCAGTGGCTGCTTGCGGCGCTCGCGCTCACGCTCGCGTTCCGCTTCTGGCTCGCCGCGGCGGCGCCGATCACGGCCGACGAGGCCTACTTCGTGCTCTGGGGCCGGCACCCCGCGCTCGGCTACTACGACCACCCGCCGATGGTCGGCTGGCTGCTCGCGCCGCTGGTCGCGCTCTCGCACGCGGTCTGGGTGGCGCGCCTGCCGGCGACGCTGGCGCCGGCGATCACGGCGCTGCTGGTGCGCGCGGCGCTCGGCCGCTGGTTCGGCCGCGACGCGGCCACCGCGGATCTCGCCGCGCTCGCGGTGCTGCTCGCCCCGATGAGCGTCTGGAACGTGCTGATCACGACCGACACGCCGCTGCTCGTATTCTCCGTGGCCTCGCTGCTGGTGTTCGCGCGCGCGGTGCAACTGCGCTCCGGCGCGCATTTCCTCGCCGCCGGCATGCTGCTCGGCCTCGCGTTCCTCTCGAAGTACTTCGCAGTGCTGCTGGGCCTCGGCTACCTCGCCTGGGCGGTCTCGGCGCGCGACGCGCGCGCCTTCGGCCTGGTATTCCTCGGCGCCCTGCCGGCGGGGCTGCTGAACCTGTACTGGAACTACGAGGCCTGCTGGTGCAACGTCATGTTCAACGCCATCAACCGGCACGAAGGCGCGGCGTTCTCGTGGGCGACGCCACCGCTCTACCTGGCCACGGTGGCCTACGCTGCCGGGCCGCTCGCCTGGTTCGCCTGGCGCGAGCGCAGCCGCCTCGGCCGGGGGGACCCGGTGCGGCGGGCGATCCTCCTCGCCTGGCTGGTGCCGGCCGCGGTGTTCGCGCTGCTCAGCCCGGTGCGCACCATCGGCCTGCACTGGCTGCAGTCTTTCGTCCCCGCGCTCGCGCTCAGCGTCGCAGTGGCGCTCGAGCGGCGCGCGCTGGCCGTGAGCGCGGGCGTGCTCGCCGCGATCGCGCTGCTGCACGCGGTTGCGATCGGCGTCGCCGCGGCGCTGCCGGCCGAGGCGTGGAAGGCGACGGCGCTGTACCGGCGCATCGTGTTTCCGGGCCGCACCGCCGAGCTGCTGGCCGCGGCCGCGCCGCTCGCCCGCGGCAGGGTGCTCGCTGCCGACAGCTATGCGGCGGCGGCGCTGTTCGCCTTTGCCGAGCGCCGGCCGGTACCGGTGTTCGGCGCCGGCGACTCGCACGCGCGCCAGTCAGACCTCGACACCGACTGGCGCGCGCTCGACGGCAAGGACTTCCTGATCCTGCGGCGGGGGACGCCGCTGCCGCGCGACTACCGGCCGTACTTCCGCAAGGTGGAGTTCCGTACGCTGGCGCTGTCGGCCGGCACCTACCACGCGGTGCTCGGCGACGGTTTCGACTACGCCGCCTATCGCGCCGGCATCCTCGCCGAGGCGCGCGAGCGCTTCTACCGCATTCCGGCCTGGCTGCCGATCGGGCGCTGCTACTTCTTCGACCGCTATTTCCCGCGGTGAAGCGGCTGCGCGCGCTCCTGCAACTGCTGCGACCGCACCAGTGGGTCAAGAACGCGTTCGTGCTGGTGGGCCTCGTGTTCGGCCACGCCTGGCACGACCCGGGCCTGCTGTACCCGGCGCTCGCGGCGACGCTCGCGTTCTGCCTCGCCTCGGGCGCGGTCTACGCGCTCAACGACGCCGCCGATGCGGCGCAGGACCGCGATCACCCGGTGAAGCGCGCGCGGCCCGTGGCGCGCGGCGCGGTGGCGCCCGGCGAGGCGCGCGCGCTCGCCGCGCTCGCCGCAGCCGCGGCGCTGTGCATCGGCGCCTGGGCCGGCTGGCGCGTCGCCGCGATCCTCGCGGCGTACCTCGCGCTCAGCGCCGCCTATACCGCAGGCCTCAAGCGCGTCGCAGTGCTCGAGGTCGTGGCGATCGCGGCGGGCTTCATGCTGCGCCTGCTCGCCGGAACGCTCGGCATCGGCATCGCGCCGTCGCAATGGCTGCTCGCCTGCGGCTTCCTGCTGACGCTGTTCCTCGGCTTCGCCAAGCGGCGTGCCGAGCTCGAGCAGCTCGCCGGGAGCGCCGCTCGGCACCGCGCCGTCCTGCAGGCCTACAGCCTGCGGTTCCTCGACGGCGCGATCGCGCTGTGCGCGGCCGGGATGGTCGTCGCGTACGCGTGGTACACCCTGGCTCCGCAGACCGCGCGCCTGCACGGCACGCGGGGCCTGGTGTGGACGGTGCCCTGGGTGATGCTCGGCACCGCGCGTTATCTGTTCCGCCTGCGCTATCGCGGCGGCGGCGGCGACCCGGCGGTCGAGCTGCTGCGCGATCCGCTGCTCGCGGTCTCGGTCGCGGGCTGGGCGGCGACCGTGCTGTGGGTGATCGGCTAGAATGCCCGGGCCGCCATGGCAGACCGCCCCGCCCACCTCGCGCACCTGGAGCACCTCGGCGACGCCACCAAGTTCTCGCCCCAGATCCACGCGCTCATCCCGCGCTGCAACCTGCTGGAGAACTTCTCTCCCGCCGAAGTGCGGCTGCTGGCGCACTTCATGGACGTCTACCAGGCGCCCGCCGGCATCGAGATCATCCGCGAGGGGGAGGGCGGGGACTTCATGCTGATGCTGATCGAGGGCAAGGTCGAGGTGCACAAGCGCGACCGCTGGAACACGCCGCAGCTGATCGCGGTGGTCGAGGCCGGCAAGACGCTGGGCGAGATGTCGATGATCGACGGCGAGCCGCGCTTCGCCACCTGCATCGCGATCGAGCAGACGCTGGTTGCGGTGCTCGACCGCGAGAACCTGGCGCGCATCATCGTCGAGCAGCCGATGCTCGGCGCGAAGATCCTGATGGAGCTGGTGCTGATGCTGTCGCAGCGCCTGCGCGCGACCAGCGGCCGGCTGCTGCAGATGATGGACGAGCAGTCGCACCGGGCAACGAACCTGCTGTAATTTCCCGGCCGTATCTTGCGACGCAGGGTACCGGACCGGAGGATGGAGCCCCGATGCACGCGACGCCCGTGAGCGCCAGGCCCGGCAGGGACTGCCCGCTTTCCTACCGCTACGGCCCGTCGGCCCTCGCCGCGCCGGCGACGCTGCGCGCCGAGACGCTCTGGGTCGCTGGCGGCCTGTACGGCAACGGCGCCGCGCTCGCCGCGCTGCTCGCGGACTACCAGGCCGAGGCCGGGGACAAGGCGCTGGTGCTCAACGGCGACTTCCACTGGTTCGACGCCGACCCGGAAGAGTTCGATCGCATCAACCGCGCCGTGCTGGCGCATTGCGCCATGCGGGGCAACGTCGAGACCGAACTCGCCGATCCCGTGGAGGGCGCAGGCTGCGGCTGCGGCTACCCGGACTGGGTCGGCGACACCGAGGTCGAGCGCTCGAATCGCATCATCGACCGGCTGCGCGGGGCGGCCCGCGCTGCGCCGGGCGCGCTGGCGTCGCTGCGCGCGCTGCCGATGCATCGCGTCGCCGAGGTCGGCGGCGCGCGCGTCGCGATCGTGCACGGCGACGCCGACTCGCTCGCCGGCTGGGGCTTCTCGCAGGAGGCGCTCGCGACGCCGGACGGCGCGCGGCGCGCGCGCGAGGCGCTGGCCGCGGCGCGCGCCGCGGTGTACGCCTGCAGCCATACCTGCCTCCCGGTGCTGCAGGCGTTCGAGGGCGCCGGCGCGGTCATCAACAACGGCGCCGCCGGCATGCCGAATTTCAGCGGCACCCGCTTCGGCCTCGCGACGCGGATATCGGTGCGGGCTCGGCCCGGAGCGCTCTACTCGGCGCGCGTCGGCGCGCTGCACCTCGAGGCGCGGCCGGTCGCGTACGACCACGCGGCCTGGGCGGCGCGCTTCCTCGAGCTGTGGCCCGAGGGCTCGGCGGCGCACGCCTCGTACTGGGCGCGCATCGCCGACGGGCCCCGCTACGCGCTGCCGCGGGCGCGACGCGCGGCATGAAGGCGGCGCGCTTCGCGCTGCTCGGGTTGCTGGCGGCGCTGGTCGCCGCGTTCTTCGTCCTCGGCGGGCATCGCTACCTCACGTTCGACAACCTCAGGCAGCAGCTGTCGAGCGTGCAGGGCTACTATGCGTCGCACCGGCTCGAGTGCGTGGCCGCCTACTTCCTGCTGTACGTGCTGGTCGCGGGGCTTTCGCTCCCCGGGGCGGTGCCGATGACGCTGATTGGCGGCGCGATCTTCGGCCTGCTCTGGGGAACGCTCATCGTCTCCTTCGCCTCGTCGCTCGGCGCGCTGCTTGCGTTCCTCGCCTCCCGCTTCCTACTGCGCGACTGGGTGCAGCGGCGCTTCGGCGCGCAGCTGCGCGCGATCAACGCCGGCATGGAGCGCGACGGCGGCTTCTACCTGTTCACTCTGCGGCTGATCCCGGCGATCCCGTTTTTCGCCATCAACCTGGCGATGGGCGTGACGCCGATCCGCGCCGCGCGCTTCTACTGGGTCAGCCAGCTCGGCATGCTCGCCGGGACGGTGGTCTACGTGAACGCCGGCACGCAGCTGGCGCGCATCGAGTCGGCGTCCGGGATCCTGCGTCCGGAGCTGTGGCTGGCGTTCGTCCTGCTGGGCCTGTTTCCCCTGGCGGCGAAGCGCGTGGTCGACGCCGTCAAGGCGCGCCGCGTCTACGCGCGCTGGGCGGAGCGGCGGCCGTCCAGGTACGACCGCAACCTGATCGTGATCGGGGCCGGCTCGGCGGGTCTGGTCGCGGCGTACATCGCCGCCGCGGTGAAGGCGAAGGTGACGCTGGTGGAAAAGCACCTCATGGGCGGGGATTGCCTCAACACCGGCTGCGTGCCGTCGAAGGCTCTGCTGCGTACGGCGAAGTTCGTCGCGCGCGCTAGGCGCGCCGCGGAGCTCGGCATCCGCCGCGCCGAGCTGGAATTCGACTTCGCGGACGTCATGGAGCGCGTGCAGCGCGTGGTGCGCGCGATCGAGCCGCACGACTCCGTCGAGCGCTACGCCGGCCTCGGCGTCGACTGCGAGCGCGGCACGGCGCGCATCGTGTCGCCGTGGGCGATCGAGATCGCAGCGCCCGACGGCTCGAAGAAGACGCTGACCACGCGCGCCATCGTGATCGCCGCCGGGGCGCGCCCGTTCGTGCCGCCGATCCCCGGGATCGAGCAGATGGACTGCCTGACCTCGGACACCGTGTGGGGGCTGCGCGCGCTGCCGACGCGGCTGCTGGTGCTGGGCGGCGGGCCGATCGGCTGCGAGCTGGCGCAGGCCTTCGCCCGTCTCGGCGCGAAAGTGACGCAGGTCGAGATGCTGCCGCGCTTGCTGCCGCGCGAGGACCCGGAATTCTCCGAGTTGGTCGCCGCCCGCTTCCGGGAGGAGGGCGTCGAGGTGCTCACCGCGCACAAGGCGGCGCGCTTCGAGCGGGAGGGCGGCGCCAAGGTGCTCTACTGCGAGCACCAGGGCACGCAGGTGCGCGTCGAGTTCGACGCCCTGCTGTGCGCGGTCGGCCGCGTCGCCAACACCTCTGGCTACGGGCTGGAGGAGCTCGGCATCCCGCTGACGCGCGCGCGCACCGTCGAGACCAACGAGTTCCTGCAGACCGTCTACCCGAACATCTACGCCTGCGGCGACGTCGCCGGCCCGTACCAGTTCACGCACGTCGGCGCGCACCAGGCGTGGTACGCCTCGGTGAACGCGCTGTTCGGCGGCCTACGGCGCTTCCGCGCCGACTACTCGGTGATTCCCTGGGCCACTTTCACCGAGCCCGAGGTGGCGCGGGTCGGGCTGAACGAGCAGGAGGCGAAGGAGCAGGGCATCGCCTACGAGGTGTCGGTCTACCGCATGGATGAGCTCGACCGCGCCATCGCGGACGAGGCGGCGCACGGCTGCGTCAAGGTGCTCACCGAGCCGGGCAGGGACCGCATCCTCGGCGTCACGCTGGCCGGGGAGCACGCCGGCGACCTGATCGCCGAGTTCGTCGCGGCGATGCGCAACGGCGTGGGGCTGAACCGGATTCTCGGCACCATCCACATCTACCCGACGCTGGCGGAAGCGAACAAGTATGCCGCCGGCGTGTGGAAGAAGGCGCACGCGCCGCAGGGGCTGCTGCGCGCGGTCGAGCGCTTCCACGCCTGGACGCGCGGCTGACCGGCGGCGCGATGCGGCTCTCGATCGTGATCCCGGTGCTCGACGAGGCGGCCGCGCTGCCGGGCGCGCTGCGCGCGCTCGCGCCGCTGCGCGCGCGCGGCCACGAGGTCATCGTGGCCGACGGCGGCAGCGCCGACGGCAGCGCCGCGCTCGCGGCGCCGCTCGCCGACGCCGTGCTCGCGGCGCCGCGCGGGCGCGCGCGCCAGATGAACGCCGGCGCGGCGCAGGCCCGCGGCGAGGCGCTCGTGTTCCTGCACGCCGATACGCGGCTGCCGGAGGCCGCCGACCGCGCCATCGCGGCCGCCCTCGCCGGGCGCGACTGGGGCCGGTTCGATGTGCGCATCGAGGGACGCTCGCCGCTGCTCGCGATGATCGGCTGGTTCATGAACCAGCGCTCGCGGCTCACCGGGATTGCGACCGGCGACCAGGCGATCTTCGTGCGGCGCGCGCGCTTCGCCGGGTTTCCCGAGATTGCGCTGATGGAGGACGTCGCGTTCAGCGCGGCGATGCGGCGCGCGGGGCGCCCCGCGTGCCTGCGCGAGCGCGTGCTGACCTCGGGGCGGCGCTGGGAGGCGCGCGGCGTGCTGCGGACGATGCTGCTGATGTGGCGCCTGCGCCTCGCCTACGCGTTCGGCGCGCACCCCGACGACCTTGCGCGGCGCTACGCGGGCAAAGCCTGAGGCGGCGCTGGTGGTCTTGGCGCGCGCGCCGGCGCCCGGGCGGGTGAAGACGCGCCTCGTGCCGCTGCTCGGCGAGCGCGGCGCGACGCGCCTGCAGGAGCGCATGACCGCGAAGACGCTGCGCACCGGGCGCGCCGCCGCGTTCGCCTCGAGGTGGCTGTTCGCGTCGGGGCGACTGCCGCGCCCGCCGGCGGGCTACCGCTTGCGCTCGCAGGGGGGTGGCAGCCTCGGCGCCCGCATGCATCGCGCCTTCGAGGCGGTCCTTGGGAGCCACCCGGCGGCGGTACTGGTGGGCACCGACTGTCCAGCGCTGCGGCGCTCCGATCTGCGCGCGGCGGCGCGCGCGCTGGCGCGCGGCGCGGACGCGGTGCTCGCGCCGGCCGAGGACGGCGGCTATGCGCTGATCGGCCTACGGCGGCCTGAGGCGAGCCTGTTCCGCGGCGTCGACTGGGGCGGCGCGCGCGTCATGGCGCAGACGCGGCTGCGGCTGCGGCGCCTGGGCTGGCGCTGGGAAGAGCTGCGCACGCTCTGGGACGTCGACCGGCCGCAGGACGTGGCGCGCCTGCGGCGCTCGCGCCTGCTGCGGGGAGGCGCGTGATCACGCGGCGGCGCTTGCTCGCGCTCGCAGCCGCGGGCCTGCTGGCGCGGCGCAGCCCGGCGGCGCCCGCGACGATCGAGGCGATGCGCTTCTCCGCGTTGAAGCCGGGTGCGCCGCTGCCGGCGTGGCTCGAGCCCGTCACGTTCGGCGCGCGCGTGCCGCCGACCGAGTTCGCGCTGGTCGAGGACGAGAGCCGCACGGTGCTGCGGGCGCGGTCGCAGGCCTCGGCCTCGGGCCTGGCGCGCGCGCTGCGCGTCGATCTCGCCGTGCTGCCGCTGCTCTCCTGGCGCTGGAAAGTGGCGCGGCTGCCGGAGAAGGGGGACCTCGCGAGGCGCGGGGGCGACGACTACGCGGCGCGCCTCTATGTCACCTTCGACCTCGACCCGGCGACGCTTGGGGTCGCGGCGCGCATGAAGCTCGCGCTGGCGCGCGCGGCATGGGGCGACCGCCTGCCGCTTGCCGCGCTGTGCTACGTCTGGGACGCGCATGCGCCGGCCGGCACCTTCGCGCCGAACGCCTATACGGACCGCGTGGAGATGGTGGTCGCGGACAGCGGCACCGCCGCGCTCGGCCGCTGGGTCGCGCACCTGCGCGATGTCGCCGCGGATTACCGCCGCGCCTTCGGCGCGGAGCCGCCGGCGGTGAATGGCGTCATCGTGTCCGCCGACACCGACAACACGGGGGAGCGCGCCGAGTCGTACTTCTCCGACATCGAGTTCAGACCGCGCCCGCCTTCCTGAGCACCTCGAAGACGCGCTCCGCCATCATCCGGTAGCCCAGCGCATTGGGGTGGATCTGGTCGGACTTGAGGCTGCCGTCCTTGAGGATCTTGGCGAGCGCCTCGCCCTCGTACGGAATGCCGAACTCCTTGGCGAGCTCAGCATAGAAGCCGGGCGGCGTGAGGGTGAAGCCCGGCTCGGGCGTGCCGATCAGCAGGACTTCTACGCCGCGATCCTTCGCCAGCCGGATCATGGCGCGCAGGTTGTCGGCGGTCTGCTGGCGCGGCAGGCGCCGCAGGAAGTCGTTGCCGCCCTCGCAGAGCAGCAGGAGGCGCGGGCGCACCTCGTCGAGCACCGCGGGCAGGCGCGCGAGCCCCGCGGCGCTGGTTTCGCCCGGGATCCCTTCTCGCACCACGCGCCGGCCGATCAGCGCGGCGAGGCGGGCTGGATAGCTCTCGGCCTCGTTCGCGCCGGTGCCGAAGGTGAGGCTGTCGCCGAACGCGAGCACCACCGCGTCGGCCTCGAGGCGCGGCAGCTTGGCGGGCTTGCTGCAGGCTGACGCCGCCAGCAGCAATGGCGCGAGCAGCGCGGCGGCCAGCACCTTTCGCAGAGCGGCGCGACGGTCGGGCGACATTTGCCGCATGCTACACTCGCCGCCCGCGGCTCCGCCTACCCCGGCGCAACGCCGGCGAGCAGAACAAGACGGGAGGGGAGATGACGATTCGCAACCCGAAGGACTTCTGGGCCGGGCTGATGTTCATGGCCTTCGGCGCGGCCTTCGTGGTGGGCGCGCTCGGCACGCCGGCATTCCTCGATTCGCTCTGGGGCGGCCCGATCCTGCAGGGCTACCAGCTCGGCAGCGCGGTGCGCATGGGCCCCGCGTACTTCCCGGCGGCGCTCGGCGGCATCCTGGTGCTCCTCGGCGCGGTCATCTTCCTGCGCTCGCTCGCCTCGCGGCTCAAGGGCGAGGCGGTGAAGCTGCACCTGCCCTTCGGCCTGCTCGACCTCGTGGTGGTGGCGGCGGTGTTCGCGGTGCTCGGCGAGATCGCCGAGCGGCTGGGCATCTCCAAGGACTACGCCATGCTCGCCTCCGCCGCCGTGATGGCGGTGCTGGCAGCGGTGTTCCGCCCGGACGCGAAGCCGATCGCCATGATCCTCGCCTCGAGCCTGGCGTTCGCCTACCTGCTGGTGCCGCTCGGCCTGGTGCTCGCGACCGTGGCGCTGGTGTTCGTCGGCGCTTTCGGCGGCCACGAGTTCCGCTGGAAGGAAGTGACGATCCTGACCGCTGTGCTGGTGGTCTTCTCGGTGCTGGTGTTCGTGGAAGGCCTGACGCTGCCGTTCCCGATCTGCCCGGCGTTCGTCACCAACTGCCCGATCCACTAGGCGCGCCGTGCACGACATCGTCCACAACCTCGGCATCGGCTTCGTCGAAGTTTTCAAGCTGCAGAGCATCGCCCTCGGCGGCCTGACGATCCCGGATGTTCCCTTCAACATCCTGATGTGCCTGGTCGGCGTGCTGCTCGGGACGCTGATCGGGGTGCTGCCGGGCATCGGGCCGGTCGCCACCATCGCGATGCTGCTGCCGGTGACGTTCAAGCTCTCCCCGGTCGGCGCGTTGATCATGCTGGCCGGCATCTACTACGGCGCCCAGTACGGCGGCTCGACCACCGCGATCCTGGTCAACATCCCGGGCGAGGCCTCGTCGGTGGTCACCTGCATCGACGGGTACCAGATGGCGCGCCAGGGGCGCGCCGGCCCCGCGCTCGCGGTCGCCGCGCTCGGCTCGTTCTTCGCCGGCTGCGTCTCCACGCTGATCGTGGCGATGTTCGCGCCGCCGCTCGCCGAGGTGGCGCTGAAGTTCGGGCCGTGGGAATACTTCTCGCTGATGGTGCTGGGGCTGGTGTCGGCGGTGGTGCTGGCGCACGGCTCGCTCATCAAGGCGATCGCGATGGTGATCCTGGGGCTGCTGCTCGGGCTGGTCGGCACCGACGTCAACTCGGGGGTGCTGCGCTTCACCTTCGGCCTGTCGGAGCTCGCCGACGGCATCGGCTTCGTCACCGTGGCGATGGGCATGTTCGGCGTGTGCGAGATCATCGCCAACCTGGAGCAGAAGGAGGGCCGGGAGATCTTTACCAAGAAGGTCTCGCACTTGTGGCCCTCGCGCGAGGACTGGAAGCGCATGTGGGCGCCGATCCTGCGCGGCACGGCGCTCGGCTCGGCGCTCGGCATCCTGCCCGGCGGCGGCGCGCTGCTCGCCTCCTTCGGCGCCTACACGCTGGAGAAGAAGGTCTCGAAGTACTCGCACGAGTTCGGCAAGGGCGCGATCGAGGGCGTGGCCTCGCCCGAGTCGGCCAACAACGCCGGCGCCCAGACCTCGTTCATTCCGCTGCTCACGCTCGGCATCCCGTCGAACGCGGTGATGGCCCTGATGATCGGCGCGATGATGATCCAGGGCATCTCCCCGGGGCCACAGGTGATGAGTGAGAAGCCCGCGCTGTTCTGGGGCATGATCACCTCGATGTGGGTAGGGAACCTGATGCTGATCGTGCTCAACCTTCCCCTTATCGGCATGTGGATCAAGCTGCTCACCGTGCCCTACCGGATCCTGTATCCGTCGATCCTGGTGTTCATGGCGGTAGGGGTGTTCAGCATCTCGAACCAGCCATTCGACTGCTTCCTGATGTCGCTCTTCGGGCTGCTCGGCTACATCTGCGTGCGGCTGGAATGCGAGCCGGCGCCGCTTATCCTCGGTTTCATCCTCGGGCCGCTGATGGAAGAGCACCTGCGCCGGGCGATGCTGCTCGCGCGCGGCGACGCGATGAGCTTCCTGCAGAAGCCCATCTCCGCCGGCTTCCTCGTCGCCTCGGTGGTGCTGCTCGCCGCGATCGCGCTGCCGGCGCTGCGCAAGAAGCGCGAGGAAGCCTTCGCCGCCGAGGAATAGGAACGCCTCGCATGCGCCGTATCCTGCTCTTCTGCGCCCTTGCCTTCGCCGCGCAGGCCGCGCCCGCCCAGGGCTGGCCGGCGAAGCCGCTGCACCTGGTCGTGCCGTATCCACCGGGCGGGCCGGTCGATGTCTCCGCGCGCCTGGTGGCGCAGCACGCCCAGCAGGCCCTCGGGCAGCCGGTGCTGGTCGAGAACAAGCCCGGCGCCGGCGGCAACATCGGCGCCGACTTCGTCGCCAAGAGCGCGCCGGACGGCTATACGCTGCTGATGGGCGCGATCGCGACGCACGCGATCAACCCCTCGCTGTACGCGAGGATTCCGTACGACGCGCTGAAGGACTTCCGCCACGTCACGCTCGTGGTCCAGGTGCCCAACGTGCTGGTGGTCAACAACGACCTGCCGGCGCGCAGCGTGCAGGAACTGGTGGCGTACGCCAAGGCGCACCCCGGCAAGCTCGACTTCGCCTCCGGCTCAACCGGCTCGACCGGCCACCTCGCCGGCGAGATGTTCAAGATGATGACCGGGACCTTCATGGTGCACATCCCGTACCGGGGCGCCGCGCCCGCGGCCGCGGACCTGCTGGCGGGGCGCGTGCAGCTGATGTTCGACAACCTCGCCAGCGCGCTGCCGAACGTCAAGGCGGGCAAGCTGCGGGCGCTCGCGGTGACGACCAGGGCGCGCTCGAGCTTCCTGCCGGAGCTGCCGACGCTGGAC
>DATJXO010000107.1:0-21644 GCA_035500055.1 Burkholderiales bacterium | reverse complement strand
CAGCGACTCGGGCGGCCCGTACTGCTTGCAGAGCACGGCTTTCATCGGGTTACCATGACTTTTTCGCAAAGGGCCGATTATGACCGAACCGGTGCTGCACCATTACCCCGTTTCTCCGTTCGCCGAGAAGATCCGCACGGTGCTCGGCTACAAGGGCCTCGCCTGGAAGTCCGTGCAGATCCCGATGGTCATGCCCAAGCCCGACGTGGTGGCGCTCACCGGCGGCTATCGACGCACGCCGATCCTGCAGATGGGCGCCGACATCTATTGCGATACCTGGCTCATCATGCGGGTGCTCGAGCGCCTCAAGCCTTCCCCGACCCTGTTTCCGGACGGCGATACGCTCGCGGTGCGGGCGATGGAGCAGTTCGCCGACGGCGCCATGTTCAACGTCACGGTGCCGATCGGCTTCCAGCCGGGCGGCGGCATGATGAAGCTCTATTTTCCCGACGCCAAGCCCGAGTTCTTCCAGCAGTTCGGCAAGGACCGGGCGGCGATGCGCCAGGGCGGCACCGTGCGCCGCGGGTCGCTCGCCGAATGCAAGGCCAACTTCGCCGGCCTGATGCCGGCGCTCGAGGCGCAGCTGAAGGGCGACTACGCGTTCGGCGCGAAGCCGTGCGCCGCGGACTTCTCGCTCTACCACGTGCTCTGGCCGGTCTGGAAGGTGGCCGACGCGCGCAGCATGCTGCTGCCCTTCCCGAAGGTGCTGAAGTACGTCGAGCGCATGGCCGCGATCGGCAATGGCAAATCGACCGAGATCTCGAGCGGCGACGCGATCGCGCTCGCCAGGAGCGCGAAGCCGGCGGAGGTTCGCGGCGCCGCGGCGCTCGAGACCGACGGCATTGCGCTCGGCGCGCAGGCGCAGTGCATGCCGGTCGACTATGCTCTCGACCCGGTGAAGGGCGAGCTGCGGCAGGCCTCGGCCGACGAGATCGTGATCCGACGCACCGACCCGCGCGCGGGCACCGTGCACGTGCACTTCCCGCGCTTCGGCTACCAGCTGAGCAAGGCCGCCTGAAGACGCGCGAGCCGCGCGCCTCAGCGGTTCGAGGCGCCGCCGTCGATGGTGAGGATGGTGCCGCTCGTATACGCCGAGCGCTCGGAGGCGAGGAACGCGACCGCGCAGGCGATCTCCTCCGGGGTCGCCGGCCGGCCGAAGGACATGTCCTTGAAGAGCTCGCGGTAGCGCTCCGGGTCGCCGAGCCGGGTCTGCGCCATCTGCCGGTGCAGGCTGACGAGGCGGTCGGTTTCCACCGGGCCGGGGTTGATTCCCACCACCCGGATGCCGTCAGCGTGCGAGGCGCCGCCGAGTGCCCGGGTAAAGGCCATGATGCCGGCGTTGGCGGTGCTGCCGGCGACATAGCTCGCGTTCATGCGCTCGCCCGCTGCGCCGATGACATTGACGATCACCCCGCGGCCGCGCTGCTTCATGCGGGCGTACACCAGGCGCGTCAGGTTGATGTAGCCGAACACCTTCAGGTCCCAGGCGCGGCGCCAGGTCTCCTCGTCCACGCGCTGCAGGTCGCCGCCGGGGATGGCGCCGGCGTTGTTGACCAGGATGTCCAGGTCGCCGGCCCAGCCGGCGAGCGCTTCCGCCGCGCCGCGCTGCGACAAATCGGCCTGTTTCGCATTGGGCCCGGGCGCGATGCTCCTCGAGGCGCCGAGCACCGTGCAGCCTTCCTGCGCCAGCAGCTCCGCGCAGGCGCGGCCGATGCCCTTGGAGGCGCCGGTGACCAGGACCCTCTTGCCCTTGAGGTTCAAATCCACGCTTTGCTAGTCTAGCGCCATGCCCCTGATCACCACCGACGACGGCGTGAGACTGCACTACGAGGAGGCCGGCGCCGGCACGCCGCTCGTGTTCGTCCATGAGTTCGCCGGCGACGCCCGCAGCTGGGAGCCGCAACTGCGGCATTTCTCGCGCCGCTACCGCTGCATCGCCTACAACGCGCGCGGCTACCCGCCCTCGGACGTGCCGGAGGACTTCGAGCGCTACTCGCAGGCGCGCGCGCGCGACGACATCCGCTGCATGCTGGACGCGCTCGGCCTGCAGCGCGCGCACGTCGTGGGGCTCTCGATGGGCGCGTTCGCGACACTGCACTTCGGCATGCACTACGGCTACCGCGCGCTGTCGCTCACCGTGGCGGGCGGCGGCTACGGCGCGCACCCGGCGCAGTACGCGCACTTCCAGGCCGAGGCGCGATCCAACGCGGAGGCGATCCTGGAGCAGGGAATGGCGCACTTCGCCTCGACCTACGGCCTGGGCGCGACGCGGGTGCAGTTCCAGAACAAGGATCCCCGCGGCTTCGCCGAATTCCAGCGCCAGCTCGCCGGGCATTCGGCGCGGGGCTCGGCCAACACCATGCTCGGCTACCAGGCGCGGCGGCCGTCGCTGTACGACCTCACCGAGGAAATGAAGCGCATCGACGTGCCGACGCTGATCATGGCGGGCGACGAGGAGGAACCGTGCCTGGAGGCCTGCCTCCTGATGAAGCGCTGCATCCCGGCCGCCGGGCTGGCGATACTCCCCGCGAGCGGCCACGGCATCAACCTGGAGGAGCCGGCGCTCTTCAACCGGCTGCTCGGGGATTTCCTGCACCAGGTCGAATCCGGGCGATGGCGCGCGCGCGACCCGCGCGCCGCGCCGGCGTCGGTCTGGGGGCCGGGAGGCAAGTTGTCATGAAGCTCGACAAGCTGAGAGTGCGCGGCGCGCGCGCGCGCGGCGTCGCGGCGCCGATGCGGCGGCCGCTCGCGACCAGCACGGGCGCGATCGCGACCGCGCCGCTGCTGCTGGTGGACCTGGAGACCGGCGCCGGCATCACCGGGCGCTCGTACCTGTTCGCGATCGGCAGGCAGAACCTGAAGCCGCTCGCGGCCCTCGTCGAGCTGATGGGCGAGATGATCAAGGGCGACGCCGTGGCGCCGTTCGAGATCGAGCGCAAGCTGCGCGCGCGCCACACGCTGCTCGGGGTGCACAACGTGGTGCTCTTCGCGATGTCGGCGATCGACATGTGCGCCTGGGACGCGCTCGGCCAGGCGCTCGGGCAGCCGCTGGCGCGGCTGCTCGGCGGCGCGCCGCAGCCGGTGCCGGCGTACAACTCGAAGGGCCTGGGAATTTTGAAATTGAAGGAATTGACGGGAGAGGCCGAAGAACTGGTGGCCGAGGGATTCTCGGCGGTCAAGCTGCGGCTCGGCCGCCCGGAGGCGAGGGACGACCTCGCGGCGCTGCGCGCGGTCAAGAAGGCGATCGGTCCGGGGGTGACGCTGATGGTGGACTTCAACCAGGCGCTCACGGTGGCGGAGGCGGTGCGCCGGGGGCGCATGATCGACGAGGAGGGCGGCGTGCACTGGATCGAGGAGCCGGTGCGGGCGGACGATTTCGCGGGTTGCGCGAAGGTCGCGCGCGAGGTGGCGACCCCCATCCAGATCGGCGAGAACTTCATGGGCCCGGAGCAGATGGCGCAGGCGCTCGCCGCCGGCGCCTGCGACTACGCCATGCCCGACGCGCAGAGGATCGGCGGCGTCACCGGCTGGATGCGGGCCGCCGCGCTGGCGCAGGCGGCCGGCATGGAGATGTCGAGCCACCTGTTCCCCGAGGCGAGCTGCCAGCTGCTGGCGGCGACCCCCACCCGCCACTGGCTCGAGTATGTCGACTGGGCCGACGCGATCCTCGAGGAGCCGGTTCGGGTGCGCGACGGCCGCGCCACCTTCGCCCCGAAGGCGGGGCTGGGGATGAAGTGGAACGAGAAGGCGGTAAGGAGGTTTGGCGCATGAGCCGCCCGCGCGACGTCCTCATCATCGGCGCCGGCCTTTCGGGGATGTACGCGCTGCACCGCCTGCGCGCGCTCGGCTTCGACGCCCATGTCTACGAAGCGGGCTCCGACGTCGGCGGCACCTGGTACTGGAACCGCTACCCCGGCGCGCGCTTCGACTCGGAGAGCTGGACCTACGGCTTCTCCTTCTCCGAGGAGCTGCTGCGCGACTGGAACTGGAGCGAGCACTTCTCGCCGCAGCCGGAGACGCTGCGCTACTGCAACTTCGTCGCCGATCGCCTCGACCTGCGGCGCGACATGAGCTTCGGCTTCCGCGTTGCCGCGGCGCGCTGGGACGACGCCGCGGGCGAATGGGAAATCGCGGCGAGCGACGGCCGGCGCGAGCGGGCGCGCTTCCTGGTGACGGCGATCGGCGCGCTCTCGGCGCCGGTCATGCCGCGGATTCCCGGCACGGAGACGTTCGGGGGCGAGGCGCACCACACGGGGCTGTGGCCGCACGAGCCGGTGAGCTTCGCCGGCAAGCGCGTCGGCATCGTCGGCACCGGCGCGAGCGCGGTGCAGGCGATCCCCGAGATCGCCAAGAGCGCCGCGCGGCTCACCGTCTTCCAGCGCTCGCCGAACTGGTGCGCGCCGCTCGGGAACGGCCCGATCGACGAGCCGACGCAGCGGCGCATCCACGCCACCTACGAGGAGATCTTCGCGCGCTGCCGCGACTCCTACGGCTGCTTCGTGCACGACGCGGATCCGCGCAACGCGGTGGAGGTGAGCGCCGAGGAGCGCGAGGCGCTGTACGAGAAGACCTACGCCATGCCCGGCTTCGCCAAGTGGATGGGCAATTTCCGCGACATCCTGATCGACCCGGCGGCCAACGACACGATCTCCGACTTCATGCGCCGGAAGATCCGCTCGCGCCTGAAGGATCCTGCGCTGGCCGAGAAGCTGGTCCCGCGCAATCACGGCTACGGCACCCGGCGCGTGCCGCTCGAAACCGGCTACTACGAGACGTTCAACCGGCCCAACGTTCGCCTGGTCGACCTGCGCGAGGCGCCGATCGAGCGCGTCACGCCCGCGGGCATCGTCGCCGGCGGCGAGGAGCACGCGCTCGACATGATCGTCTACGCCACCGGCTTCGACGCCATCACCGGCGGATTCGACCGCATCGACTTCCGCGGCCGCGAGGGCAAGGCACTCAAGGACAAGTGGGCGGGCGGCCCGCGCACCTACCTCGGCATGCAGGTCGCAGGGTTCCCGAACCTCTTCATGCTGATCGGGCCGCACAGCGCGGCGCTGTTCTGCAACATGACGCGCTGCATCGAGCAGCAGGTCGAATTCGTGTCGGCGCTGCTGGAGCACGTGCGCGACCGCGGCCTCGCGCGCGTCGAAGCCGATCCGCGCGCCGAGGAGGACTGGACCGCCCACGTCCACGACACCGCCGCGCGCATGCTCTTCACGCAGGTGGATTCCTGGATGACCGGCGTACACTCGGAAATCAGGCGCGCGCGCGGGCGCATGGCGATGGTCTACGCCGGCGGCGCGCCGAAGTTCCGCAAGCGCTGCGAGGAGGTCGCCGCCGCCGGCTACGCCGGGTTCAGGCTCGGCTAGCTAGTCGAGCCCGCTCAGGCCCGGGTCGGAGCTGATCTTCGCGCGCATGCGCCGCATGCCCTCGAGCCAGCGATCGCGGTCGGCCACCTTGCGCCGCTCGTACTCGGCGACCTCGGGATGCGGCAGCACGAGGAAGCGCTCGGCCCCGATCGCCTCGACCACCTTGCCGGCGACCTCCTCGGCGCTCACCGAGCCCGCGGAGAGGAAGGACTTGCGGTCGCCGGTCGGCCCGAGCAGCATCGGCGTGCGCACGCCCTGCGGGCAGAGGCACGAGACCTTGATGCCGCGCTCGGCGTAATTCACCGCCAGCCACTCGGCGAAGGCCACGGCGGCGTGCTTCGACACCGTGTAGGTGGCCGAGTCGTGCTGCATCAGCAGCCCGGCCGCCGAGGCGGTGGCGACGATGTAGCCGCCGCCCTGCTTCACCATCACCGGGATCACGGCGCGCGCGGCGAGCACGTGCGCCATGAAGTTCACGTCCATCGTGCGCCGCCAGTCCTTGAGCGACGCGTCCAGCCCGTGGCGGCCGATGATGCCGGCGTTCGAGCAGAAGATGTCCACCGCGCCGTAGCGCTCCAGCGCCGCGACGACGAGCGCGTTGACGTCCTGCTCCTGCGCCACGTCGCAGCGCACGCCCAGCCCGCCGACCGAGCCGGCGACCGCGCGCGCGTCGGCCTCGTTGAGGTCGGCGCAGACGACCCCCTTGGCGCCCTCCCTGGCGAAGCGCTCCGCGAGCGCCTTGCCGATGCCGCTCGCCGCGCCGGTGACGACGCAGACCTTGCCGGAAATTTTCATGCGCCGATTGTTCCATACAATCGCGCCTTATGGCGGAACTCTGGCTGGTGCGGCACGCGCAGGCGGCCTTCGGCACCGAGAACTACGATCGATTGACCGAGCTGGGCTGGCGCCAGTCGCGCTGGCTCGGCGAGCACTTCGCCGAGCGCGGCATCGCCTTCGACCGCGTCGCGCGCGGCACGCTGCGGCGGCACGAGGAGACGCTCGCCGGAATCTGCGAAGCGCTCGGGCCAGTGCCCGCGGCGGAGCCGGACGCCGGGCTGAACGAGTACGACGCCGAGTCGCTGCTGCGCGCCCACACCGGGCTCGCCGAGGTGCGACGCGGCGGCGACCGGCGCGAGCACTTCCGGGTGCTGCGCGAAGCGCTCTACGCCTGGACCGAGGGCGCGCTCGATGCGCGCGGCACCGAGCCGTACGAGGCGTTCGTCGCCTTCCGCCGGCGCGTCATGACGGCGCTGGCCGAAGTGCGCTCGAGCGGGGCGCGCCGCGTGCTGATGGTGAGCTCCGGCGGCCCGATCTCGCTGATCCTCGCCGAGGTGCTCGGCATGCCGATGCGCGGCGTGGTCGACCTCAACCTGCGCACGCGCAACACCGGCGTCACGGAATTCCACTTCAACGAGCGCGCCATCCACTGCGTCGGCTTCAACGCCGTGCCGCACCTCGACCGGCCGGACCGGCCCGACGTGGTCACCTACTCCTAGCGGCCGCTACTGCGGTCCCGGCACCGGCGGCGGCACCGTGGCGTGGTCCGCGACCACGCGGCGCTCGAGGAGGGGCTCGATCTCGGGCCCGCTCAGGCCCAGCTCGCCGAGTATCGCGCGCGTATGCTCGCCGAGGCGCGGCGCCGCGGTGCGCGCGACCTTCGGCTGTCCCTCGATCTTCATCGGCGTGTCCACGCTGCGCACGCGCCCCAGAACCGGGTCGTCGAGCTCGACGAACACGCCGTTGGCCGCCATCTGCCGGTCGGCGACCACGTCGTCCAGCGTCGCCACCACCGAGTGCGGCACGTCCGCCTCCTCCAGGCGCCGCCGCCAGTAATCCATCGGCTGCGTCGCGAAGACGGCATCGCAGATCTCGATCAGCTCGCGCATGCGGCCTTCCTTGACCCGGTCCGGCAGGGTGGCGTAGCGCGGGTCGGTCGCCAGCCCGGGCCGGCCGATGGCGCGGCACACCTTCGGCCAGTCGCGCTGCGTGTCGACGATCGCCATCTTGAACAGGCGCCGGTCGCCGGCGCGGTAGTAGACGGAGGTGAAGCTGCGCGCCTCCTCGCGCGGCCGGCGCTCGAGGAACCGGGCGCCCAGCAGCTTCGCCTGGATCATCACCGCGTTGGACCAGGCGCCGCTCGCGAGCAGGGAGCAAGACACGCGCGTGCCGCGCCCGCTGCGCTCGCGCGCGAGAAGCGCCATCAGCACCGACGAGAGCAGCGCCATGCCGGCGGTATGGTCGCCGGCGCCGTAGCCGAAGGACCCCAGCCAGCCCTCGAGCGGGAACAGGCTCGCCTCGATGCCCGAGCGCGACCAGTAGCAGATCGAATCGAAGCCCGGCTTGTCGATCTCCTCGCCGGCATCGCCGTAGCCCGTGCCGTGCGCGTACACCAGCCTCGGGTTGAGCGCGCTCAGCTCCGGCCAGCCCAGCCCGAGCCCGTCGAGCGACTTGGGCCGGTGATTGGTGAGGAATACGTCGCTGCGCTCGACCAGCCGGCGCAGGATCGCGCGCGCCTCCGGCGCCTTCAGGTCGATGGCCAGGCTGCGCTTGCCGCGGTTGTCGGGCAGGAAGCAGTACTCGTACTCGTGCACCGGCATGCCCGGGATGTGGTGGCCGCGCCGGTTGAGGTCGCCCTCGATCGGCTCGAGCTTGATCACCTCGGCGCCGTAGTCGGCGAGCGCCGCGCCGACCGACGGCACCATGATCATCGAGGCCGCCTCGAGCACGCGAATTCCCGAGAGCAGGCCGGCTTCCTGCGGCGGCTGCGCCATGCATCCCCCTGGTTCGAGAGCCGCAAGGTAACATTCCCGGCATGGCAAATCCCGGATGGACGTACCAGACCGCGCGCGAGCTGCGGCGGGCGCTGAAGGCGAAGCAGGTCTCGGCGCTGGAGCTGGCGCAGCAGGCGATCGCGCGCATCGAGCGCCATGACGGCGCCATCAACGCGATGTGCGTGCGCGACTTTGCGCGCGCCCTGGAGCAGGCGCGCGCGGCGGACGCGGCGCTCGCGAAGGGCGAGGCGGGGCCGCTCGCGGGGATCCCGATGACCGTGAAGGAGTCCTTCAATGTCGCGGGGCTGCCGACGAACTGGGGCTTCGAGCAGTTCAGGGACTTCGTGCCGAAGGAGGACGCGCTCATCGTCGCGCGCGCGAAAGCGGCGGGCACGGTCGTGCTCGGCAAGACCAACGTCCCGGTCGGGCTCGCCGACTGGCAGAGCTACAACCCGATCTACGGCACCACCGGCAACCCGTACGACGTCGCGCGCACGCCGGGCGGATCCTCGGGCGGCTCCTCGGCGGCGCTCGCCGCCGGCTACGGGCCGCTCTCGCTCGGCTCGGACATCGGCGGGTCGCTGCGCTCGCCCGCCCACTACTGCGGCGTGTGCGCGCACAAGCCGACCGTGATGCTGGTGCCGGCGAGAGGCCACACGCCCCCCGGCCTGCCGCCGCTGCCGTTCGATCACGACCTCTCGGTGGTCGGCCCGATGAGCCGCTCGGCCGGCGACCTCGCCGATCTGCTCGAGGTCATCGCCGGCCCGGACGAGCTCGAGGCGGGCCGGGGATACCGCCTCGCGCTGCCGGCGCCCCGCCACGACGCCATCCGGAATTTCCGCGTCCTGGTGATCGACGACCACGCGCTGATGCCGGTCGCCGCCAGCGTGCGCGCGGCGATCGAGGCGCTCGCCGCTGCGCTCGCGAAATCGGGCGCGAAGGTGGCGCGCGAGAGCGCCCTGCTGCCCGACCTCGGCGCTTCCTCGCGCGTGTACATGCGCCTGCTGATGTCGTTCATGGTCGCCCGGTTCCCGGCGGAGGTGTACGAGGGCTGGAAGGAGCGGGCGGCGACGTTGAGGCCGGAGGACACCAGCCTCGCCGCCGAGCGGGTGCGCGGCGGCGTGCTCAGCGTTCGCGACGCGGTCGCGGCGAGCGGCCAGCGCGCCGCGCTGCGCGCGCAGTGGCGCGCGTTCTTCGGCGAGTTCGACGCGCTCGTCTGCCCGATCATGCCGACGCCGGCGTTCCCGCAGGATCACTCCCCGGACCAGACGCTGCGCCGCATCGTCGTCGACGGCAAGGACTATCCCTACCAGGACCAGCTGGTCTGGCCGGGGGTCGCGACCTGCCCGGGGCTGCCCGCGACGACGATCCCGATCGGGCGCTCGCCCGAGGGATTGCCGATCGGCGTCCAGATCGTCGGGCCCTGGCTGGAGGACCGGACGCCGCTCAGGCTCGCCGGGCTGATCGAGCAGGCGATCGGCGGCTTCGTGCCGCCCGCCGGCCTGGCCTGACCGGGCTCAGATCACCCCGGCGCGGCGCAGCGCGTCCTGCTCGGCGCCCGACAGCCCCAGCCAGCCGCCGTAGACCTCGGCGTTGTGCGCGCCGAGCGCGGGCCCCGCGCTGCGCGCCGCTCCCGGAGTCGCCGACAGGCGCGGCACCACCCCGGGCACCGCGACGCTGCCGAAATCCTCGTCCGCGACGCGCGTGATCGCGCCGCGCGCGCGCACCTGCGGGTCCTCCATGACCTCGCGATTGGTGTAGACGGGCGCGGCGGCGGCGCCCGCCGCGGAAAGCTCGCGCACCGCCTCGCGCGCGGGGCGCTCGGCGATCCAGGCCGCGACGATCGCGTTCAGCTCGGCCGCATGCTGCATGCGCTGCGGGTTGCCGGCGAATCGCGGATCGGCGATCAGCTCCGGCCGGCCGATGAGGCGGCAGAAGCGCTCGAATACGCTCTGCGTTCCCGTGACGAAGGTGATCCAGTGCCCGTCGCGCGCGCGGAACATGCCGGCAGGCGCGACGTAGGCGTTGCGGGTGCCGATCGGCTCGTGCACCTTGCCGAGCTGGTCGTATTCGATCGGCAGCACCTCGAGCAGGCGCATCATCGCCTCGGTGCAGGCGAGGTCGATCTCCTGCCCGGGCGCGCCCGGATGGCGCGCGCGGTGCAGCAGCGCGGCGAGCACGCCGAAAGCGCCGAACACGCCCGCGATCGGGTCGCCGATCGGATACCCGGGATGCAGCGGATGCCCGCCGGGCTCGCCGGTGGTGTAGGTGAGGCCGGCGTAGGCCTCGAATCGGCGCGCGAAGCCGGCGTAGCCCGCGTAGGGGCCGGTCTGTCCGAATCCGGTGACGCGCAGGATGACGAGCCCCGGCCGCGCGCGCCACAGCGCCTCGCGGTCGAGCCCCCAGCGGTCGAGCGTCCCGGGCCGGTAGTTCTCGACCAGCACGTCGAAGCGCGGCAGCAGCCTCAGCAGCAGGGCGCGCCCCTCGGGCTTGCGCAGGTCGAGGGTGATCGCGCGCTTGTTGCGGTTGACCGCCTTCCACAGCAGCGGCTTGCCGTCCTTGTGCGGCGGCAGGGCGCGCAGCTGGTCGCCGCCCTTGCCGTCGGCCGCCGCGGGCAGCTCCACCTTCAGCACCTCGGCGCCGAAATCGCCGAGCAGCGCCGCGGCGAACGGGCCGGCGATGACGTTCGAGATGTCGAGGACCGCGAGCCCCTCGAGCGCGGCGGTCATTCGGCGAAGCCGACGCCGAGCGAGTGCAGCCGATCGATCTCCGCGGCGCCGAAGCCCCAGTCGGCGAGCGCCGCGCGCCCGTCGCGGCCGCGCTCCGGCGGCTCGCGCCGGATGGCGCCCGGGGTGCGCGAGAAGCGCGGCGCCGGCGCCGGCTGCGGCACCTTGCCGCGCGCGAACGCGCCGCGCGCCGCGTTGTGCGGGTGCGCGCGCGCCTCGGAGAAGGACAGTACCGGCGCGAAGCACGCGTCCGACCCCTCGAACACGGTGCACCACTCGTCGCGGGTGCGTTCCCCGAACTTCTCCGCGAACCGCTTTTTCAAGGCCGGCCAGCCCTTGCGGTCGTGCTGCGCCGGCAGGCTTTCGCCGGCGAGGCCGAGGCGGGAGAGGAGATCGTCGTAGAACTTCGCCTCGATCGAGCCGATCGCCACGTACTTGCCGTCCTTGGTCTGATATACGTCGTACCAGGGCGCCCCGCTGTCGAGCATGTTCTCGCCGCGCGTCTCGGTCCAGCGACCGGAGGCGAGCATGCCGGAGAACATCGCAGCGAGGAGCGAGGCGCCGTCCACCATTGCGGCATCTACCACCTGTCCCCTGCCCGAGGCCCGCGCCTCGACCAGCGCGCAGGCGATGCCGAAGGCGAGCAGCATGCCGCCGCCGCCGAAGTCGCCGACGAGGTTCAACGGCGGCACCGGCGCGCCGCCGGCGCGGCCGATCGCGTTCAGCACGCCGGTAAGCGCGATGTAGTTGATGTCGTGGCCGGCGCGCGCGCTGAGCGGCCCCTCCTGCCCCCAGCCGGTCATGCGCCCGTAGACGAGGCGCGGATTCCTCGCCAGCAGCGCCTCGGGGCCGAGTCCGAGCCGCTCCATGACGCCGGGCCTGAAGCCCTCGATGAGCGCGTCGGCCTTTGCCGCCAGCAGCAGCGCGGCCTCGATGCCGCCCTTCGACTTGAGATCCAGGGTGACGGAGCGGCGCCCGCGCAGCATGACGTCGTACCAGCGCTCGCGGCCGAGCCCGAGCCCGGCGTCGCCGGCGCGGTCGACCGGCAGCACGTCCGCGCCCATGTCCGCGAGCATCATGCCGCAGAAGGGCCCGGGGCCGATCGCCTCGAGCTCGAGGACCTTGATCCCGGCGAGCGGTCCCATGCCGGGGTCGCGGCGGCGCCGCTAGTGGATCCCGATCGCGGCTTCTACGTTGCGCACCATCGCGACCAGCCGCGGGCCGATGTCCTCCTCCAGCTGGCCCTTCTTCAGCAGGAACGCCGGCACCACGCAGTTGAAGGCGATGATCTCGCCGTCGGGCGTGCGCCGCATCGGCACGCCGGCGCCGCCCGTCTCGCGCCGCAGCTCGCCGATGGCGATGCAGAAGCCCCGGCCGCGGATGTCCTCGAGCGACTTGTCGATCTGCGCGCGGTTGCGGCGCAGCATCTCGGGCTCCTTGACCTTCATCTGGTTCAGCACGGCCTCGCGCTCCTGCGGATTGCACGCCGCGAGGAACGCGCGCCCGATCACCGACTGCGCGATCGGCACCGCCGTGCCGATGTCGGGCAGCGTGGCGAGGCCGTTGTTGTTGCGCGAGGATTCCACGTAGACCATGCTCAGGCGGTCGCGGATGCCCATCGACACCGAGCCGTTGCAGTAGTCGGCGAGCTCCTTCATGTGAGCGCGCGCCACCTGGCGCGCGCTCATCGAGGCGAGCAGCGGATAGCCGATCGAGAGCACGGCCGAGCCGAGCTGGTACTTGCCGAGCCGCATGTTGTGGCGCAGGTACCCCAGCTTGGTCAGCGTGTAGGTCAGCCGGGAGACCGTCGGCTTGGGCAGGCCGGTGCGCACCGAGATCTCCTTGTTGCCGAGCGTGGCCTCGAGCGGCGAGAAGCAGCGCAGCACCTCGAGTCCCCGCGCAAGCGTGGTGGCGAACTGGCGGTCCCCCTCGTGCTCGTAGCTGTAGACGGGCGGGGTAAGCGAAGCGGCGGGTTCGGACGCACCCATGAAACGGTCTCCTCGTGTTATTGATGCGGCTGCGGCTTTTGGGGGTGGGGCTGCTGCGAGGTTTCGCGTTTCGATATTCCGTCCGCCCTCGGGGGCTGTCAACTTAGTCATACTAAATTTCACATAGCGAAATCCCAATGGCCAACCCCATGTTCGATCTCAAGGACAAGGTCGCGCTCGTCACCGGCTCGACGCGCGGCATCGGCAAGTCGATCGCGGAGGAACTGGCTCGCGCCGGCGCGCGAGTCAGCGTCTCCAGCCGCAAGGCCGAGGCCTGCGAGGCGGTGCGCACCGAATTCGAGAAGCAGGGCTTCGCGGTGCTGGCGCAGGCGTGCAACGTCTCGCGCAAGGAAGACCTGCAGGCGCTGGTGGACGCAACCCTGAAGAGGTGGGGCCGCATCGACGTCGCGGTGGCGAACGCCGCGGCGAACCCCTACTACGGGCCGCTCACCGGCATCCCGGACGAGGCCTTCGACAAGGTCTTCCTCAACAACGTCAAGAGCGTGCTGTGGCTCGCGGGCATGACGCTCCCGGGGATGGCCGAGCGTGGCGCCGGGAGCTTCATCACGGTGGGCTCGATCGGGGGCATCGTCGCCAACACGGTGATCGGCGCTTACGGCATGTCGAAGGCGGCCGACCACCACCTGGTGCGCAACCTCGCCGCGGAGTGGGGCCCCAAGGGCGTGCGCGTCAACGCCATCGCGCCGGGGCTGATCAAGACCGACTTCGCGCGCGCGCTGTGGGAGGACGAGAAGCGCCGCAAGGAGCGCGAGGCGAGCACGCCGCTGCGCCGGCTCGGCGAGCCGCGCGACATCGGCGGCATCGCGGTGTTCCTGGCGTCGGAAGCGGCCGCCTTCGTCACCGGCCAGATCCTCGTGGCCGACGGCGGGGTGACGATCCTCTAGCGGGCGCGACCATGCCGCTGAGAGTCCGCGTCGTCGCCGAGCGTTGCCAGGGGCACAATCGCTGCTGCGCGCTCGCGCCGGAGCTGTTCGAGGCGGACGAGCTCGGCAACTCGCGCGTCATCGGCGACGGCTCGGTGCCGGAGGCGCTGCGCGCGAAGGCCGAGCTGGCGATGAAGAACTGTCCCGAGCACGCGGTGGTGCTGCGGGAGGACTGAGCAGGAGGGGGGCCGGATGAGCAAGCGACCGCCGGTGGAGGACTGGGGGACGGACTTCGACCATCGCGACCCGCGCTGGGTCGAGAATCCGTACCCGATCTGGGACGAGCTGCGCCGCCGCTGCCCGGTGGCGCACTCGACGCGCTTCGAGGACGGCGCTTACTTCGCCTCGCGCTACGAGGAGGTGCGCGCGATCGCCTACGACAGCGAGCATTTCTCGTCGCGCCGGGTGATCGTGCGCGAGAGGAAGGTGCCGCTGCAGTCGTCGCCGCCGATCACCTCGGACCCGCCCGAGCACACGCCGGCGCGGAAGCTGCTGCTGCCCGCGTTCACCCCGCAGGCGATCGCGAAGCTCGAGCCCGGCACGCGCGCGATCTGCCGCGAGCTGCTCGAGCGCATCGGCGCGTCCGCCGGCTGCGACGCGGCCGTCGACTACGCGCAGCACATCCCCGTGCGGGTGATCGCGCACATGCTCGGCGTGCCGGAGGACGACGGCGACCGCTTCCGCGAGTGGATCCATCTCGTGCTCGAGGTGGGCAACACCGACGAATCGGTCATCCTGCCGACGCTGCAGGAGATGAACGCCTACTTCGCGGGCTGGATCGAGCGCCGGCGCGCCGAGCCCGGGGACGACCTGATCAGCTTCCTGCTCAAGGCGCGCGTCGACGGCGCGCCGCTCGCCCTGCCGCACTTCCTCGGCACGCTGCGGCTGCTGCTGATCGCAGGCATCGACACCACGTGGAGCGCGATCGGCGCGAGCCTGTGGCACCTGGCGACGCACCCGGCGGACCGGCGCCGCCTCGCCGCGGACCGCGCGCTGCTGCCGACCGCGGTCGAGGAGTTCCTGCGCGCCTACGCGCCGGTCACCATGGCGCGCGAGGTGGCGAAGCAGGCCGAGGTCGGCGGCTGCACCTTCCGCGAGAAGGGGCAGGTGCTGCTTTCGTTCCCGGCGGCGAACCGCGACCCGGCGGTGTTCCCGGACGCCGACAAGGTGCTGATCGACCGAACGGAGAACCGCCACGCGGCGTTCGGCCTCGGCCGGCACCGCTGCCTCGGCTCGAACCTCGCGCGCATGGAGCTGACGGTCGCGCTGGACGAGTGGCTGGCGCGCCTTCCCGAGTTCCGCCTGGCCGACGGCGCGCGGGTGCGCTGGTCGGAAGGCACGGTGCGCGGCCCGCGCCGGCTCCCGGTGGCCTTCCCGGGCGCGCGCGGCGGCGTTTGAAACGAGGCGAGAGAGACGCCCGGCGCCGCACGGTAGCAGTAAACTTTCAAGTTCCACGGAGGGGCCCATGGATCTCAGCTATTCCCAGGAAGAACTCGCGTTCCGCGACCAGATTCGCGGCTGGCTCAAGGCCAACCTGCCGCAGGAGCTGCGCGACAAGGTGGCCAACTACGAGGAGCTCGGGCGCGAGGACCTGCTGCGCTGGCACCGGATCCTCGCCAGGCAGGGCTGGGTGGCGCCGGCCTGGCCCAAGGAGTGGGGCGGCACCGGCTGGAACGTGGTGCAGCGCTACATCTTCGAGGAGGAGTGCGGCTACGCCGGCACGCCGCCGCTGATCCCGTTCGGCCTGTCGATGTGCGGGCCGGTGCTGCTGCGCTTCGGCACCGAAGCGCAGAAGCAGAGGTTCCTGCCGCGCATCTACAACGGCGACGATTTCTGGTGCCAGGGCTACTCCGAGCCCGGCTCGGGCTCGGACCTCGCCTCGCTCAAGACGAAGGCCGAGCGGCAGGGGGACCACTACGTCGTCAACGGCCAGAAGATCTGGACCACGCTCGGCCACGTCGCCGACTGGATCTTCTGCCTGGTGCGCACCGACTCGACGATGTCCAAGCGCCAGGAGGGCATCTCGTTCCTGCTGATCGACATGAAGACGCCGGGCATCACCGTGCGCCCGCTGGTCCTGATGGACGGCAGCCACGAGGTGAACGAGGTGTTCTTCGACAACGTCAAGGTGCCGGCCGAGAACCTGGTGCACGAGGAGGGCAAGGGCTGGACGGTGGCCAAGTACCTGCTCGGCCACGAGCGCATGAACACGGGGCGCATCGGCGCCTCGAAGCGCGAGCTCGCCAAGCTGAAGGAGTTCGCCGCGCAGCAGAAGGGCGACGACGGCCGGCCGCTGATCGAGGACCCGCGCTACCGCGACCGCCTGACCCGGGTCGAGGTCGAGCTGATGGCGCTCGAGATCACCAACCTGCGGTTCCTCGACCGCATGCGCCGCACCGGCCAGCCGCCGGGCGCGGACGTCTCGATGCTGAAGATCAAGGGCACGGAGATCCAGCAGGCGCTGACCGAGCTCGCGATGCAGGCGGTGGGCCCGATGGCGCAGCCGTTCAAGGCGGTCGACGGCGGCGAGGGCTTCGACGAGTTCGCCGCGGGGCTCGCGCCGCGCTACTGCAATTTCCGCAAGACCACCATCTACGCCGGCTCGAACGAGATCCAGCGCAACATCATCTCGAAGATGACGCTCGGGCTGTAGGAGGACGACCATGAACTTCGACTACAACGAAGAGCAGCAGCTGCTGGCGGACTCGGTCCGCCGCTTCCTCGCCAAGGACTACGGCTTCGAGTCGCGCAAGAAGATCGTGCACTCGGCCGAAGGCTGGAGCGCGAAGGTCTGGGCGACGCTCGCCGAGATGGGCGTGCTCGGGCTGCCTTTCTCGACCGACTTCGGTGGCTTCGGCGGCGGCGCGGTCGACCTGATGGGCGTGATGGAGGCGGCCGGCGACGCGCTGCTGGTCGAGCCGTACCTCGCCACCGTGGGCCTCGGCGGGCGGCTGGTCGCGCGCGCCGGCGGCGACGCGCAGAAGAGGGCGCTGCTGCCTCAGGTGGTCGAGGGCAGGCTCAGGCTCGCCTTCGCGCACACCGAGAAGGGCGCGCGCTACAACCTCGGCAAGGTCGCCGCCGCGGCGAAGCCGGCCGGCGGCGGCTGGGAGCTCAGCGGCGAGAAGCTGATGGTGCTCGGCGCTCCGGCGGCCGACAAGCTGGTGGTTTCGGCCAAGACCGGGAAGGGGCTGTCGCTGTTCATCGTCGAGAAAAGCAATGCAAAGGTAAAGCCCTACGTTACCCTCGACGAGCAACGGGCGGGCGACGTGACGCTGCAGGGCGCGAAGGCGGAGCTGCTCGGGACCGAGGGCGGCGCGCTGCCGCACATCGAGGAGGCGGTCGATTTCGCCACCGCGCTGGCGTGCGCCGAGGCGGTCGGGGCGATGAAGTTCGCCTGCGACACCACGCTCGAGTACCTGAAGACGCGCAAGCAGTTCGGCGTCACGATCGGCACCTTCCAGGCGCTGCAGCACCGCATCGTCGACATGTACATCGCGCATGAGCAGGCGCGCTCGATGGCCTGCCTCGCCTGCTCCAAGGCGGACTCGGCGAGCGATGCGGCCGACCGCGCGCGCGCCGTTTCCGCCGCCAAGATCAAGGTCGCCGACAACGCGCGCCACATCAGCCAGGAATCGATCCAGCTGCACGGCGGCATGGGCATGACCGAGGAGCTGAAGGTGAGCCACACCTTCCGGCGGCTGACCATGATCGCGCAGCAGTTCGGCGACGCCGATCACCATCTCGCGCGCTTCGCGTCGCTCGCCTAGGCCGCGCATGCCGCAGAACAAGGCCTGGACGCTCGCCAGCTACCCGACCGGCTGGGTCGCCGAGGAGAACTTCAAGCTGGTCGAGTCGCCGGCGCCTGCGCCCGCGCAGGGCGAGGTGCTGGTCAGGAACCTGTGGCTCTCGCTCGACCCGTACATGCGCGGGCGCCTCAGCCAGCAGAAGAGCTACGTCAAGGGCGTCGAGATCGGGGAGGTGATGACCGGCGAGACCGCGGGCGAGGTGGTCGAGTCCAAGCACCCGGGCTTCAAGGCGGGCGACGCGGTGACCGCGCCCGCCGGCTGGCAGCTCTACTGGAGCGGCAAGGGCGAGCTGCTGACGAAGGTCGACGCCTCGAAGGTGCCGCTTTCGTACTACCTCGGCTGCCTCGGCATGCCGGGCCGCACCGCGTACTTCGGGCTGAAGGAGATCGGCGCGCCGAAGGCGGGCGAGACGGTGGTGGTGTCCGCGGCCTCGGGCGCGGTCGGCATGGTGGTCGGCCAGCTCGCCAAGGCCTGGGGCTGCCGCGCCGTCGGCATCGCCGGCGGCAAGGAGAAGTGCGACTACGTGAAGTCGCTCGGGTTCGACGCCTGCGTCGACTACAAGGCGGGCAACCTGTTCCGCGACCTGAAAGAGGCCTGCCCCAAGGGCGTCGACGTGTACTTCGAGAACGTCGGCGGCGAGATCCTCGACACGCTGCTGCGGCTGATGAACTTCCGCTCGCGCATCATCGTCTGCGGCCTGATCTCCGAGTACAACGCCACGGACTCCTACGGCGTGAAGATGTTCCGCTCGATCCTGGTGAACCGCATCAAGGTGCAGGGCATGATCGTGTTCGACTGGCTCGAGCGCTACGGCGAGGCGAACCAGGCGCTGCGCGATCTCGTCGTCGCGGGGAAGCTGAAGTACCGCGAGTCGGTGCTGGAGGGCATCGAGCGGGCGCCCGCCGGCCTGATCGGGCTGCTCAAGGGCCGCAACTTCGGCAAGCAGCTCGTCAAGCTCGCTTGACCCTCTCGAAGCTCGCCTGAGCTGAAAGGAAAAACATGATCGAGCTCTACACCTGGCCGACGCCGAACGGCCACAAGGTCCACATCATGCTGGAGGAGACGGGGACTCCGTACAACGTGCACCCCATCGACATCGGCGCCGGCGACCAGTTCAAGCCCGAGTTCCTCAAGATCTCGCCCAACAACAAGATGCCGGCGATGGTCGATACCGACGGGCCGGGCGGCAAGCCGTTCGCGCTGGCGGAATCGGGCGCGATGCTGTTCTACCTCGCCTCCAAGACCGGCAGGTTCCTGCCGCAGGATCTGCGCGAGCGCTGGCAGGTGATGCAGTGGGTGATGTTCCAGATGGGGCACATCGGGCCGATGCTCGGGCAGGCGCACCATTTCCTGGGCTACGCGCCGGAGAAGATCCCCTACGCCATGAACCGCTACAAGAACGAGGCCAACCGGCTCTACGGCGTGCTCGACCGGCGGCTGAAGGAGTCGAAATACGTCGGCTGCGGCGAGTACACGATCGCCGACATGGCGACCATGCCCTGGCTGCGCTTCCCCGAGCGACAGGGCGTCGACATCGACGAATACCCGCATGTGAAGAAGTGGCGCGACGCGCTGCTGGAGCGGCCCGCGGTGAAGCGCGCGCTGCAGGTGCTGGCCGACCGGCGCCGCGCCGAGATGACCCCGGAGCAGAAGGAGAACCTGTTCGGCGCGGCGCAGTATGCGCGGAGGTGAGCTGAGGGGGAAGGTCGCGTGGGTCACGGGGGGCGGCTCGGGGATCGGCCTCGCCGGGGCGGAAGAACTGGCGAAAGCCGGTGCCCGGGTGGTGATTTCGGGAAGGAATGAAAAAACCACGCGGCAAGCGGAAAAGAAGCTGAAAGCCCTCGGCGATGCCGAAGGCACTGTTCTTGACGTAGCCGACAAGAAGGCGGTTGCCGCTGCCGCAGCGGACATCGAGAGGCGCCACGGCCGCATCGACATCCTGGTGGCGAGCGCCGGCACCAACATCGCGGGCGGCAAGCGCAACCTGGGGACGATGTCGCTCGAAGGCTGGGACGACGTCGTCGCGATCAATCTCTCGGGTCTGTTCTACTGCTGCTACGCAGTGATCCCCGGCATGCGGGCGAGGAAGGACGGCCTCATCATCAACGTCGCCTCGTGGGCGGGGCGCTACGCCAGCGTGCTCACCGGGCCCGCCTATAACGCCACCAAGCGCGCGGTGATCGCAGTCTCGGAGTCGATCAACATGGAGGAGTGCAGGCACGGCATCCGCGCCACCTCCATCCTGCCGGGCGAGGTGGCGACGCCGATCCTGGAGAAGCGCCCGGTGCCGCCGTCGCGGGAGGAGCGCGACCGCATGGCGCAGCCCGAGGACCTCGGCAAGGCGATCCTGTTCGTCGCCACGATGCCGGCCCGCACCTGCGTCAACGAGCTGGTCATCGCCCCCACCTGGAACCGCTTCTACGTCGGCGGCATCGAGGCCCCGAAGTAGCGTAAAACGGGGTCAGACCACGTTTTTGCCCCTGGCGTGAGCGAAAAACGTGGTCTGACCCCGTTTTGGCGGGTGACGCTGCCGTTCCTGGCGGGCTATTTCGTTTCCTACGTTTACCGCTCGATCAACGCCATCATCGGCCCGGAGCTGGCGCGCGAGTTCGGGCTGAGCCCCGCCGGCCTGGGGCTGCTCTCGGGAATCTATTTCTTCGCTTTCGCGGCGTTCCAGCTGCCGCTCGGCGTGCTGCTCGACCGCTACGGCCCGCGCCGGGTCGAGGCGACGCTGCTGCTGCTCGCCGCCGCCGGCGGGCTGTGGTTCTCGCTCGCCCGCTCGGCGCCCGAGCTGACGCTGGCCAGGGCGCTGATCGGCCTCGGCGTCTCGGGCTGCCTGATGTCGGCGCTTTCCGCGTTCGCGCTCTGGTATCCGCCGCAGCGCCTCGCGACCATGAACGGCCTCGCCTTCGCCTCCGGAATGCTCGGCGCGATGGCGGCCACCGTGCCCCTCGAGTACGCGCTGCGCCTCGTAGGCTGGCGTGTCGTGGTGCGAAGCGTCGCGGTGCTCACGCTCGCGGTAAGCGCTGTGCTCTGGACCGTGCCGGACCGCGCGGCGCACAATCGCTCCGAATCGCTCGGGCAGCAGCTTCGCGAGTTCGCCGCGCTCACCCGGGACCCGGCCTTCTGGCGGATCGCGCTCTGCATCGGGGCGAGCCAGTTCGCGACGGTGTCGCTCGGCACGCTCTGGGTGGCGACCTGGCTGCGCGACGTCGCGGGCTATGCGCCCGCCGCCGTCGCGCAGGCGCTCCTCGGCTTCAGCCTGTCCATGCTGTGCGGCTACATCGTGTTCGGAAGGGTGGCCGACCGGATGGCGAAGCGGGGCCGCAGCCCGTTGTTGCTGCTGACCGGGGGATTGGCCGCCTCATCGGCCTGTCTCGCGGTGCTGACCGCCGGCGTGCGGTCGGGCGCGTTCGGGCTCTGGTGCCTTTTCTTCGGCATGTCGACGGTGATGGTGCTCGGCTATCCGCTGTTCTCGCGCCGCCATCCGATCGCGATGGTCGGGCGCGTCAACACCGCGCTGAACGTCTTCGTCTTCGGCGGTATGTTCGTCGGCCAGTGGTCGGTCGGCGCGGTGCTCAGCCTCTGGCCGCAGACCCCGGCGGGCGGCTACGCGGCCGAGGCGTACGGCTGGGCGCTGGCGATGCTCTGGGCGGTGCAAGCCGCGGGGCTGGGCTGGCTCTGGAGCGGGCGCAGGCTGCTCGCCTGAGGCTACTTCGGGTTGCGTGCGCGGAAGGTGCCGATCGCCTTCGCCACCAGCTCGCCCTTCTCGTCGCGCGCCTCGCCCTCGCAGAAGATCGTGGTCTGGCCCGCCTTGAGCACGCGCCCCTCGGCGCGCAGCACGCCGGTGGCCGTGCCGATGAACTGCGTATTGAGGTCGATCGTCATGATCGAGCGCGGCGGGTCGTAGAGCGTTCGCGCGGTCATCGACAGCGTGATGTCGAGCAGCGACAGGATCGAGCCGCCGTGCGCCGTGCCCCAGCTGGTCATGAACTCCGGCTTCACCGCCATCGAAAGGCGCGCGACGCCTTTCTCCA
>DATJXO010000106.1:0-15166 GCA_035500055.1 Burkholderiales bacterium | reverse complement strand
GCCGGCGTGGATTGCATCGCGCTCGCCGATACTGTCGGCTACGCCAATCCGGCGCAGATCAGGAGGCTGTTTGCGAAGGCAAGAAGGGAAATAGGAGACAAGCTCGAGGCCGCCCACTTGCACAACACGCGCGGCCTCGGCCTCGCCAACGCCCTCGCCGCGTACGAGGAGGGCGTGCGCCACTTCGACAGCTCGATGGGCGGCCTCGGCGGCTGCCCGTTCGCGCCCGGCGCGAGCGGCAACGTGATCACCGAGGACCTCGTCTTCATGTTCGAGAGCATGGGCGTGCCCACCGGCATCTCGTTCGAGGGCCTGATGCAGGCGCGCAAGCTGATGGTCGAGGGCATTCCGGAGGAGCCGGTCTACGGCCACACCCCGCTCGCGGGGCTGCCCAAGGGCTTCCACGCCGCCGCATGACGCTGCCGCTCGACGGCGTTCGCGTCGTCGAATTCGCCCATATGGTGATGGGCCCGAGCTGCGGGCTGGTGCTCGCCGACCTCGGCGCCGAAGTCGTCAAGGTCGAGCCGCTGGAGGGCGACAACACGCGCCGCCTGCAGGCGGCCGGGGCGGGCTTCTTCCCCGTCTTCAACCGCAACAAGAAGAGCCTCGCGGTCGACATGAAGAAGCCGGCCGGTCTGGATTTGGTGCTGAGGCTGATCGGGCGCGCCGACGTGGTGACCGAGAATTTCCGGCCCGGCGCCCTGGAGAGGCTGGGGCTCGGCTACCGGCAGCTGTCGGCGAGGTTCCCGCGGCTGGTCTATTGCTCGCTCAAGGGCTTCCTCGACGGCCCTTACGATCACCGCGCCGCGCTCGACGAGGTGGTGCAGATGATGGGCGGGCTCGCCTACATGACCGGCCTTCCCGACCGCCCGCTGCGCGCCGGCGCCTCGGTCGTCGACATCGTCGGCGGCACGTTCGGCGCCATCGGCATCCTCGCCGCGCTGCGCGAGCGCGACCGCACCGGGCGCGGCACGCTCGTCGCCAGCGCGCTGTTCGAGAGCACCGCGTATCTCGTCGCCCAGCACATGGCGCAATTCGAGCTCACGGGCGAGGCCCCCCTGCCGATGTCGGTGAAGCGTCCTGCCTGGGGCGTCTACGACATCTTCGAGACCGCCGACGGCGACCGCCTCTTCGTCGGCGTGGTGACCGACACGCAATGGGAGATCTTCTGCCGCGAGTTCGGCGAGCCCGAGCTGGCCGCGGATCCGCGCCTGAAGCGCAACGGCGACCGCGTGCGCGAGCGCGGCTGGCTGCTGCCGCGCCTCGCCGGGATCATGAAGCGGCATGCGCGCGCCGAGCTCGCCGCCAAGCTCGAGGCGATGGGGCTGCCCTTCGCCCCCATCGCCAAGCCCTGGGACCTGCTGGACGATCCCCACCTCAAGGCGTCGGGCGGCCTGCTCGAGACCCGCTTGCCGGACGGCAGGACCTTCCGCGCCCCGACGCTGCCGCTCGCGCTCGGCGGCAAGCGCCTGCCGAAGCGCGCCGATCCGCCGGCGCTCGGCGAAGGCGCGCGGGACCTGCTCTCCGGCCTCGGCTACGGCCCGGCCGAGGTCGACGCGCTGCGCGCCGACGGCGTCGTCGGCCTGCCCTAGCGCCTCAAGGCGCGCCGAGCGCGTCCCGGATCTGCTGCAACGCGCCGGGGTCCTCGATGGTGGTGAGGTCCCCCGGGTCGCGGCCCTCGGCCAACGCCGCGATCGATCGCCGCAGCGTCTTGCCCGAGCGGGTCTTCGGCAGCAGCGAGACGAAGTGGACCGCCTTCGGCCGCGCGATCGCGCCGAGCTGCTTGTCGACCGTCTCCATGATCTCCTGCGCCGACGTATTCTTCGCCGGGTCCTTCAGCACCGCGAACGTCATCGGCAGCTGGCCCTTGAGCGGGTCGGCGACGCCGACCACCGCGCATTCCGCGACGTTGGGATGCATGTTCACCGCCTCCTCGATTTCGCGCGTGCCGAGGCGGTGTCCCGCGACGTTGATGACGTCGTCGGTGCGCCCGAGGATGAAGTAGTAGCCGTCCTTGTCCCGGATCCCCCAGTCGAAGGTCGAGTAGACCAGCTTCTTCGAGAAGGTCGAGAAGTACGTCTTGGCGAAGCGCTCGTCGTCGCCCCAGATGGTGGTCATGCAGCCCGGCGGCAGCGGAGGCACGATCGCCACCACCGCCTTCTCGTCGGGGCCGGCCTCGCTCGCGTCCGCCTCGCGCAGCAGCCTGAGGTCGTAGCCGTAGGCCGGAAACGAGGGGCTGCCGTACTTGATCGGCGTCTTCTCCACGCCGTGCATCGCGGTCAGCACCGGCCACCCGGTCTCGGTCTGCCAGTAGTGGTCGATGACCGGCTTGCCCAGGCCCTCCGCGATCCAGGCGTGCGTCGGCTCGTCGAGCGGCTCGCCGGCGAGGAACAGGTACCGGAGCGACGACAGGTCGTACTTCCTCAGCCACGACGGGTCGTGCTTCTTCAGCACGCGGATCGCGGTGGGCGCCGAGAACATCACGGCGACGCGGTAATCCTGGACGATCTTCCACCACACCCCGGCGTCGGGCCGCACCGGGACGCCCTCGTAGAGGATCGTCGTCATGCCCGCGATCAGCGGCCCATAGATGATGTAGGAGTGGCCGACGGCCCAGCCGATGTCCGAGGTAGTGAAGATCGTTTCGCCGGCGTGGCCGCAGTAGATGTGCTCCATCGACGCCGCCATCGCCACCGCGTGCCCGCCGACGTCGCGCTGCACGCCCTTGGGCCGTCCGGTCGTGCCGGACGTATAGAGGATGTAGGACGGCTCGGAGGACTCGAGCCAGACGCACGCGACCTCGGCGTCCGGCGTCTTGTCTCGCAGCTCCTTCCAGTCGACGTCGCGCCCCGCGACCCGCGGCATGCTCGGGTCGAGGCCGCGGTTGTAGATCAGCACCTTGGCCGGAGGCGACTTCGACAGCCGGATCGACTCGTCCACCAGCGGCTTGTAGGGGATCACCTTGCCCATGCGGCTGCCGCCGTCGGCGGTGACCATCAGCACGGGGCGCGCGTCGTCGATCCGCGCCGCGAGGCTCGCGGCGGCGAAGCCGCCGAACACCACGGAGTGCACGGCGCCGAGGCGCGCGCAGGCGAGGATCGCGAACACCGCCTCGGGCATGTTCGGCATGTAGACGATGACGCGGTCGCCGCGCTTTACGCCCAGCGAGCGCAGCATGGCCGCGGTGCGATTGACCTCGCGGTGCAGCTCCGCGTAGGTGAACTCCTGCGTCCGGTCCACCTCGGTAGAGATCCAGACCAGCGCCTTCTGCGCGCCGCGCTGCGCCAGGTGCCGGTCGACCGCGTTGTAGCAGAGGTTGGTCTCGCCGCCCACGAACCACTTCGCGAACGGCGGCCGCGAGTAGTCGAGCACGCGCCCGAAGGGCTTGTGCCAGTGGATGCGCTTCGCCTCCTGCGTCCAGAAGGCGTCCCGGTCCTCGAGGGAGCGGCGATGGAATTCCCGGTAGGTTGTCATGAGTTGAGGTCGACCACGACGCGGCCGCTGATGCTTGCGTTGATGAAATCGTCGAACGCCCTGGGCAGCTCAGCGAAGGCAATGGTGCGCGCCATCTCCTTCAGCGCGGGCGGCCGCAGGTCGGTGGCGAGCCGCTGCCACACCCGCTGCTCCAGCTCGGGCGACGGCGCGTCGGTGGAGTTGATCCCCAGCAGGCTCACGCCGCGCAGGATGAACGGCATGACCGTCGTATTGAGCGTCGGCGCGGCGGCGAGGCCGATCGATGCGATGACGCCGTTCACCTTCATGGTGCTCGCCAGCCAGGCCAGCACGTCTCCCCCGAGATTGTCCACCGCACCCTGCCACGTCGCGCGGTCGAGCGGTTTGATCTTCGTCAGGTCGAGCTCGCTCCGCAGCTTCACCTCCCTGGCGCCGAGGCGCTTCAGCCGCTGCGCCTCGGCCGCCTTGCCGGTCAGCGCCACCACCTCGTAGCCGAGCTTCGCCAGCGCCGCAAGCGCGATCGAGCCGACGCCGCCGGTGGCGCCGTCCACCAGCACCGGCCCCCTGTCCGGCGCGAGTCCGTTCAGCTCCATCTTGGTGATCGCGAGGCCCGCCGTGTAGCCGGCAGTGCCGAACGCCATCGCCTCCCACAGCGTCATGCCCTTCGGCACCTTCACCGCCCACGCTGCCGGAATGCGGGCATACTCCGCGTAGCCGCCATGATGCTTCACGCCGAGATCGTGCCCCACCGCGAGCACCGCGTCGCCCTTGGCGAAGCGCGCGTCGCCCGAGGACACGACCGTGCCCGCGAGGTCGATGCCGCCGATGCACACCGGCCTGAGCAGGATCCGGCCCTTGCCGGTGGCGGCGAGCGCGTCCTTGTAGTTGATGTCGGAATACGCGACGCGCACCACCACTTCCCCCGGGTCGAGGTCGTCGAGCGTGCACTCGACGAACTCGGCGCGGATTTTCCTGTCTACCTCGCTTAATCTGAACGCCTTGAAACAGTCTGCCATGCGCCTCCTCCGGATACGCTCGATTCTAACTCTCGCCGCGCTCGCGCTGGCGGCGCGTGCCGCCGCGGCGCAGGACGTCGGCACGCTCGGCTCTGTCCATCTCAGCGCCGACGACGTCAGGCAGCTCGTTTCGCTGGAGCCGCAGGTGCGCGCGCAGGTCGCCAGCTCGGATGGCGCGCTGGAGCGCTTGCTGCAGGAGGAGCTGGTGCGGCGCGCGCTGCTCGAGCAGGCGCGCAGCGCCGGCTGGGACAAGCAACCCGAGGTCGCGGCAGCAGCGAAGCTGGCGAGCGAGCGCGCGGTGGTCGCGTCGTGGCTCGCGCGCGCGGCGCAGGTCCCGCAGGGCTATCCGGAGGACAAGGACGTCCACGCCTTCTATGAGGCGAACAAGTCGCGCATGCGCAACCCCGCCGAATACCACCTCATGCAGATCTTCGTGAAGCGCCCCGCAGACGGCAAGGCCGACGCCGCCGAGCGGCGCGCCGACGACGTGGCGCGCCGCGCCGCCGCGGCGGGCGCCGACTTTGCCGCGCTGGCACGCGCCGAATCCGACGACCAGGCGAGCCGCGACAAGGGCGGCGACCTCGGCTTCCTCGCCGAAGGCTGGATGCTTCCCGAGGTCCGCTCCGCGGTGAACGCGCTCAAGCCCGGCCAGGTGAGCGCCCCGGTGGCGACCGCGGCCGGCTGGCACATCATCAAGCTCGCGGAGGTCAAGCCGAGCACCCAGGCGACCGAGGACCAGGCGCGCGCCGCGATCGTGCGCGCGCTGCGCGGCCGCAAGGCGGCCGAGCTGCGCCAGGCCTACCTCCAGGCGCTGCTGAAGAAGACGCCGCCGGCGATCGACCGCGCGCAGCTGCCCGCGCTGCGCGAGAGCCTCAAGAAGTAGCCGCCCCGGCCGCGGGTTGCGGCGCGCGGCGCTCGGCCCGCAGGTACCCGGCCGACTGCATCTCGTACAGCCGGCTCGCGGTGCGCGCGAACTCGGCGCTGTTCTCGCCCTCGGTGAAGAGCTGCTCGGGCGCGGCCGCGGCCTGCGCCACCAGCTTCACCCGGTCGTCGTAGAACACGTCCACCAGCCAGGTGAAGCGCCGCGCCGCGTCGGCGTTGGCGGGCGACAGCCGCGGGATCCCGGACAGGATCACGGTGTGGAAGCGGCGCGCCAGGTCCACGTAGTCGGCGTAGGAGCGCGCCCCTGCGCACAGCACCTCGAAGTCGAACCACACCAGCCCGCCGGCCCGCTTGCGGTAGGGAATCACGCGGCCCTCGACGTCGAGCGGCTGGCGCTCTTCCTCGACGTCCTTGAGCTGCTGGAAGATCTCCTCCAGCGGCGCGGCCTCTCCCGCGTAGTACACCTTGAGGCGCTCCATCTTGAGGCGCCGGTAGTCGACGCCGCCGTCCACCGCGACCACGTCGAGGCGCGACTCCAGCAGGCGGATCGCCGGCAGGAAGCGCTCGTGCTGCAGGCCGCCGGGATAGAGGGCGGCCGGCGCGTAGTTGCTGGTCATGACGAACTCGACGCCGCGGTCCATCGCCTGCTCGAGGAAGCGCCCCAGGATCATGGCGTCGGCTATGTCGGAGACGTGGAACTCGTCGAAGCAGACCAGGCGGTAGCGGCGCGCGGTGCGCTCCGCCGCCGCGGCGAGCGGGTCCTCCGTGCCCTTCAGCTCGGCCATCTCGCGATGGATCTCGCGCATGAAGTGGTGGAAATGCACGCGGCGCTTGCGCACCAGCGGCACGCAGAGGAAGAACGCGTCCATCAGGAAGCTCTTGCCGCGGCCCACCGGCCCCCACAGGTAGACCCCCTTCGGCAACGGCGGCCGCACCAGCAGCCGCCTCAGCGCGCTGCTGCGCCGCCGCTTGTACTCGCTCCATTCCTCGAACAGCCGCTGCAGGCGCTCCACCGCGCGCCACTGCGCGGCGTCGGCGACGAAGCCCCGGCGCTCGAGGCTCTGGCGGTAGGCGCCGACGACGTCGCTCACGCCGCCCGCGCCCCGGCGCGCGCCTCGCGCCGCGCCAGCCACAGCGTGCTCGCCAGGATCACCGCGCCGCCCGCCAGGGTCGCGCCCGCGGGCGGCGTGCCGAAGACCAGCACCCCGAGGATCGCGGCCCAGATCAGCTCCAGGAACCGCACCGTCTGCACGGCGGAAATGTCGGCGACGCGGAACGCGCGCGTCATGCAGTAGTGCCCGCCGGCGCCGAGCACGCTGGCGGCGGCCAGCAGGCCCCACTGCCGCGGGCTGGGATCGATCCAGTGCGCCAGCGCCAGCGGCGCCAGCAGCACCGTGACCCAGATGTGCTGCCACAGCACGATGACTTCCGGCGAGTCGCGCCGCGTCAGGGCCTTGGCGGAAAGGAACGACGCCGCGAACACCGGCGCGGAGCCGAGCATCAGCAGCATGCCCGGCGAAATGCCGGCGAAGCCGCCGCCCTCCCATGGCTTGAGCACCAGCACCACGCCGCCGAAGCCGGCCAGCACCGAGCCCCAGCGCGCGCCGCTCATGCGCTCGCCGAGGAACGCCACCGCCCCCAGGCAGACGAAGATCGGGCCGCTGAAGCCGATCGCCGTCAGCTCGGCGAGCGACACCATGGGCAGCGCCGCGAACCAGAGCATCATGCCGCCGGCGTGGAAGATCCCGCGCAGCAGCTGCAGCCCGGGGGCGTGGCTGCGCAGCGTGCGCGGTCCGCGGCGCAGCAGGAACGGCAGCAGCACGAGCGTGCCGCCGAAGTAGCGCAGCAGCCCGACCAGCCAGGGGTCCATGCGCTGGGCGAGCGCCTTCATGGTGGTGTTGAGGACGATGAAGATCGCCCCCGTCGCCGCCATCCACAGCATGCCGCGAAGGGTCGGCGTCAGGCCCCGCAGGCCGGAAGCGGGCGCGCTCAGGCGTCGAGCGCGGCGGCAGGACGCGCGCTCAAATGTTCAGCGCGCGCTTGTCGACCGCGAGGGCGGCGTCCTTCATCGCCTCGGAGAGCGACGGGTGGGCGTGGCAGATCATGCCGATGTCCTCGGCCGCGCCGCCGAACGCCATCGCCACCACCGCTTCCGCGATCAGCTCGGAGGCGAACGGACCCATGATGTGTACCCCGAGGATGCGGTCGGTCTTCGCATCCGCCAGGAACTTGACCAGGCCCGCGGTCTCGCCGAGCGCCCGTGCGCGCGCGTTGGCCGAGAACGGAAACGTGCCGGCGCGGTAGTCCGCCCCCTCGGCCTTCAATTGCTGCTCGGTCTTGCCGACCCAGGCGATCTCGGGCGTGGTGTAGATCACCCACGGGATGGTGTTGAAATCGACGTGCGGCTTCTGGCCGGCGATGCGCTCGGCGACCGCCACGCCCTCCTCCTCGCCCTTGTGCGCCAGCATCGGGCCGCGCACCACGTCGCCAATCGCCCAGACGCCCGGCACGCCGGTGCGGCACTCGGCGTCCACCGCGATGAAGCCCCGCTCGAGCTTCAGGCCCGCCGCCTCGGCGTTCAGCCCGGTCGTGTTCGGCACCCGCCCGATCGAGACGATGAGCCGGTCGACGTCCAAGGTTTTGGATGACTTATCCGACGCAGTATATTGAATAGACACGCTTTTCTTGGATGCCTTCACACTGCCGATCGAGACCCCGAACTCCATCCGGAGGCCCTGCTTGGCGAAGATCTTCTGCGCCTCGCGCGCGATCTGCTCGTCGGCGGCGCCCAGGACCGCGGGCAGCGCCTCGAGCAGCACCACTTCCGACCCGAGCCGCCGCCACACGCTGCCCATCTCGAGGCCGATGACGCCGGCCCCGATCACCCCCAGGCGCTTCGGCACCTCCGGGATCGAGAGCGCCCCGGCGTTGCTCAGGACCAGCTGCTCGTCGAACTCGATTCCGGGCAGCGGGCGCGGATTGGAGCCGGTGGCGATGACGGCGTTCCTGGTATCAAGGGTTTGGGCATTTACCTTGATTTGTATTTTTTCCTTTTCGGCGGAGACAAAACTTCCTCTGCCATGAAAAAACGAAACCTTGTTCTTCTTGAACAGGTACATGACGCCGTCGTTGCTGCCCTTCACCACCTTGTCCTTGCGCGCCAGCATCTGCGCGAGGTCCAGCTCCACGCCCTTCACCTTGACGCCGTGGTCGGCGAAGTGGTGCGCGGCCAGCTCGAGGTTCTCGGAAGACTGCAGCAGCGCCTTGGAGGGGATGCAGCCGACGTTGGTGCAGGTGCCGCCGAGCGCCGGCTTGCCGTCGCCGCCCTTCCATTCGTCGACGCAGGCCGTCTTCAGGCCGAGCTGGGCTGCGCGGATCGCCGCGATATAGCCGGCCGGGCCGCCGCCGATCACGACCACGTCGAAGGCGTCGGCCAACTCAGATCTCCAGCGCCAGCCGCGCCGGGTCCTCGAGCGCTTCCTTGATCGCGACCAGGAACAGCACCGCCTCGCGGCCGTCGATGATCCGGTGGTCGTACGAGAGCGCCAGGTAGTTGATCGGCCGCACCACCACCTGCCCGTTCTCCACCACGGCGCGGTCCTTGGTGGCGTGCACCCCGAGGATCGCGGACTGCGGCGGGTTGATGATCGGGGTCGACAGCATCGAGCCGAAGACGCCGCCGTTGGAGATCGAGAAGGTGCCGCCGGTCAGGTCCTCGATCGAGAGCTTGCCGTCGCCGGCGCGCTTGCCGAATTCCGCGATCTTCTTCTCGATCCCGGCGAACGAAAGCTGGTCGGCGTCGCGCAGGATGGGCACCACCAGGCCGCGCGGGCTGCCGACGGCGACGCCGACATCGAAGTAGCCGTGGTAGACGATGTCGGTGCCGTCGATCGAGGCGTTGACCACCGGGTACTTCTTCAGCGCGTGCACCGCGGCCTTGACGAAGAAGGACATGAACCCGAGGCGCACCCTGTTCTCCTTCTCGAAGCGCTCCTGGTAGCGCTTGCGCAGGTCGATCACCGCCTGCATGTTGATTTCGTTGAAGGTGGTGAGGATCGCCGCGGTCGACTGCGACTGCACCAGGCGCTCGGCGACCCGCTGCCGCAGGCGCGACATCGGCACCCGCTGCTCGGGCCGGCCGGCGAGCAGCTCGTCGACGCTCACGGGCGCCGCCGGTTGCTGAAGATTCGTTCTTGCTCTTTCCGCAGGAACACTTCCAGGCTGGGCGAGAACGTCTCCCTTCGTAACCCGCCCGTCGCGCCCGGTGCCCTGCACTTTCGAGGTGTCGATGCCTTTCTCCGCCGCGATCTTCTGCGCCGAGGGCATGACCGCGGGCGCGGCGGCGGCGGTTTTGGGTCTTTCTTCCCGCCTCTCTTCTCTTACTTCCTCCCTTTTCGAAGCTGCAGCCGACGCCTTGGCTTCGGTGTCGATCTTGGCGATCACCTCGCCCGCGACCACCGTGCCCTTGTCGCCCTTGAGGATCGATACCAACACGCCGTCGGCGGGCGCCGGCAGCTCCAGCACCACCTTGTCGGTCTCGATGTCGATCAGGTTCTCGTCGCGCTTCACCGCCTCGCCCTGCTTCTTGTGCCAGGCGAGCAGCGTTGCCTCCGAGACCGACTCGGACAGCTGCGGCACCTTCACCTCAACGAGCATTCTTGCGCCCCTTCCGGCTGGTGCCCTGGATCGGCACCACGACGTTGTCGGTGATCGGCCCGAACGCGCTCTCGACGACCTCGCGCTGCTGCTGCGTATGCAGCGAGAGGTATCCCACCGCGGGCGAGGCCGAGGACTTGCGCATCGCGTAGCCGAGGACCTGCTCCGGCCGCATGTGCCGCAGGATGTAGTGCTGGATGCGGTGCCACGCGCCCTGGTTGCCGGGCTCTTCCTGGCACCACAGCACCTCGGTCGCCGCCGGGTAGCGGTCGATCAGGCTCTGGAAATCGTCGTGCGGGAACGGATACAGCTGCGCGATGCGCATGATCGCCATGTCCCTGATGCCCTTCTCCCTGCGGTACGCCATCAGGTCGAAGAACACCTTGCCGCTGCACAGGATCACGCGCCGCACCTTCTTCGGCTCGATCTCGGTGTTCCAGTCCGCGTTCACCGGCCTGAACTTGCTCTCGGCGAACTCCTCCAGCGGCGAGACCGACTCCTTGTGCCGCAGCAGGCTCTTGGGCGTGAAGATCACCAGCGGCTTGCGCCAGGGCCGGATCATCTGGCGCCGCAGCAGGAAGAACATCTGCACCGGCGTCGCCGGCACGCAGACCTGGATGTTGTAGTCGGCGCAGAGCTGCATGAAGCGCTCGATGCGGCCCGAGGAGTGCTCGGGTCCCTGGCCCTCGTAGCCGTGCGGCAGCATCAGCACCATGCCGCAGATGCGCCCCCACTTCACCTCGCCCGAGGCGATGAACTGGTCGATCACCACCTGCGCGCCGTTGGTGAAGTCGCCGAACTGCGCTTCCCACACCACCAGCTCGTTGGGCTCGGAGGTGGAGTAGCCGTACTCGAAGCCGAGCACCGCCTCCTCCGACAGCACCGAGTCGATCACCACGAAGTCGCCCTGGTTGGGCGCGATGTGCGCCAGCGGCACGTAGGTGCCCGCATCCCACTTCTCGCGGCTCTGGTCGTGCAGCACCGCATGGCGGTGGAAGAAGGTGCCGCGGCCCGAGTCCTGGCCCGAGATGCGCACCGCGTAGCCGTCCCTCAGCAGTGACGCGTACGCCAGGTTCTCGGCCATGCCCCAGTCGACCGGCATCTTGCCCTGCCCCATCAGGCGGCGGTCGGCGATGATCTTCTCGACCCGCGGGTGCAGCTTGAAGTTCGGCGGGATGGCGGTGAGCCGCTCGGCCAGCTGCTGCAGGTCGGGCAGCGGCAGCGTGGTGTCGTCCTTCTCGTTCCACTTCGTGCCCCTGTACTTCGACCAGTCGACGGCGAAGGGCGGCTTGAAGTTGGAAATGATGGTGCGGTTGGTGTGGGTGCCGCCCTCGAGCGCCTCGCGGTAGCCGGCCGCCATCCTCTCGGCCTCGTCGGCGGCGATCACGCCCTGCGCCGCGAGCTTGTCGGCGTACAGCCTGCGCGTGCCGGGGTGCGCGTTGACGATCTTGTACATCAGCGGCTGCGTCACCATCGGCTCGTCCTGCTCGTTGTGGCCGAGCTTGCGGAAGCAGACGATGTCGACCACCACGTCCTTCTTGAACTTCATGCGGTAGTCCAGCGCGATCTCTATCGCCAGCACAGCCGCCTCGGGATCGTCGCCGTTGACGTGGAAGATCGGCGCCTCGATCATCTTCATGACATCGGTGCAGTACAGCGTCGAGCGCATGTCGCGCGGATCGGAGGTGGTGAAGCCGATCTGGTTGTTGATCACGAGGTGCACCGTGCCGCCGGTGCCGTAGCCGCGCGTCTGCGCCAGGTTCAGCGTCTCCATCACCACGCCCTGCCCGGCGACCGCGGCGTCGCCGTGGATCAGCACCGGCAGCACCTGCGAGCCGTCGCGGTCCTTGCGGCGGTGCTGGCGCGCCCGCACCGAGCCCTCGACCACCGGATTGACGATCTCGAGGTGCGACGGGTTGAACGCCAGGGTCAGGTGCATCGGGCCGCCCGGCGTGTTGATGTCCGAGGAGAAGCCCTGGTGGTACTTGACGTCGCCCGCCATGACGTCGTCCGAGTGCTTGCCCTCGAACTCGGAGAACAGGTCCTTCGGCATCTTGCCAAGCGTGTTGACCAGCACGTTGAGCCGGCCGCGGTGCGCCATGCCGATCACCAGCTCCTGCACCCCGGCGGCCCCGGCGCGCTGCAGCAGGTTGTCGAGCACCGGGATCAGCGTGTCTCCCCCCTCGAGCGAGAAGCGCTTCTGCCCGACGTAGCGCGTATGCAGGTAGCGCTCCAGCCCCTCGGCGGCGGTGAGCCGCTCGAGGATGTGCTTCTTGTAGTCGGCACCGAAGCTCGGCTTGGCGCGGATGGGCTCCAGCCGCTCCTGGATCCACAGCTTCTCGGTGCGGCTCGACAGGTACATGTACTCCACGCCCAGGGTCCCGCAGTAGGTCTCCTTCAGCGCGCGGATGATCTCGCGCAGCGGAGCCTTCTCCGGCCCGATGAAGGACCCGGTGTTGAACACCGTGTCCATGTCGGCCTCGGTCAGGTCGTAGTAACCGGGCTCCAGCTCGGCGATGTGCGGCCGCTCGCGCCGCTTCAGCGGGTCGAGGTCGGCCACCAGCCCGCCGCGCACGCGGTACTCGGCGACCAGCTGGATCACCGAGACCTGTTTGCGGTCGAGCGCGCCCCCCGCGCGCCGCGGCGCCGCGCCCGAGCGCGCGCGCTGCGCGAACGATTCCACCACCGGCGCGTGCGGCACGTCGGGCGCCGCGCCGCCGGCGGCCGCCGGCAGCAGCTGCAGCTTGTCGAAGTAGGCGCGCCACTGCTCCGGCACCGCCGCCGGGTCCTCCAGGTACTTCTCGTACAGCTCCTCGACGAACGGCGCGTTGCCGCCGAAGAGGTAGGAACTGTCCTGGAACTGTCTCATCATGGCGCGCCGCTCCTTCCGCCTACCTCTGGCCGATCGGCTTGACCTCGCGGCGCGTCGCGCCCTTGTAGAGCTGGCGCGGGCGGCCGATCTTGTACTCGGGGTCGCTGATCATCTCCTGCCACTGCGCGATCCAGCCCACGGTGCGCGCGAGCGCGAAGATGCAGGTGAACATCGACACCGGGATGCCGAGCGCGCGCTGCACGATCCCCGAGTAGAAGTCGACGTTCGGATACAGCTTGCGGGAGATGAAGTAGTCGTCCTCGAGCGCGATCTTCTCCAGCGCGATGGCGAGCTTGAAGAGGCGGTCGTCGTGCAGCCCGAGCTCGTTCAGCACCTCGTGGCAGGTCTCGCGCATCAGCTTGGCGCGCGGGTCGTGGTTCTTGTAGACGCGGTGGCCGAAGCCCATCAGCCGCACGTGCGAGGACTTGTCCTTCACCTTCTTGATGAATTCGCCGACCTTCGAGACGTCGCCGATCTCCTCCAGCATCTCGAGGCAGGCCTCGTTGGCGCCGCCGTGCGCCGGCCCCCACAGGCAGGCGATGCCGGCGGAGATGCAGGCGTAGGGATTGGCGCCGGAGGAGCCCGCGAGGCGCACCGTCGAGGTCGAGGCGTTCTGCTCGTGGTCGGCGTGCAGGATGAAGATGCGGTCGAGCGCCCGCACCAGCACGTCGCTGGACTTGTAGTCCTCGGCCGGCACCGCGAACATCATGCGCATGAAGTTGGCGGTGTAGCTGAGGTCGTTGCGCGGGTACATGAACGGCTGGCCCATGTTGTACTTGTAGGCCATCGCGGTGATCGTCGGCAGCTTGGCGATCAGGCGGAACGCCGAGATCTTGCGGTGCTCGGCGTTGTTGATGTCGAGGGCGTCGTGGTAGAACGCCGACAGCGCGCCGACCACGCCGACCATGGTGGCCATCGGGTGCGCGTCGCGCCGGAACCCCGAGAAGAAGCGGTTGATCTGCTCGTGCACCATGGTGTGGTGCATCACGGTGCCGACAAACTCGGACTTCTGCTTCGCGTTCGGCAGCTCGCCGTTCAGCAGCAGGTAGCAGACCTCGAGGAAGTCGCAGTGCTGCGCCAGCTGCTCGATCGGGTAGCCGCGGTACAGCAGCACGCCCTGGTCGCCGTCGATGTAGGTGATGGTCGAGCTGCAGCTCGCGGTGGAGAGGAACCCCGGGTCGTAGGTGAACACGCCGCTCTTGCCGTAGAGCGTGCGGATGTCGATCACGTCCGGCCCGATGCTGCCCGACATGGTCGGGAACTCGAGCGTCCTGCCGTCGTGCAGCGTCAGCGTCGCTTTCTTGTCCATGCGTTTCCCCTCTAGACGGCGCGCAGGCGCGCCACGGTCGCCCCCAGCCCCGGGTCGAAGCGATCGCTCCGCCCGCTCACGATTTCCCACAAGTCGTTGTCGGGAAGGTCCAGCAGCCGCTCGAGCGCTTCGTCCCCCGGGTGCGCCTCGAGGTACCTCAGCAGCACGAGGTCGAGCTCGAGCAGGCCGCGCCGGCACTTCCATGCCAGCCGGTTGCGCGCGGCGCGCTCCATCACACCGTGCGCCGCACCATCAGCTCCTTGATCTTGCCGATGGCGCGAGTCGGGTTGAGGTGCTTCGGGCAGACGTCGACGCAGTTCATGATGGTGTGGCAGCGGAACAGCCGGTACGGATCCTCCAGGTTGTCGAGGCGCTCGCTGGTCGCCTGGTCGCGCGAGTCGGCGATGAACCGGTAGGCCTGCAGCAGGCCCGCCGGGCCGACGAACTTGTCCGGGTTCCACCAGAACGAAGGGCACGAGGTCGAGCAGCAGGCGCACAGGATGCACTCGTAAAGGCCGTCGAGCTCCTCGCGCTCCGCCGGCGACTGCAGCCGCTCGCGCTCGGGCGGCGCCTCGTGGTTGATCACGTAGGGCTGGATCGAGTGGTACTGCTTGAAGAACTGCGTCATGTCGACGATCAGGTCGCGGATCACCGGCAGCCCCGGAAGCGGCCGCAGTGTCACGTGCTCCGGCAGGTCGGCGACGCGGGTGATGCACGCCAGGCCGTTGCTGCCGTTGATGTTCATCGCGTCGGAGCCGCACACGCCCTCCCGGCAGGAGCGGCGGAACGCGATCGAGTCGTCCTGCACCTTCACCTTGACGAGCGCGTCGAGCAGCATGCGGTCGCCGTGGTCGGGCTTCACCTCGTAGTCCTTGAGGTAGGGCTTCTCGTCCTTGTCCGGGTCGTAGCGGTAGATGGTGAGTTTCATCAGTAGGTTCGGACTTTCGGCTCCATGGTCTCGACGGAGAGCGGCTTCTG
>DATJXO010000105.1:0-6928 GCA_035500055.1 Burkholderiales bacterium | reverse complement strand
CAGTGGAGCCGCTCGCGGCCCGACGTCGTGCACGTGCTGACCCAGGGGCCGCTCGCCTGGTCGGCGCTCGGTGCCGCGCGCCAGCTCAGGCTGCCGGCAGTCACCGATTTCAACCCTCACTTCTCCGACGCAAGGCACGGGGCGTGGCTGAGCAGGCCGCTCCTCGCGTATTTGCGCAAGTTCCACAGCCGCGCGCTCTGGACCTTCGTTCCCACCGAAACGCTTTGCGCGGAGCTGGCCGCGCTCGGCTTCCGCAACCTGCGCGTGGTCGGGCGGCCGCGCTGGGACCTGACCCTGAAGCAGCTCGAGACGCTTCTCGAGATCGCCGCAGGCCTCGGCCCGGCGTGCTACGCCGCGGGCGAGCGGCGCGCCCGCGGTTACGCGCCCCAGGGCGCCTAGCCCCAAAGTCTTGGAGGCCGGCGCCCTCATCCGCGAATACGGCTACTGGGCGATCTTCTTCGTCAACCTGTTCGAGGGCGAGACCATCGTCCTCCTGGCCGGGGCGGCGGCGCACTTCGGATATCTCGAGCTGCCCTGGGTTTTCGCGTCGGGGCTTGCGGGAAGCGTCGCCGGCGACCAGCTGTGGTATTTCCTCGGCCGTTGGTGGGGACCGAGGATCGTCTCGCTGCGCCCCTCCTGGCGGGAGCGCGCCGAGCGCGTCCATCGCTACCTGCACCGCCACCAGGACCTGCTGATCTTCACGTTCCGGTTCTACTACGGGCTGCGCGCCGTCATTCCCTTCGCAATCGGCTCGGCGCGCGCGCCGAAGCTGCGCTTCTTCCTTCTGAACTTCGCGAGCGCCGTTCTGTGGACCGTCGTGTTCGCCTGTACGGGCTACCTGCTCGGCGGCGCCGCCGAGCGTGTCGTCGCGGACCGGCGCTACGTGCCGTATGCGCTCGGCGCGACGGCGGCGCTGATCCTCCTGGTCTTTCTCGTGATGCGATTGCGGCGCCGCTCCGGGCCGGCGCCCTAGGGGCTGCTCGTGCGGCGCGCTTCGGCGTCATTCCACGCGTCGATGCCGCCGAGCAGGGGGCGCACCCGGGTATAGCCGAGGTCTATGAGCACTTTCGCCGCGGAAGCGGCGGAGGCCTCGTTGGGGCAGTTGCAGAAGAAGACGATCTCCCGGTCCTTGGGGAATTGTGAGAGCTCCCGGTCCACGTCGGACAGTTCCATGGCGCGCGCGCCCGGTATCGAGCCGCCGTCGCGCGCGCGGTCCGAGGCGACGCGCAGGTCGACGATCAGGGGATCCTGCTTGCGCTCGATGAGCCCGCGCAGCTCGTCGACCGTGATACGCGCCGTACGGATCGTCTTGTAGAAGCGCTGCCGCTCCCACCACTTGAAGGCGATGAACGCGGCCAGCAGGGCGACCAGGATGGCGACCGCGGTGGCGCCGAGGCTTTCCAGTCTCGCCACGATCCCGTTCACCTGCTCGTGGAAGAGGGCGCCGCCGCCGACCGCGACCCCGATCCACAGCACCGAGCCGATGCCGCTCTGGACCAGGTATCGGGCCATCCCGACGCGCATGACCCCGGCCAGCGGCGGGGCGACGGTGCCGATCCCGGGCAGGAACTTCCCGAGCACGAGCGTCAGGCCGCCCCAGCGCTCGAAATGAAGGGAGGTCTGCCTGACGCACGAATCGGGCGAGAGCGAGATGCTGCAGAGCAGGCGCAGAACGCGATGCCCGTAGCGCCTGCCGACGAGGTAGAGGGCGGCGTCGGTCAGCACGCAGGCGACCAGGGCGGCCGCGCACACCGCGACCAGTGATCGCGGCGCCTGCGCGCCGAGGGCGCCCGCGACGATCATCGTCGGCACCGCCGGGATGGGCAGGCCGATCTGCTCGAGCAGGACGTTCCAGAAGACCAGCGCGACGGCGTGGTCTTCAAGCAAGGTGCTCAGAGCGTCCGTCGACATCGGCGGATTCTACCTGCGCGCCCTGCCTGGGTTCGGGCGCGTTCGAATTGTGGCATCCTTCTTCCCTTCGGCCAGGAGACAATAAATGCATGCTTTCTCATCGAGCAAGTGGAGGGCGGTCGATGCGACGGTCGTCGTCGTTGCCGCGCTGCTGATGTGGCCGTTCGCCGCAGCGGCGCAGCTGAAGGTGATGATATCGGGCGGGTTCTCCGGTCCATACGAGAAGCTGCTGCCCGAGTTCGAGCGGACCACGGGCATCAAGGTCACGACCGGCTCGGGTTCCTCGCAGGGGTCGGGGCCGCAGACGATAGGCTCTCAGCTCGCTCGCGGCGCCACCATCGACGTCGTCATTCTCTCCAGGGAAGGTCTCACTGAGCTGATGGCCGCGCACCGGATCGCCGCCGGCACAGACGCGGACCTGGCGCGAACGCCCCTCGGCGTTGCGGTGCGCGCCGGCGCCGCGAAGCCCGACGTCAGGACCGTCGAGGCCTTCAAGCAGGTCGTGACGAAGGCCAAGGCCGTGGCCGTCCCGAGCAGCACGAGCGGCATCTTTCTCACGAAGGACGTCTTTCCACGGCTAGGCATCGCGGACAAGGTGAACGTCAAGGCGACGCCGCGCGGCGCGGGCGCGGCGGCGATGGTGGCGGCGGGAGAGGCGGACATCGCGGTCATGCCGGTCAGCGAAATCGTTCACGCGCCGGGCGTCGATCTCGCGGGCGTCGTCGCCGAGGAGATCCAGCTGAACCAGATATTCGCGGCGGCCGTCGTGGCGGGTTCGAAGGAAGCCGAGGCGGGGAAGCGCCTGATCGCCTTCCTCACCTCCGACCGCGCGGCGGCGACGATCAAGAGCAGCGGTATGGAGCCGCTCGGGAAGCCCCGCTAGGGGACGAGGACGACTTTCCCTCGCAAGTCGTTCGCCGCGAGCGGCTGCGAGTTCAGCCATCCGGTCGCGCCCTTGAACGTGGGCAGAGCGCCTTCGACCGGCAGCTTCGCCTCCTGCGCGACGCCGGCAGGCGTTGCGGCGGCGAACAGGGCGGCAGGCAGGAGGTGAGGTGCCTTCATCGTGGCCTCCGTGGTTAGGGATATTATGCCGCGATGACCGGGCCGTTTTCCCCGACGCGCGAGGCGCGGCAAGCGCAGATGTTCCCCGTGCTCTCGCCGGAGGAGGTCGCGCGCATGGGGCGCTTCGGCACGCCCCGGCGCTTCGCCGACGGCGAGCGCATCGTGCGCACCGGCAAGCCGAGCCCGGGGGTCTACCTGGTACTCTCCGGCACCGTCAGGATCACGGGGCGCGACGCGCACGGGCAGGACTTCCCGGTGGTCGAGCACGGGCCCGGGAGCTTCTCCGGCGAGCTGTCGCAGCTGTCCGGAAGGCCGTCGCTCGTCGACGGCGTCGCGGTGGGCGAGGTCGAGGCGATCGAGATCCCGGGCGAGCAGGTCCACACGCTGCTCGTCGCCGACGCTGTCCTCGGCGAGAAGCTGATGCGCGCGATGATCCTGCGCCGCGTCGCGCTGATCGAGACGGGCGCGGGTGGGCCGGTGCTGGTCGGCTCGCCGTCGTCGCCGGACATGGCGCGGCTGCGCAGCTTCCTGAGCCGCAACGGCATCCCGCACCAGCTTCTCGATCCGGCGAGCGACGCCGACGCGCGCGCCTTCATCGAGCGCTACGTTCCGGAGCCCGCGGGGCTGCCCCTCGCGGTGTGTCCCGATGGCGAGGTGCTGCGCAACCCCGCGGAGAGCGAGCTCGCGCACTGCATCGGCATGGTCGACGACGAGCCCGCCGGCGCGATCTACGACGTCGTGATCGCGGGCGCCAGACCCGCGGGCCTCGCGGCGGCGGTCTACGCCGGATCGGAGGGCCTCTCGGTGCTGGTCATCGACTCGCGCGCGTTCGGCGGCCAGGCCGGCGCAAGCGCGCGCATCGAGAACTACTTCGGCTTTCCCACGGGAATCACCGGCCAGGCGCTCACCGCCCGCGGCTACGCGCAAGCGCAGAAGTTCGGCGCCCGCGTGCTCATTCCGCTGGAGGCGCGCCGTCTCGCCTGCTCGCCCGGCGAGCCGATGGCGCTGCACCTGAGCGACGGGCGGGTCGTGCGCACGCGCACGGTGGTGATCGCGAGCGGCGCCCGCTACCGCCGTCCCGCCGAGTGCGGCAACCTGATGGCCCTGGAAGGCCGGGGCGTGTGGTACTGGGCGTCGCCGATCGAGGCGAAGATGTGCGCGGGCGAGGAAGTCGCCCTGGTCGGCGGCGGCAATTCCGCCGGGCAGGCCGCGGTCTTCCTCGCGGCGCACGCACGCAAGGTCTGGATGCTGGTGCGCGGAAAAGGCCTGGCCGCGAGCATGTCCCAGTACCTGGTCGACCGCATCGCGGCGACGCCCAACATCGAGCTGCTCACCGGGACCGAGATCGCCGGCATCGTGGGTACGCGGGACACGGGCATCACCTCGGTCACCTGGCGGAGCCGCGACCCGGCGCGCAGCGAGACGCGGCCGATCCGCCATGTGTTCCTGTTTCTCGGCGCCGATCCGAGCACGGGCTGGCTGCGGGACTGCGACGTCGCTCTCGACGACAAGGGCTTCGTCGCGACCGCGCACGACGCGATGCTGCCTCACCAGACCACCGTCCCCGGCGTGTTCGCGATCGGTGACGTCCGGGCGGGATCGGTCAAGCGCGTCGGCGCGGCGATCGGCGAAGGCGCGTCGGTCGTGGCGCAGATCCATGCGTACCTGGCCGCGCGATCGATACCCGCTCCGGCATAGAGGCGAGCATGAACCGCCGCTTCGAGCTTACGGTCCCGGTCAACGCTTCGGACCATTTCCTGGGGCCTTCGCACGCCCCGGTCACGCTGGTGGAGTACGGGGACTTCGAATGCCCGAACTGCAAGCAGGCGGCGCCGTCGCTCAAGCTCCTCCTCGAGCGGCATCCGGGCCGGGTCCGCCTCGTCTGGCGCAATTTTCCGCTCGAAGAGATCCACCCGCACGCCCTCGACGCGGCGCTCGCGGGGGAGGCTGCGGGCGCGCAGGGGAAATTCTGGCAGATGCACGACCTGATGTTCGCGAACCAGCAGCACCTGAAGCGGCATCAGCTCCGGCAGCATGCCGAGAGCCTCGAGCTCGATATGGAGCGCTTCGACTCCGAGACGAGCGACGCGGTCTACCTGCAGCGCGTGCGCGAGGACATCGGCAGCGGCCGAGCGAGCGGCGTGCGGTCGACGCCGGGTATCTTCCTGGACGGCGAAATCCAGGACGTTTCGTTCGGCCTCGAGCGCCTGTTCGATCAGGTGGGCGCGAAGCTGCGCGCGGCCCGGTAGTCATACGCAATCCTGCGTATGGCGTGAGCGCGCCCGCGCGTTCACCATCTAGGTGTTTCCAACACACCACGGAGGCCGCTATGGCGCATACGCACGCTGTTGCAAAAGGAACGGACAAGGCCGAATGGAAGAACTTCGGCGAGCCGGACGAAGTCCGGGAATTCCCCAAGGGACGCATGGAGCTGATCACGATTCGGCGGCGCGAGCATCGGACGCGCCGTGTTCCGGCCCGGCTGGCGCTGGGCCACTTCGGTGCAACCACTCGCGAAGACGAGGAGCTGCGAAGCGCCGCACTTCCAGTATCACGTCTCCGGCGCGCTGCGGGTCAGGATGGACGACGGCACCGAGTTCGATTGCCGGCCCGGAGAGGTCTCGCTGCTGCCCTCGGGTCACGACGCCTGGGTGGTCGGCGAAGAGCCCGCGGTGGTGGTCGACTTCCAGGGAATGGTCGACTACGCGAAGCGCAAGTGAGGACCGTCCCCGGCGCGGCCCGCTCGCGCTGGGGAGAAGACCTCAGGTGACGTCGTCGCCGTATCTATTGCCGGCGCCTAAAGGGATCGACGTCCAACACGCACCCCATGGAAGGCGACGAGATCCGGGCGCTCCGAAGATGGCTCAAGGAGCGGCCCAAAACAGCTCTGGATTTCGTTTTCGTGTCAGAGCGTGGTTCGCCCCTAGGACAGCCATAGACGCGCTTTCTGCCTATGAGAAAAGGAAAAAAGGCGCCTCGAAGGACGCCTTTGGACTGCCTTGGATTGTGTATCTGGTGGAGGCGGCGGGAATCGAACCCGCGTCCGTAAGCCCTTAACAGTCAGGACTACATGCTTAGCCTGGTCGTTTGGATCTCGCCTCGCGCCCGCCGACCGGCAGGCTGACGCTCAGCCAGCCGCTTCGACGGATCCCCCCGGCCAAGCGGCCAGACCGGGAGGAGAGGCTGATGTAAATGACGCTGCACCCTCTTTCGAGGGCCTAGCCCATCAGCAAGCTAGTGCAGCGTCTAGCCGGTATTAGGCGGCTAGAGCGAAACGCTCGTCGTTGGCGTTTGTAGTGTTTCCAGACTGGATTTGCGAGGTGATCTGGTCCTCGGCATGCCCTGTGCTGCGTCGATGCCCACGTCGAAACCAGGTCGCCCCCGATTTCCAGTGCGCAGCAATTATCCCACAGATCGCGCCGGGATCGTTATGGATAAAATAGCCAATTTAGCTATAATGGGCGAAAAGGAGCCTCCGATGAGCACGCTCACCTTCCGCAACCGTCTCGGCGAGCTGGTCGACGTCCCCAGCGTCGCCGCCACCCGCCTCAAGAACGAGTTCGGCGCCGTCCTCGAGGAGGCCGCGCGCGGTGCGGTCGCGATCACGCGCCACGACGCGCCCAAGGCGGTGCTGGTCTCCTACGAGGAGTTCCAGGCGCTGGTCGACGCGCGGGGGCAGAGCCTCGAAGAGCTCGACGCGGAGTTCGACGCGCTGCTCGAGCGCATGCAGACGCCGAAGGCGAAGAAGGGCGTCGAGGCGGCGTTCCGGGCCTCGGGCGCCGCGCTGGGTAGGGCCGCCGCATCTGCGTCGCGGGCGACGAGAACGGCCAGGCCCGCGCGCAAGCGGCGCAGATAATCAAATCGAACCGCATCCACGTCCTCGCCGGCGTCAACGGCGCGGGCAAGAGCAGCATCGGGGGAGCCGCGGTCCGCAGCTACGGCGGCGAGTACTACA
>DATJXO010000104.1:0-36232 GCA_035500055.1 Burkholderiales bacterium | reverse complement strand
TCCCTACCGTCGGCTCGATTACGGACGGCTCGTCGCTTGGCTGCGCGCGATCCTCGACACCGACCCGCGCAGCCAGTACCCCCTGTTCGCCGCGGCGCGGATCTATGCCGACAATCCGGACCCGGCGAAGATGCGCCGCATGCTCGAGTTCATCGAAACCGAGTTCCGCGCCGCGCCGAACCGGCGCTGGCAGGCGCTGGCGCAGGCCGCGTTGCTGGCGAAGCACCGCCTGAAGGACCTGCCGCTCGCGCTGCGCTACGCGACCGAGCTCGAGCGCCGCACCACCGACCCTACGATCCCGTTTTGGGCGCGGCAGATGCGGCTGTTCATCCTCGAGGACATGGACGAGCTCCAGGCGGCCAGGATCATGTTGGGGGGCTTGCTGGCGACCGGCCGCATCAAGGACCCGGAGGAGCGTCGATTCCTCGAAGGGCGGCTGAAGGCCTTGGAAGAACGGATGAAACGCGAAGGAAAGCGTTGATCGATCGTCGCTTCTGTCGGGATTTCGACGGTTTTGTGATTGTTTTTGACGGTTGCCCCCGTTTTTACCCGGTTTTCAGTATGGCATGAGGCTTGCGTAGTCCTGCTCACTCCAAGTCTCCAAGGAGGGACTAAGGTCATGAAATACGGGCAAAAGGGCTTCACGCTGGTCGAGATCGCGATCGTTCTCGTGATCATCGGGCTGCTGCTGGGCGGCATCCTGAAAGGCCAGGAAATGATCACCCAGGCGAAGATCAAGAACGTGGTCGCCGACTTTTCCGGCATCTCGGCGGCCTACTACGGCTATCAGGATCGCTACCGCGCAATTCCGGGTGACGACCCGAACGCGGACACCCGCTGGACTGGCGCGTTCAAGGGCAATGGCAACGGACAGGTAGAAGGGACTTACAACAACGGCGGTGCGGGCTGCCCGACAACGTTGACATCGAGTTCCCCTGAAACGTGCCAGTGGTGGGACCACCTGCGGCGCGCGGGTTTCGTCTCCGGCAGCGGCGGCGGCAATCCGTTCAACGCCGTCACCGGGATGCTCGGCGTGCAGACGGGCAACGGCTCCGGCAGCACCGCGCTGAGCGGCTTTGCCGGGCTGATCGTGTGCTCGGCGGGCCTGCCGGACAAGATCGCGATCGCCGTGGATACGCAGATGGACGACGGCGCCATCGACAAAGGCACGGTTCGCGGCCAGGCGCAGACATCGCCCAACCCGGCCATCGCCGCCACCGCCTCGGGCGCGTACCAAGAGACCGGGACCAACGTCTACACGCTCTGCCGCGCGCTCTGAGGGCGCGGTCCGGAAAAAAGGCCGGCGAATGCCGGCCTTTTTCATTTCTGTGACAGATCGGCGCAGGAGTAGAGATGCAGCGCCCTGGGGCCACGCAGGACTTCACGCGGCAAGGGCCAGTCGAGGGATTTGCGCCCCTCGATGCGCGATAGCAGCACGAGGTAGTCCGGCCCGCCGCGATCCTCGCACAGCTGCGTCGGCAGCGACGGCCCGATCTTGCAGGGATCGACGCCCTGCATGCTGCAGTCCGCGTCGGCGGCGACCAGCGCGTCCGCGGCGCGCTGCCTGCGAGCGTACTCCAGCGCGGTTTCGCGGTTGAAGACGATGCCCGCGCCCTGATCGGCGCTGATCCACGACGGTCTGCCGAGCACCAGCCACGCCGGCGCCTGCGGCGCCGGCCAGAACACCTGCGCCCCCGGCGCGATGGAATCGCGCAGCATCGCCGCGCCGGGCCCGGGATCCTCGAGAAAGCGCGCCCACGCGGTGCGCGCGTCCCACGCCCCGGCCGCCGCAACCGCCACGGCGAGCGAGAGCGGCAGGGCCAGGACTCTGAACCGGGAATGCGCAGCAAGCCAGAGCATCAGGGCAAGCGGCAGCAGCCAACCCGCGGTGCCTGCGGCATGCAGGTATTCCTTCCACGTGGTCGCGTGCAGCGCCCCGTAGTGCGGCGGCAGGCGGGATTGCGCGTCGAGAAGCAGCCCCGCGGCCGCGCCGCACGCCGCAAGCACTTGCATCAGGCGCGCCGTCGATTCGGTCACCCACGCCGGTCTATATCGTGCGCACAGGCCCAGCGCAACGGCGCCGCAGGAGAGCAAAGCAGCCGCTGGAAGCTGCTCGCGGCCGAAGCAGGCGCTCGCCGCCAGCCAGGTTGCGGCAGCGCGCCCGGCGCTTCCCAGCCGCCATAGCCCGGAGGCCGCGACAGGCAGCAGCACGATCGCCAGGAACTGCATCAACCAGTGTGCGCGCCACGCCTGCACGCCGGCCGCGAACGCGCTATCGAGCAGGTCGACCGCGATCCCGGTCGCGACGACGCCGGCGGCCGCCGTCGCGCCCACCGCGAGCGTCAGCCGGCGCGGCCCGGCCAGGAGGTGCGGGAGCGCAAGGCCAAGCACGCAATATCCCCAGGCGAGGCGCGCCCAATCGTCTAGCGGCCACGACGCAAGAAACAAGTGCGGCGAGCGCTCCTCCACGGCGCCTCGCCAGGGCGCGTCGAAATGCGCCGTGAACGCGGGTACCGTCGCGGCAAGCGCGACGGTGAGGGCGAGCAAAGCGACAAGCGCGACGCCCGCACCGCGGCGACGGATCACGCCGCAGAGCACCAGAGCCGAGATTGCCGGGGCAGCGACCAGGGGGTGCAGCAGCGCGGCGAACGCGAGCGCGCCCCAGGCAAGCCGGCCGCGCCCCGCGAGCGCGGCGCCGAGCGCCGCGAGTACCAGCGGCTCGGCAAGCGAACGCGCTGATGCGAACGGCTCGGCCATCCGGAAGACGCCGGCGCCGCCGTAGTAGCCCGAGAGCGCGGCGAGCAGGGCGAGCGACCACCAGCGCGCCGGCCCGGCGGTCAGCCAGGATACGAGAAGCGCCGCGGCGGCGAGGAAGCCGATCTGCCCGAGCGTGGTTACCGCGAGCGCGGCGCCGCCCGGGCCGAGCAGATGAATCAGCGGAGCATACAGGCGGGGGAACAGCGTGTAGGCCTCCTGCGAGCCGTGGGCGAAGAACAGATCGGCGCCAAGCAACCCCGGACGCAGGATGTGCATCCCCATCGCGGCATAGAGGGTTGCGTCATGCGCGAACCCCGCGTAGCGGCGCCCGAGCATCCAGAGCGCGCCGAGTGCGAACGCCAGCGCGGTCCGCGTCACCGCCGAGGTGTCGTCGAACCGCAGGCCCAGCGCCTCCGCCGCGGGAGCGGACTTCATCCCCGCAGCAGCCGGGCTTCCGCCGCCGCGAGCGCCTCCGGAATCCCCAGCATGACCACCACATCGCCCGCCTGGAGCGGGCCGGCCTCGCCCGCGCCGAGCCGCCGCCCGGCGGCCTGCCGCCGCACCGAGCGGACTTGCACCGCGAGCTCGTCGAGCGCGAGCTCGTCGAGCGCCCGCCCCACCGCTTCGGCGCCGGCCGGAAGCGTCACCGCGTGCAGCCGCGGCTGCGCCGCGTCGGCGTGGTCGGCCTCGTCGGTGGCGCCGTGAAAAAGGCCGCGAAGCAAGCCGTACTGCTCGTCGCGCACGGCGCGCACCCGGCGCACGACCCGGTTCAGCGGCACGCCGACCCACATCAGCGTGTGCGAGGCGAGCATCAGCCCGGACTCGAGCGCCTCGGGGACGATTTCGGAGGCTCCCGCAGCCGAGAGGCGCGCGATGTCGGCGTCCTCGCGGGCGCGCGCGATCACCGGCACCGTGGGGTTGAGCGCCTGGATGTGCGCCAGCACCCGTACCGCTCCTGCGGACTCGGCGAATGTCACCACCACCGCGGCGGCGCGCATGACACCTGCCGCAAGCAGCGCCTCGCGCCGCGCGCAGTCCGCGAAGACCACCGTGTCCCCCGCGAGCGCGGCCTCGCGCACGCGCTCCGGGTCGAGATCGAGCGCCATGTAGCGCACGCCCTCGGCGTCCAGCAGGCGCGCGACGTGCTGGCCGTTGCGGCCGTACCCGAGGATGATGACGTGGCGCTCCGTTTCGAGCGACTGCACCGCGACGCGGTGCAGCTCGAGCGAGCGCTGCATCCACTCCGATTGCGCGAAGCGCAGCACCAGCCGGTCGCTCGCGCCGACGAGGAACGGAGTGGCCATCATCGACAGAATCATTGCCGCGAGCAGCGGCTGCGCGACCGCGTCCGGCACCGCGCCGGCCGCGTTCGCCTGCGCCAGCAGCACAAAGCCGAATTCCCCACCCTGCGCCAGCGCCAGCGCGGTGCGCAATGCGGCGCCCGGGGGCTTGCCGGCGAGGCGCGCGAGCACCCCGATCAGCGCGAACTTGAACGCAACCAGCGCGGCGAGCAGCGCGAGCACCAGGCCGAAGCGCTCCATCACCAGCCTCAGGTCAAGCAGCATGCCGACCGTGACGAAGAAGACGCCGAGCAGCACGTCGCGGAACGGCTTGATTTCCTCCTCGACCTGGTAGCGGTACTCGGTCTCCGAGATCAGCATCCCGGCGAGAAACGCGCCCAGCGCGAGCGACAGGCCGGCGAGCCCAGTGACCAGCGCCAGGGTCAGGACCACGAGCAGCACGTTGAGGACGAACAGCTCGGTCGACTTGCGCCGCGCCACCACGCCGAACCAGGCCCGCATGATGCGCGGCCCGGCGAGCAGCAGCACCGCGAGCACGAACGCCGCCTTGGCGAGCGCCACGCCGATGGCAAGGCCGATGCCGGCCGCAGGCTCGCCGAGCACCGGTACCAGGATCAGCAGCGGCACCACCGCCAAGTCCTGGGCGAGGAGCACGCCGATGATGGCGCGGCCATGCGCCGACTCCAGCTCCATGCGCTCGACCAGGAGCTTCGAGACCACCGCCGTCGAAGACATCGCCACCGCGCCCCCGAGCGCGAGGCCGGTGCGCCAGTCGACCCCTGCCGCGCCGCCGACGGCCAGGGCGAGCGCGACGCAGGCCGCGATCGTGATCGCGACCTGGGCCAGCCCCAGCCCGAACACGTCGCGCTGCATCACGCGCAGCTTCGGCAGGCTGAACTCGAGCCCGATCGAGAACATCAGGAACACGACACCGAACTCGGCGAGGTCGCGCAGCTGCTCGTCGTCGGGCGCGGCGCCGAGCGCGCGCGGCCCGAGCGCCAGCCCGACCGCGAGGTAGCCGATGATCGGCGGCAGCGACAGCAGGCGGCACGCGACCACCGCCAGCACCGCGGCGGCGAGCAGGATGACGATCGGTTGCAGTGCGATGCCGACGGCGTGCATGGGATAAGTCAATGAATGTGTTGGGCTATACTCCCCGGCCATGATACCGAAGGACGCCACCGCCTCGGCCCTCGAGCTCGCCCGCGAGGTGCTGGAGATCGAAGCGGACGCGGTGCGCGCGCTGATCGCGCGGCTGGACCAGCGCTTTCTGGAGGCGGTGTCCTTGATCCTCGCTTGCCGGGGCCGGGTCATCGTCAGCGGCATCGGCAAGTCCGGCCACATCGCGCGCAAGATCGCCTCCACCCTCTCGAGCACGGGCACGCCGGCGTACTTCGTGCACCCTGCCGAAGCGAGCCACGGCGACCTCGGCATGATCCAGCGCGACGACGTCTTCATCGGCATCTCGCATTCCGGCGAGAGCGACGAGCTGCTGCTGATCCTGCCGCTGGTACGGCGGCAGGGCGCCAAGCTGATCGTGATGACCGGAAACGCGCAGTCCGCGCTGGCCCGCGAAGCCGACGTGGTGCTCGACGCCGGCGTCTCGCAGGAGGCGTGCCCGCTCAATCTCGCGCCCACCGCGAGCACGACGGCGGCCCTCGCGCTCGGCGACGCGCTCGCGGTGGCGCTGCTCAAGGCGCGCGACTTCTCGGCGGCGGACTTCGCGCGATCCCATCCGGGCGGCGCGCTCGGGCGCCGGCTGCTGGTGCATGTCTCCGACCTGATGCGCTCGGGCGGCGACGTCCCGAAGGTGGGCGTCGATGCAAGACTGGGGGATGCGATTGCGGAGATCACGCGCGCCGGACTAGGGATGACGGCGGTGGTGGACGGAAGCGGGAGAGTCTGCGGCATTTTCACCGACGGCGATTTGCGCCGCGCGCTCGGCAGGCACTCCGACCTGGGCGCGACCGGAGTCGCCGCCTGCATGACGCGCGCGCCGCGCACGATCCGGCCCGAGGCGCTCGCCGCCGAAGCCGTCAAGATCATGGACGATCACCGTATCAGCCAGCTGCTCGTGGTGAACGCGCAGGGCGAGCTCGTCGGCGCACTCAACATGCACGACCTGTTCCGGGCCAAAGTCCTCTGACGCGATGACCGATGCGGGCGCCGACGCGACGCTGCGCGCGAGGCGCGTGCGCCTCATGCTGTTCGACGTCGACGGCGTGCTCACCGACGGACGCCTGTGGTACGGCCCGGAGGGCGAGACGCTCAAGGTGTTCGATGCGCACGACGGGCACGGGCTGAAGCTGCTGCTCGCCGCCGGCGTTACCGTCGGTCTCGTCAGCGGCCGGGAGTCGGCCGCGGTGGCCCGGCGAGCGGGGGAACTCGGCATCGCGCACGTGGCCCAAGGCGTTGAGGACAAGCGCGGCGCAGTCGACGCGCTCGCGGCGCGCCTCCGCTTCCCCACCGACGAGGCCGGATTCATGGGAGACGAGCTGGTCGACCTCCCAGCCATGCGCCGCTGCGGCTTTGCCTGTGCGCCCGCAGAGGCCCCGGACATCGTGCGCGCCAACGCGCACTATGTGGCTCGCGCGCCGGCCGGTCGCGGCGCAGCGCGCGAAGTTTGCGAGTTCCTGCTGCGCGCCCAGGGACGCTGGAACGCCGTCCTGGCCCGCTACCTCGCGTGAGACTCGCGGCAACGCGGCTGTTTCCGCTGCTCCTGATGCTGTCGCTCGCCGCGATCACCTTCTGGCTGCAGCAGACAGTGCGGCAAGAGCAGGGAACTCCTCCGGCGCCGCTGCGCCACGATCCCGACTACATCATCGACAACCTGCACACCGTGCGCTACGACCGGCGCGGTGCGGTCGAGTCCACGCTCGATGCTGCGAAGATGATACATTACCCGGACGACGACTCGACCGACCTGGTGACGCCGCGAATGGTGCAGACCAAGCCGGGCGAGCCGCGCACGACGGTGACCGCGGAGCGGGGAACGCTGTCGCAGGACGGCGAAGAGATGTTCCTCTATGACAACGTGCTCGTGGTGCGCGACGCCAGCGGCGAACGCCCCGAGATGCGAATGCGCACGAGCTTCCTGCACCTGGTGCGCGACCGCTCGGTGATCGAGAGCGACCGGGAGGTGACGATCACGGAGGGTAGCCGCATGCTGCGGGGTCGCGGCATGGAATATCACAACGACACGGGCCAGCTCTTCCTGCGCCACAACGTGCACGGACGCTACGAGCCGAACCCAAGCGCCGCCGCGGAGGAGCCGTGACGCGCATGCCCGGGGGCCGGCGCCTAGCGCTGCGCGCGGCCCTGCTGCTGCTGATCCCGCCGGCGCTGCCCGCGCTCGCCGAAAAGGCCGACAAGGACAAGCCGACGCAGATCGAGTCGGACCGCATGAGCTCTGACGATGCGCGGCGCATCACTATCTTCGAGGGCAAGGTCGTGCTCACCAAGGGAACGATCCTGGTTCATGCCGACCGCATCGTCGTGCACACGGACGCCGACGGCTTCCAGTACGCGACGGCCACCGGCAACCCGGTGACCTTCCGCCAGAAGGGCGACCCCAAGGACGGCAAGGAAGGCGTCTGGACCGACGGCGAGGCGCAGCGCGTCGAAATCGACGAGCGCAACGAGCACATCGAGCTCTTCGACCATGCGCGCGTGACGCGCGACCAGGACGTGGTCCGCGGCGACTACATCTTCCTCGACCAGCGCACCCAGTTCTTCTCGGTGAGCTCGGGCAAGGGCGCGCCGGCGCCCACCGATGCGCGCGTCAAGGCGGTGATCCAGCCGAAGACGCAGGCCGCTCCGCCCAAGGCGCCGGCAGGTGCTGCGCCGAAGCCGGAGGCTCCTGCTTCGAAATGAGCGTTCTGCACGCCGAAGGGCTGCGCAAGCGCTTCAGCGCCCGCGCCGTGGTCGACGGCGTCTCGCTCGAGGTGGCGAGCGGCGAGGTGGTCGGGCTGCTCGGCCCCAACGGCGCCGGCAAGACGACCTGCTTCTACATGATCGTCGGCCTGATACCCGCCGACGCGGGCCGCATCCACCTCGACGGCCGCGAGCTGACGCGGCTGCCGATCCATCGCCGGGCGCGCCTCGGCATCTCGTACCTGCCGCAGGAGAACTCGGTCTTCAGGAAGCTCAGCGTCGAGGAGAACGTCCAGGCGGTGCTCGAGCTGCAGGGGCTTCCCCCCGGCCAGATGCAGGAGCGGCTGAACGAGCTGCTCTCGGAGCTCAACATCGCGCACCTGCGCAAGCACGCCGCGCTGTCGCTCTCGGGCGGCGAGCGCCGGCGGCTGGAGATCGCGCGCGCCCTGGGCTCGGAGCCCGGCTTCATCCTGCTGGACGAGCCTTTCGCCGGGGTCGACCCGATCGCGGTCCTAGACATCCAGCGCATCATCGGTTTCCTCAAGGCCCGCGGCATCGGCGTGCTGATCACCGACCACAACGTGCGCGAGACACTGGGGATCTGCGACCGGGCCTACATCATCAACGAAGGGGCCGTGCTCGCGAGCGGCCGGCCGGAGGAGATCGTCTATAATGACAGTGTTCGCCGCGTCTATCTGGGCGAGCACTTCCGCATGTAGCCCGCGCCGTCCGCGGCGAATCCCAGCCCCATGAAGCCCACCCTGCAGTTCCGGCTCTCGCAGCACCTGACGCTGACGCCGCAGCTGCAGCAGTCGATCCGCCTCTTGCAGCTCTCCACGGTCGAGCTGAACCAGGAGATCGAGCGCCTGCTGATGGAGAACCCGATCCTCGAGCGCGAAGAAACCGACGGCGAGACGCAGGCGCCGCCGGACGCCGCCACGGAAGCACCACGCTCGGCCGCGGAGCCGCCGGCCGCGCAGAGCAGCGAGGACCTGCCGCCCGACTACGCCGCCGCATGGCGCGGCGGCGAGGACGCCGAGGACGATGGCGACCGTACCCACGCCGCGGCCGACGTGCCGACGCTGCGAGATCACCTGATCGGACAGGTCGCGCTGACCAATCTCGAGGTGCGCGACCGCACGCTGGTGGGGCTGCTGATCGACGCGCTCGACGAAGACGGCTACCTCACGCAGCCGCTCGAGGAGATCGCGGCGTTGCTGCCGCCCGAAGCGGAGGTCGAGGCCGACGAGCTCGCGATCGCGCTGAAGCAGCTGCAGAACCTCGAGCCCGCCGGCGTCGGCGCGCGTTCGCCGGGCGAATGCCTGGCGCTGCAGCTGCGCGCCCTCATGCGCACGGACCCCGGCTGCGGAGCGGTAGCGGGCGGCGCCGCGGCGCTGGCGCTGACGATCGCCGAGCGGCATCTCGGGCTGCTTGCCGAGCGCGACTACGCGCGCCTGAAGAGCGTCACGGGCGCCGACGAGGCCGCACTGCGCGCCGCGCAAAACCTGATCCGGGGCCTGAACCCCAGGCCGGGCGCGCCCTACGCGCGCGTCGAGACGCGCTACGTCGTTCCCGACGTCATCGTGCGCAAGGTGCGCAACGTCTGGCGCGCCAGCCTCAACCCGGAGGCGATGCCGCGGCTTTGCGTCAACCGGCTCTACGCCGAGCTGGCGTCGCGCTCGCGCAATGGCGGCGGCAACGCGCTGTCCTCGCAGCTGCAGGAAGCGCGCTGGCTGATCAAGAACGTGCAGCAGCGCTTTGACACCATCCTGCGCGTGTCGCAGGCGATCGTGGACCGGCAGCGCAGCTTCCTGGAGCACGGCGAAGTCGCGATGCGTCCGATGGTGCTGCGCGAGATTGCGGACGTCCTCGGCGTCCACGAGAGCACGATCTCGCGCGTGACGACGCAGAAATACATGGCCACGCCGCGCGGCACCTTCGAGCTCAAGTATTTCTTCGGCAGCCACGTGGCGACCGACACCGGCGGCGCCGCCTCGTCCACGGCGATCCGGGCGCTGATCCGGCAGCTGGTCGCGGCCGAGGACGCGCGCGCGCCGCTCTCCGACTCGCGCATCGCGCAGATTCTCGCCGAGCAGGGCATCGTGGTCGCGCGGCGCACCATCGCCAAGTACCGCGAGTCGCTTCAGATTCCGCCCGTCAACCAGAGGAAGAGCCTGTAATGAACCTCAACGTGAGCGGTCATCAGCTGGAGATCACTCCGGCCATCCGCAGCTACGTCGGCGGCAAGCTGGAGCGCGTGCGGCGCCACTTCGACCATGTGATCGACGTGCACGTCACGCTGTCCGCCTCCAGGATCCTGCGCAAGGCCGAAGTGACGCTTCACGTGCGCGGCAAGGACATTCACTGCGAGTGCGAGCAGGCGGACTTGTATGCGGCCATCGACCTGCTCGTCGACAAGCTCGATCGGCAGGTGCTGCGCCACAAGGGCAGGCGCGACGCCAGGTCGCACGACGCGCCGAAGCGCCGCTAGCGGGCTATAATTCGCGCCCTCCGATGAGCCTCGTCGCGAAGCTGCTGCCGCTGTCGCACGTCCTGCCGGATCTCGCCGCGTCGAGCAAGAAGCGGCTGTTCGAGCAGGTCGGTCTGCTGTTCGAGAATCACAACGGCATTGCCCGGGGCGCCGTGTTCGAGAGCCTGTTCGCGCGCGAGCGCCTCGGCTCGACCGGCCTCGGCCAGGGCATCGCCATGCCGCACGGTCGCATCAAGGGACTGAAGGAGGCGCTCGGCGCCTTCGTGCGGCTTGCCCAGCCGGTGCCGTTCGACGCGCCGGATGGCAAGCCGGTCGGTCTCGTGTTCGTGCTCCTCGTGCCGGAGCACGCCACCGAGAAGCACCTCGAGATCCTGTCGGAGCTGGCGCAGATGTTCAGCGACCGCACGCTGCGCGAGTCGCTCACGGCCGCGGCGGACGCTGCGGCCCTGCACCAGCTCATTGCCGCGTGGCAGCCCGATGCTGCAGGTCAACGTCGCGCAGCTGCATGAGGATAACCGCGAGGCGCTGGCGCTCGCGTGGGTCGCGGGGCGCGACGGCCGCACCGCGGTACGCCGCGAGTCGGCCGCGGCCGCGGCGCTGATCGGCCACCTTAATCTCACTCACCCGAACAGCATCCAGGTCATCGGCGCCTACGAGGCGGGTACGCTCTCGGGGCTGATCGAGCGCTTGTTCGCGCCGGCGCCGGCGGCGCTGATCCTCGCCGACGGCGTCGCGCCGACGGCAACGCTGACAGAGGCTGCCGACCGCGCCGGCACGCCCTTGTTCGCGACGCCGCTCCCTGCCGCACGCGTCATCGAGAAGCTCTCCAGCTACCTCGCCAAGCGGCTCGCCGACACCGCCGAGCGCCACGGCGTGCTGATGGACGTGCTCGGCGTCGGCGTGCTGATCACCGGCGAGTCGGGGGTCGGCAAGAGCGAGCTCGCGCTCGAGCTGATCAGCCGCGGCCAGGGTCTCGTCGCCGACGACGTGGTGGAGATCTCGCGCATCGCCGCAACCACGCTCGAAGGCCGCTGCCCGCCGCTGCTGAAGGATTTCCTCGAGGTGCGCGGGCTCGGCCTGATCAACATCCGCGCCATCTACGGCGAGACCGCGGTGCGGCCGAAGATGAAGCTGAAGCTGATCGCGCACCTGGAGAAGCCCGGCGGCAGCGCTGCGCGCGACCCGATCGAGCGGCTGCCGCTGTCTGAGCTCGCCGAGGAGATTCTTGGGGTGACCGTGCGCAAAGTCGTGATTCCGGTTGCCGCAGGCCGCAACCTCGCGGTGCTGCTCGAGGCCGCAGTGCGCAACTACATCCTCCAGCTGCGCGGCAAGGACTCGGCCGCGGAATTCCTGGCGCGCCAAAAGCAGGCCATGAGCGGCGATGCGTAGGGGAAAACAGGGACAGGCCACGTTTTTCGCGGTACGCCGCGCGGAAAACGTGGTCTGTCCCTGATTTCGCGTGCAGCTGGTTCTGGTCAGCGGCCTGTCGGGGTCGGGCAAGAGCATCGCGCTCGGCGTGCTCGAGGACAGCGGCTACTACTGCGTCGACAACCTGCCGGCCACGCTGCTGATCGACGCGGTAAAGTTCGCGGGCGATGGCGGCCACCGGCGCATCGCGGTGAGCGTGGATGCGCGCAGCGTCGCGCTGTCGTCGCTCCCGGCGAGCCTGGAGGCGCTGCGCGCGCTCGGCGCCGAGACGCGGGTGCTGTTCCTCGAGGCGAGCGCCGAGACGCTGCTGCGCCGCTTCTCCGAAACGCGCCGCAGCCACCCGCTGGCCGGGCAGGGCCTGACGCTGAGCGAGGCGATCGAACGGGAGCGCGCGCTGCTTGCCGGCGTGGCGGAGCTCGGGCACCGCATCGACACGAGCGGCCTGCAAACCAAGGCGCTGGGCAACTGGATACGCGACCTGCTGGCCCTGCGCGGCGGCGCGCTGACGCTGCTGTTCGAATCGTTCGCCTTTCGGGACGGCCTCCCGCTCGAGGCCGACTGGGTCGTCGACGCCCGCATGCTTCCCAATCCGCACTATGAGCCGGGCCTCGCCGCGCTGACCGGGCGCGACGCCGAGGTGATCGCGTTTCTGGAGGGCCAGGAGCGGGTGCAGGCGTTTTTCGAGGACCTGCGGGCGTTTCTCGGCCGCTGGCTGCCCGAGGTGCTGCGCGACAACCGCAGCTACCTGACCGTCGCCGTCGGCTGCACCGGCGGCCGCCACCGCTCCGTCTACCTTGCGGAGCGGCTGGCGCAGGCGTTCCGCGCCGACTGGCGCGTGCTGGTGCGCCACCGGGCGCTCGCGGCGCAGGACTGATGGCGACGCCGGGCCGCATCCCCCTCTTTCCGCTCGACACGGTTTTGTTCCCCGGCGGCCTGCTGCCGCTGCGGATCTTCGAGCAGCGCTACCTGGCGATGGCGAAGGAGTGCCTGCGCGACGAGCGCCCCTTCGGCGTCTGCCTGATCCGCGAGGGCGCCGAGGTAGGGGCACCGGCGACACCCGAGGAGGTCGGCTGCCTCGCGCGCATCGTGAACTGGGACATGCAGCAGCTCGGCCTGCTGCAGATCGTAGTGCAGGGCGCGCAGCGCTTTCGCGTCCTGGCGCGGGAGGACCGGTCCGACGGGCTGGTCGTGGCCTCGGTCGAGCCGCTTCCCGAGGAGATCGATTCGCCGGTACCCGAGGAACTTTCGGGCGCTCGGCGCTTGCTCGAGCGGATCGCCGCCGAGCACGGCGAGCGCCTGTTCGCCAAGCCCTTCCGCTTCGAGTCGTGCGTCTGGGTCGGCGCGCGGCTCGCCGAGGTGCTGCCGCTGCCGCTGGAGTCGAAGCAGCGCCTGCTCGAGCTGGGCGATGGCCCGCGGCGACTGGAGATCCTTCAGCGCCTGCTGACGCAGACGTCGGCCGCGCGGGGCGGCTCAGGAGAGCTCTGAGAGCAGCTTCCTTACCGGCGCCGGCACCGCGGCCCGCACGGCGTCGGCAAGCGCGAGCCAGGCGTAGCCCGGCGAATGCGCGCGCGGCAGCAGGCTGCGCACCTCGCAGCGCAGCGGTTGCACCTTCAACCTGAAATGCGTGAAACCATGCTCGAATGCGGGCAGGCGCTCGAGCGCCCCGATCTCGCAGCCGAGGCGCTCCCGGCAGTAGGCCGGCGCGCCGCCGCGGCCGAGCTCCGGAAGCGACCAGAGCCCGCCCCAGATCCCGGCGCCCGGCCGGCGCTCGAGCAGCACTTCACCCCGACGCTGCAGCACAAGCCACTCGATGCGCCGCGTGGGCTTTGCGGCGCGCCGCCGCGCCGCCGGCAGTTCGTCGATGCGGCGCTCGCGCCGTGCGACGCACTGTGTCGCCACCGGACAGCGGCCGCACGCGGGCTTGGCGCGCGTGCATACGGTCGCACCCAGATCCATCAGCGCCTGGGTGTAGGTGGCGACGCTCCGCCGCGGCAGCAGCCGGTGCGCGAGCGTCCATTGCTCGCGCTCGTCCTCCCGCCCGAAGCAGCGCGCGAGCACGCGCCGCACGTTGCCGTCGAGGATCGCGGCGCGCTCGCCGTAGGCGAAAGCGGCGATCGCGGCCGCCGTGGACCGGCCGACGCCCGGGAGCGCACGGATCCCCTCCGCAGTGTCCGGGAACCTGCCCTTCAGGTCGAACGCGACTTTCCTGGCCGCAGCATGCAGATTGCGCGCGCGCGCGTAGTAGCCCAGGCCGCTCCAGAGGCCGAGCACTTGTTCCTGCGATGCCGCGGCGAGCGAGGCGATTCCGGGAAATCGTGCGACAAAGCGCTCGTAATACGGCACGACGGACGCCACCTGGGTCTGCTGCAGCATCACCTCCGAGAGCCAGATGCGGTACGGGTCGCGCGTGCCCTGCCATGGCAAGCCGTGCCGCCCATGGCGCCTCTGCCACGCCACCAGCTTCGCGGCGAAGCCCACGCCTAGCGCCCGAAAAGACCGCGCACCGCGTTCTTCAGGCTGCTGACGCCCTTCTCCGCTCCCTGGACCACGCCACCGGCCGCGCCGCCCACCAGGCCCGTGTAGTCGATGTGCCAGTCGGGGCTCTCGAGCGCGCCGGAGAGCTTCACCGGGATGGTGACCCCGGCGACATCTCCCGCGGCGCGTCCGCCCTGCCCCTTGGCGGTCGCAACGAGCGTCGCCTTGGCGAGGTAGTCGATCGTGTCGGCGCCAAGATCGAGGTCGCCGGAACCGCCGAGCCGCAGGAAAGGAGAGGCAGCCTTGAGGTCGTCGTTCCTGGCGACGCCGTTCTTGATGTCGAAGCTCGCGCTCAGCTCCGAGAAGTCGGTTTTCTTCGAAAGATCGGCCTTGCCCTGCTTTATGCCGACCGCGGACTTGAGATTGCGCGCACTGTCGGCGAGGTTCACGCCCTTGATGGCGCCGTCCTTGAGATACACGCGCGCGCTGCCGTTCAGCGAGCGCTTCAGTGCCGGCACCGTAGCCCCCGCGCAGCGCACGTCGGCGCTGACGTCGCCGCGCCCCTCGAGCACGTCCTTCCGCGCGGCGTCGCGCAGCAGCTCGCCGAGCGCCACGTTCTGCGCCGTCTCCTTGACGTGGAAGCGGTTGCCGTCCGCCTCCGCGGTGAGCGTGCCGCTCGCCGTGCCGCCGTAGAGCTTCGCCGACCACGGCGAGACCTCCAGCTTGCCGCCCGCGAGCCTCAGCTCGGCCTTCACGTCCTGCAGCTTGACGCGCCTCGCCACGAGCGCGCCAATCGCGACCCGGCCGCTGACGGTCTTGCCGCGAAGCGCGCCGAGATCGATGCGCTCGTCGCCCTGCTTCTCCTTGGGTGCAGGACCCAGATACCGGTCGAGATCCAGCCGGTCGGCGCTGACGTCGAAGGTCGCCGCAAGCGGGGCGAAATTCTTCACGTGAACGCCCGCCTTCAGGCTCGAGTCGTCCAGCTTGCCCGAAGCCTCGGCGTCGAGATCCTGCTTCTCCAGGTTCGCCTTCAGCGCAGCCCGCAGCTTGGCCCGGGTCGCGATCCGATCCACGGCGGCGTCGAGGTCGAGCTCGATCGCCGGAATCGTCAGCGCGCTCGCGCTGCCCTCGACCGCCGCGATGCGCAGGCTGGCGTCGACTTTGCGATGCGGCCCCTTCAGCTCGACTTTGCCGCGCACCTCCGAGCCCGCAGCGCGCGCCGGCGTCACCTCGACCTTCGGCGCGCTGAACTGCGCGGCGAGCGTATCCTGCTCGACCTTGCCCGCGAGCGCGGCCTCGAAGCCATCGAACGCGAATTCGGACCTGCCCAGATCGAAGCGCATGGCGCCCGAAGCGCGCGCATGGAGGTCGAGGTCGGGACGGCGGCCGGTGACGCGCATCTCGAGCGCCACCTGCCCCGGCGTGCCGCCTTCGAGGCGGCCGGTCTTGAGGTTGAGGTCCTTGACGTCGATCTCCTGCCCGCTCGCCTCGTCGCGGTAGGCGAGGTTGGCGTGCTCGACGAGCACCTCGGCAAGGCGCAACCGGGGTGCCGCCGCGCCGCCGTGCGCTTCGCCGCCACCGGCGAGGTCCGAGTAGTTCATGCTGCCGTCCTTGCGGCGCACCAGATGGGCCTCGAGCCCCGAGATCCTCAGCTTCTCGACCGCGATCTCGGAGGAGAGCAGCGGCATCACGCGAACGGCGACCTGCGCGGAGTCGAACGACACGAAGGGCTTGTCGCTGTTCGGCTCGGAGAGCGTGGTCTTGCCCAGGGAGATTCCGGCGACCGGAAAGAGCGTCAGCGCCGGCACGCCTTCGATCTTCAGCGTGCGGTGGCGCGCCTGCATCGCGCCTTCGAGGCGCGTCTTGACGAAAGCGCCGTCCACGAAGACGGCGACCGCCGCAACCGCGAGCGCCAGGAGCGCCGCCAGGCCGGCGACCACGTAGAGCGCGTAGCGCAGCGCCTTCACGACGCGCGCCGCTCCCGGTTGGCGACGCCGAAGGGAACGTGCCCCGTGGCGACGTGGCGCCGCGCGGACTCGACGTGCCCGCGCTGGTCGTCGAAGTAGAAATCGGGCTGGAACGCGCGCAGGAACTCCCCCTTGTCGAGGCCCCCGAGGAATAGCGCCTCGTCCACCGCGATGTTCCAGTCGATCAGAGTCCTCACCGCCCGCTCGTGCGCCGGAGCGCTGCGCGCGGTGACCAGCGCCGTGCGCAGCCGCATCGGCGCGTCGGTGCCGCCGGCCGCCTGCAGCCGGTGGAGCGCCTCGAGCAGCGGCTTGAACGGCCCGGGCGGCAGCGGCTTCAGCGCGTGCGCGGTCTCGTGGCGGGTAAACGCGTCGAGGCCCTCGCGCTGGTAGACGCGCTCGGCCTCGTCCGAGAACAGCACGGCGTCGCCGTCGAAGGCGATCCGGACCTCCTCCGCATGGCGGCCCGCCGCCTGCGCCGATTCCGGCACCACGCGCGCCGCCGGGACGCTCGCGTCGAGCGCGGCCATTACGTCCTGCTCGTTCGCCGACAGGAACAGGTTCGCCTTGAGGGCGTCGAGATAGCGGTAGGGGCTGCGTCCCCGGGTGAACACGCCCCGCTCCAGGTCCAGCCCGGCGAGCTTCGCCGAGCGGAACACGCGCAGCCCGCTCACCGGGTCGTTCTTGGACAGGATCACCACCTCGACGCGCTGCGCGCCGGGGGTGTTGAACGCGAGCAGCTTCTTCACCAGGGGCAGCGCCACGCCGGCCTTTGCCGGGACGTCGAGGCGCGCGTATTGCAAGTCGACATACGCACGCTCGCCCTGGGTGTCGAACACCCGGTTCTCCTCCTCGAAATCGAGCAGCGCGCGCGAGGAGATCGCCACCACCAGCTTGCCTTCCACCGAGTACGGCATCAGCGCTCCCGGGGTCGTTGGAGCGGGTGATGGGAATCGAACCCACGTAACCAGCTTGGGAAGCTGGTGTTCTGCCATTGAACTACACCCGCCCGAGCGCGGAATTCTACGTCAGGGGCCCGGAAACGAACCGGCCGCGGGGATCGCCCGCGGCCGGCGCTTGAAGTCCTAGGGGAACCGCTCGCTAGCGGATACGGCGCAGATCCCGGTCGCTGAGCAGCGCGACCAGCTGTGGGAACACCGGCTTGCCCGGCTCGATCTTCGCGACCTTGTCCGGCGTGCGCGGCACGAACACCACCAGCAGGCCGCGGCTGCGCGCGTTGGTGCCGCGGCTGCGCAGGTCGGTGAACCGCCCGCCGATCGCACGTCCCTCAAAGTCGCGCACGATGCTGCCGCCCTTCGCCTTTTCTTCGTACCCGATCAGGTTGCCGCTCGAGTCGCGCAACGGCGTGAAGAGCTCGACCTGCGCGACCACCTCGCCGGTCTGCTCATTGCGCAGCATCTCCTTGTAACCGATGACGTTGCCCTGCTCATTGTGCAAGTACTCCTTGCGCATGGAGCTTAATTCCGTCAACGTCGAGCATCCGCCCAGTGCGAGCCCTGCAACGATCAGCAGTATCCTTGTCAGCATCTTCGCCTCCTATGTGCTGTACGCGAGCAACTGTACTCCCTCGGTGAATAGATTGGTAGGAAAAGTTAACGTTTCGAGAAATTACATTAAGTTTATATTGCGATGCAATAAATTAAATCAAGTATTTGATATTATTATCAAATAATTTATTATGATTAAGATTTCTATCAACGGGAACGTGGAAAAGTACAACAATCCTCTGTCGCTGTCTGAACTCCTTGAGGCGCTCCGGCTTGAAGGTAAGAAGATTGCGATCGAATGTAATGGAGAGATAGTCCCGCGAGGCGTACACGCGTCGACCTTGCTGCGCGACGGCGATCGCCTTGAAATCGTCGTCGCCGTGGGAGGCGGCTGAGAATGGCGGACGCGCTCTTCATCGCCGGCAAGGCCTACGGCTCGCGCCTGCTCGTCGGCACGGGCAAGTACCGGGATTTCGTGCAGACGCGCGCGGCGATCGAGGCTTCCGGCGCCGAGATCGTGACGGTGGCGATCCGGCGCACGAACATCGGCCAGACGCGCGGCGAGCCCTCGCTGCTCGAGTACCTGCCGCCCTCGCGCTTCACCTACCTGCCGAATACGGCCGGCTGCTACAGCGCCGCCGACGCGGTGCGCACGCTGCGGCTGGCGCGCGAGCTGCTCGACGGGCACGACCTGGTGAAGCTCGAGGTGCTCGGCGACGCCAGCACGCTCTACCCGAACATGCCCGAGACCCTCGCCGCGGCGACGCAGCTGGTCAAGGAAGGCTTCAAGGTGATGGTGTACTGCTCGGACGACCCGATCCAGGCGAAGATGCTGGAGGACGCCGGCTGCGTCGCAGTGATGCCGCTCGCCTCGCTGATCGGCTCGGGCATGGGGATCCTCAATCCCTGGAACCTGCAGCTGGTGATCGGCGCCGTGAAGGTTCCGGTGCTGGTCGATGCCGGCGTCGGCACCGCGTCCGACGCGGCGGTAGCGATGGAGCTGGGCTGCGACGGCGTTCTGATGAACACCGCGATCGCCGCGGCGAAGGAGCCGGTGCGGATGGCGCACGCGATGAAGCTCGCGGTCGAGGCGGGCCGCGAAGCCTTTCTCGCCGGCCGCATGCCGAAAAGGCTCTACGCCGCGACGCCGTCGTCGCCGACCGAAGGCAGCATCGCCCCCTCGCAGCCGAAAGCGGCCTGATCAAGCCGATCCGCAGCTACGTCCTGCGCCAAGGGCGGACCACGCCCGCGCAGCAGCGCGCGCTGGACGAATTGCTCCCCAGGTTCGGCGTCCCGTTCTCCCATCGCCCCCTCGATCTGAAAAGCCTTTTCGGCACGGACGCGCCGGTCGTGCTCGAAATCGGCTCCGGCATGGGCGAGACCACCGCCGAGATCGCGCTCTCGACCCCGGGCAGGAACTTCCTCGCAGTCGAGGTCCATGCGCCGGGCGTGGGCAGCCTGCTGAAGCAGATCGCGGTGCGCGACATCCGCAACCTGCGCGTCATCCGGCACGATGCGGCGGAGGTGATGCGGCACATGATTCCCGACGCCTCGCTCGCCGGCCTGCACCTGTTCTTTCCCGATCCATGGCCGAAGAAGCGCCACCACAAGCGCCGCCTGGTGCAGCCCGACTTCGCCGCGCTCGCCGCGCGCAAGCTGGTCGCGGGCGGCTACGTCCACGCCGCCACCGACTGGCCGCACTACGCAGCGCAGATCGAGCAGGTGTTCGCGTCCAGCGGACTCTTCAGGGCTGCGCCAAAGGAAGCGCGATTCCGGCCGACCACGAAGTTCGAGCGCAGGGGCCTCGCGCTCGGCCACCCGGTGCGCGACCTCCTATTCGTGCGGCAGGAATAGCGCGGTCAGATCGCTGAGGAAACGCTGCCCGAGCGCGGTCGGGCGGATTCGCCCGACGCTGCGCTCCAGCAGGCCTCTCTTCTCGGCGTCCTTCAGCCCCGCTTCCATCACCGGCGCGGCAAGGCCGGTCCGCGCGGGGAACAGCTCCGGCGCGAAGCCCTCGACCAGGCGCAGCGCGTTCAGCATGAACTCGAACGGGAGCTCGCCCGAGCCGACCGCGCGCACCGCGGCTGGCCGCCCGCCGGCAAGGTACTCGCGCGGCTGCTTCGGCTGCTCGTGCCGCGTCACCCGGTCCGCGAACGACAGCTTGCCGTGCGCGCCGGCGCCGACGCCGAGGTAGTCGCCGAATTCCCAGTAGTTGAGGTTGTGGCGGCAGCGGCGCCCCGGCCGGGCGAACGCCGAGATCTCGTAGTGCTCGAACCCGGCGGCGGCGAGCGCCTCCTCCGCCGCCTGCTGCATGTCGGCGCAGGCCTCGTGCGCCGGGAGCGCGGGCGGCCTGGCGTGGAACACAGTGTTCGGCTCGATCGTCAGCTGGTACGCCGAGACATGCGCGGCGCCCGAGCGGATCGCCTCGGCGAGATCCGCGCGCGCCATCGAGACGCTCTGCCCGGGCAGGCCGTACATCAGGTCGATATTGACGTTTTCGAACGCCGCCAGCGCCACATCGATCGCCCGGTGCGCCTCCGCCGCGCCATGGATGCGGCCGAGCGCGGCGAGCATGGCGTCGTCGAAGCTCTGCACGCCGAGCGAGATCCGGTTCACGCCCGCTTCGCGGTAGCCGCGGAAGCGCGCCGCCTCCGCGGTGCCGGGGTTGGCTTCCAGCGTCACCTCCGCATCCGGATCGAGCGTGAGCCGCGCGCGCACGCCGGCAAGAAGCGCATCGATCGATGCCGGGGAGAACAGGCTCGGCGTGCCGCCGCCGATGAACACCGAGCGCACGCGCCGTCCCCAGACAGAGGGCAGCAGCGCCTCGAGGTCGCGCATCAGGGCGCCAACATACTCCCGCTCGGGCAGCTCGCCCGCGCGCTCGTGCGAGTTGAAGTCGCAATACGGGCACTTGCGCACGCACCACGGCAGGTGCACGTAGAGGGCGAGCGGCGGCAGCTGCGCGAAATGCACCTGCCGAGCATCGTGCAGCCGCGCGCTCACGATCGCGCGATCAGTTCGACCATCTTGCGCAGCGCCTGCCCGCGGTGGCTGATGCGGTTCTTTTCCTCCGGCGCCAGCTCGGCCGCGGTGCAACCGAGCCCGCCGACCTCGAAGAGCGGGTCGTAGCCGAAGCCGCCATCGCCGCGCGCCGCGGGCGCGATCTCGCCGTGCCATTCTGCCCTGGCGACGAGCGGCCGCGGGTCGTCCGCCCCGCGCATCAGCACCAGGACGCATTCGTAGTGTGCGCGGCGGTCGCGCTTCGTCCGCATCTCGGCGAGCAGCTTGTCGTTGTTGCGCGCGTCGCGCTCGCCCCTGTCGCCGTCGCGCCCGGCGAAATAGGCCGAGTGCACCCCCGGCGCGCCGCCGAGCGCGTCGACGCACAGTCCCGAGTCGTCGGCGAGCGCCGGCAGCCCGGTAGCGATGCAAGCATGGCGCGCCTTGGCGAGCGCGTTCTCAAGGAAGCTGTCATGGGGCTCGTCGGCCTCCGCGACCCCGAGCTCGACCTGGGTGAGGACGTGGATGCCGAGCGGCCGCAGCAGCGACTGCAGCTCGGCGTGCTTGCCGGGGTTGCCCGACGCGAGCACCAGCGACTTCAGGCCCCCGCTCAAACCCCGAGCGCCCTGCGCTGCTGTGCCACCAGCTCCGCGATCCCGCCCGCGGCGAGTTCGAGCATGCGCTCGAGGGCGGCGCGCGCAAAGGGCGCGCCTTCCGCGGTGCCCTGCACTTCCACGAACCCGCCGCTGCCGGTCATGACCACGTTCATGTCGGTCTCACAGGCGGAATCCTCGGCGTAGTCCAGGTCGAGCACCGGAATTCCCTCGTAGACGCCCACCGAGACCGCGGCGACGAAGTCCTTCACCGGCAACGTCGCGATGCGGCCCCGCCCGCGCAGCCAGGCGAGCGCATCGTGCAATGCGACGAACGCGCCCGTGATCGCCGCCGTGCGCGTGCCGCCGTCGGCCTGCAGCACGTCGCAGTCAAGGTGCACCGTGTGCTCGCCGAGCGCCGGAAGATCGACGACCGCCCTCAGGCTCCTGCCGATCAGCCGCTGTATTTCCTGGGTGCGTCCGGACTGGCGCCCGCGCGCCGCCTCGCGCTCGCCCCGCGTGTGCGTGGCGCGCGGCAGCATCCCGTATTCGGCGGTGACCCAGCCCCGGCCCTTGTCGCGCAGGAACGGCGGCACCCGGTCCTCGACGCTGGCGTTGCACAGCACTTTGGTGTCGCCGAACTCGACCAGCACGGAGCCCTCGGCGTGGCGGGTATAGCCGCGCGCGATGCGCACCGCACGCAACTCGTCCGCCCGGCGCCGGCTCGGCCTCATCGCACCCCCGGGTCGTTCTTCTTCAGCGCGCGCTTGATGTCCGCGATCGCGCGCTCGATGTCCTCGTCCGACATGCGCATGAAATCCGGCTCGGTGGCGCTGAAGTCCTGGATGTCGGTCGGCAGGTCGGCCATCGGCACCGTCTCGGGCTCGACCGGCGCCGCCACCGCCTTGTCCTGCCATTCGATCGCGATCGCCGAGAGGTTGTCGCAGCGCGGGCCGGCGCGCGCCTCGGCCAGCGCCATCAGCTCCGGCATCGCCTTGGCGAGCGGCCTGCCGAGCAGGCCCATCAGCAGCTGGCGCTGCGTGAGCGGCCCCCAGAAGCCGTCGCTGCAGAGGAGCACTACGTCCCCCTTGTGCAGCCGCGTGTTGGCGGAGGGCTCGATCTTCGGCGCGCGCGGCCCGCCGAGGCATTGCAGCAGCTTGTTGCGGTCCGGGTGCGTCGCGGCGGCTTCCTCGCGGATGCGGCCGGCGTCGATCAGCACCTGCACCGGCGTGTGGTCGCGCGTGCGCGTGACGATGCGCCCGTCGCGGATGACGTAGAGCCGAGAGTCGCCGACGAAGGACCAGTACGCGTAGCCGTCCTGCACCAGGCAGGCGACGATCGTGGTGCGGGGCGAGTCGGCGAACGACTGCCCCAGCTTCTGCCTCTGCGCCTGGTGGAGGATCATGGCGTGCGCGCGGCCGATCGAGCGGAACAGGAACATGTCCGGATCGGCGATCTTCGGTTTCGCCTCGGTGCGAAACGCCGCGCCGAGGCAGTCGACGGTGAGCTGCGCGGCGACGTCGCCGTGCGCGTGGCCGCCCATGCCGTCGGCGACCGCCACGAACAGCGAGTCGCGCGTCTGCCAGCGGCCGACGCGGTCCTGCTGGTAGGCGCGCTTGCCGATGCGCGTGTCCTGGAAGATGGCGTATTTCATGATTTTTCCGCTGCGCCCCTCACCTTGCGCAGGATTGCGTCCTTCAGCTGGTCGAGCAACGGCGCCTCGCCGCGGTATCCCGGCTCCTTCTCCCCGAGCAGTGCTTTCTGCAGCGCGAACACGCTCTGCGGGCGTTCCATGTGGTCCAGGCGCAGGCACCAATCTATCGTGTCCAGCAGCGCTGCGGAATATTTTCCCGCCCACGCCCGCCGCGCGCTTGTCATTTTGTCCTTCTCGAGGCGCTGCGGCGCCGGCGGCGGCGCCGCGCCCGCGAGGCACGCGTACATCGAGGCGCCGATAGAGTAGATGTCGCTCCAGGGGCCGAGGCGCTCGCGGCCGCGATGATGCTCCGGAGAGGCGAACCCGGGCGTGTACATCGGCGGCAGCCTGAGGCCGTCGCTCGCGAGCGTCTGGCGCGCGGCGCCGAAGTCGATCAGCACCGGAGTGCCGTCGTTGCGGACGTAGATGTTGCCCGGCTTGATGTCGAGGTGCAGCAGCTTGTTGGAATGCACTTCGCGCAGGCCGTTGAGCAGCTGCGCGAAGGTGCTGCGCAGCCATTCTTCCCTCAGGGCGCCGCTGCGCTTGTGGATGTGCTCCTGCAATGTGCGGCCGCGCTCGTAGCGCATGACCAGGTAGACGGTATCGTTGGCGCGGAAGAAATTGATCACGCGCACGACGTTCGGGTGCTGCAGCGTGGCGAGCGCACGGCCCTCCTCGAAGAAGCACTTCAGGCCGTAGCGGAAAGTGGCGAGGTTTTCCTCCGGCACCGCCGGCGACGGATTCGTGTCGGTGCGCAACGCGAGCGTGGCGGGGAGATACTCCTTGATCGCCACCGGAACCTCGTTCTCGTCGTGCGCCAGGTACACGAACGAGAAGCCGCCGGAGGCCAGCAGCCGCAGAACTCTGTAATTTTCGAGACGAAAGCCCTCCGGCAATGGCTGGTTGGCTTGGGAGGACATCTACCCTATGATACCTGCAACCCCATGATCCAAAGCATGACCGGCTACGCCGTCGCGAGCGCCGATTCTCCGCTCGGCGCGCTCGCGCTGGAGCTGCGCTCGGTCAACTCGCGCTACCTCGACATTCAGTTCCGCATGCCCGACGATCTGCGCGGCGTCGAGCCGGCGCTGCGCGAGCTGTTCGCCGCGCGCATCGCGCGCGGCAAGCTGGAATGCCGCGTCGCGCTTTCCACCGCGCGGGGGCGCGCCGCGCCGACCGCGGGGACGGCGGAATTGGAGCGCTTGCGACAGCTGGAAATCGCGGTGCTGGACGTGTTTCCCGATGCTGCCCCGCTGAGCGTCGCCGAGGTGTTGCGCTGGCCCGGCGTGCTGGCCGAGCCGGCGGCAGACGAGGCTCAGCTGCGCGCGGTGCTGGAATCCGTCGCCCGGCGCGCGCTGGACGAGCTTTGCGCGGCGCGCGCGAGGGAGGGCGCCCGGCTCTCCGCCGCGCTGCTGGAGCGCGTTGCCGCGATGCGCCGCCGCGTCGCCGACGTCGCGCCGCTCGTCCCGGCGGCGGTCGCCGCGCAGCGCGCGCGGCTCGCCGAGCGGCTGCGCGAGGCGCTCGGCGCGGCTCCAGACGAACGCATCGGCGCCGAGGTCGCGCTGTTCGCCGCGAAGAGCGACGTCGACGAGGAGCTAACGCGGCTCGCCGCCCACCTCGACGAGGTCGAGCGCGTGCTCGCGGCGAGCGGGGCCCCTGCAGCCGAAGGCGGCCCTGCCGGCAAGCGGCTCGACTTTCTCGCCCAGGAGCTCAACCGCGAGGCGAACACGCTCGCCTCCAAGGCCGCCTCGGCGGCGATCGCCGACTGCGCGCTGGAGCTGAAGCTCCTCATCGAGCAGCTGCGCGAGCAGGTGCAGAACATCGAATGAGCGGGCTGCTGTTCGTCGTCACGGCGCCCTCGGGCGCAGGCAAGAGCTCGCTCATCGATGCGCTGATCAAGGCCGACCCGCGCCTGCGGCTGTCGGTGTCCTACACAACGCGGGCGCCGCGTCCGGGCGAGGCGCAGGGGCGCGAGTACCACTTCGTCGACGACGCCGCGTTCGTCGCCATGCTCGAGCGCGGCGAGTTCCTGGAGAGCGCCGAGGTGCACGGCTTCCGCTACGGCACCTCCGAGGCCGTGATCCGCGAGGCGCTCGGGCGCGGCGACGATCTGGTGCTGGAGATCGACTGGCAGGGCGCGCGCCAGGTGCGCCGGCTCCATCCCGGCTGCGTCGGCGTCTTCATCCTGCCGCCCTCGGTGGCGGAGCTCGAGCGGCGCATGCGCGCGCGCGGCCAGGATGCGGAGGACGTGATACGCCGGCGCCTGGCGAGCGCCGAGGAGGAGATGTCGCACGCTCCGGAGTTCGACTACGTTATAATTAACAAGGACTTCGAGATCGCCCGGCAGGACTTGCAGGCGATCGTCCGGGTAGAGCGCCTGAAGCGGGCGCGGCCCGGCACGGGCGCAGCCTGACGGCTCGAAGCACCGCCCCCGCAACTCCAGGACCCAGACATGGCGCGCATTACCGTTGACGACTGCCTGAAGCGCATCTCCAACCGCTTCCAACTCACGCTGGCGGCCACCTACCGCGCGCGGCAGCTCGGCGCCGGCGCCTCGCCGCTGGTCGACCCCGATCGCGACAAGCACACCGTGATCGCGCTGCGCGAGATTGCGACCGGCAAGGTGGGGACCGAGGTCCTGCGCCGCAACCCGACCCCGGCCGCCCCACCCACGCCGCCGGCGTCGCCGCTCTAGCCGCCCGTCTCGGCTGACCGCCGCTCCCGCGAAGCGGGAGCCCGCATCCGCGCCAGCTCGGGACGGCTGCGTCCCGGGGATTACACTTGTCCCCATGGCCGCGGTCCCCGCGCTCGATGAAAGCCGCTTCGGCTACCTGAAGCCGGGAGACGTGGCGCGCGTCGCCGAGGCCTACCGCTTCTCGGGCGCGGCGCACGCCGGGCAGACGCGGCAATCGGGCGAGCCCTACATTTCCCATCCGCTCGCGGTCGCCGAGATCCTCGCCGGCTGGCACCTCGACGGCCAGGCGCTGATGGCGGCGCTGCTGCACGACGTCATGGAAGACACCTCGGTCACCAAGGCCGAGATCTCCGACACGTTCGGCGGCCCGGTGGCGGAGCTCGTCGACGGCGTCTCCAAGCTCGACAAGATCGAGTTCCAGTCCGCCGAAGACGCGCAGGCCGAGAACTTCCGCAAGATGCTGCTCGCGATGGCGCGCGACGTGCGCGTCATCCTCATCAAGCTCGCCGACCGGCTGCACAACATGCGCACGCTCGACGCGGTCTCGCCGGCCAAGCGACGGCGCGTGGCGCGCGAGACCATGGAGATCTACGCGCCGATCGCCAACCGCCTGGGCCTGAACGAGCTGTTCCACGAGCTGCAGGAGCTGGCGTTCTCGCACCTGCACCCGTCGCGCTACCGGGTGCTCTCCAAGGCGACGCGCGCGGCGCGCGGCAACCGCCGCGAGGTGGTCGGCAAGATCGAGGCGGCGATCAAGTCCAAGCTCGCCGAGGCGGGCGTCGCCGCGGCGGTGACCGGGCGCGAGAAGCACATCTACTCGATCTACCGCAAGATGATCGAGAAGCACCTGTCGTTCTCCGAGGTGCACGACATCTACGGCTTCCGCGTCGTGGTGAAGGACGCGCCGACCTGCTACCTGGCGCTCGGCGCGCTGCACTCGCTCTACAAGCCGGTGCCCGGGAAGTTCAAGGACTACATCGCGATCCCGAAGGCGAACGGCTACCAGTCGCTGCACACCGCGCTGATCGGCCCCTACGGCGTGCCGGTCGAGATCCAGATCCGCACCGAGCAGATGCACCGGCTGGCCGAGGCCGGCGTGGCGTCGCACTGGATGTACAAGACCGACGCCGACTCGATGTCCGAGCTGCAGAAGAAGACGCACCAGTGGCTGCAGTCGCTGCTCGAGATCCAGAGCCAGTCGGGCGATTCGCAGGAGTTCCTGGAGCACGTCAAGGTCGACCTGTTCCCCGACGAGGTGTACGTCTTCACGCCGAAGGGGCGCATCATGTCGCTGCCGCGCGGCGCCACCGCGGTGGACTTCGCCTACGCCGTGCACACTGACATCGGCAACAAATGCGTGGCGGCGAAGGTCAACGGCGAGCTGGTGCCGCTGCGGACCGAGCTGCGCAGCGGCGACCGGATCGAGGTGATCACCACCGGCTACGCCAAGCCGAACCCGTCGTGGCTGCAGTACGTGCGCACCGCAAAGGCGCGCTCCAACATCCGCCACTTCCTGAAGACCATGCAGTACGAGGAGTCCGCGGCGCTCGGCGAGCGCCTGCTCGAGCAGGCCCTGAAGGCGGCCGGCGCGAGCGGCGCTGTCGACGAGGCGAGCTGGGAGCGCGCGGTGCGCGACTCCGGCGCCCGCTCGCGCCAGGAGATCCTCGCCGACATCGGCCTCGGCCGGCGCCTGCCGGCGGTGGTGGCGCGCAAGCTCCTGCTGCGGGCCGAGCGCGACGAGGCGAAGGCCGCGACGCCCAAGCCGGCCGCGAGCGTCGTCATCCGCGGCACCGAGGGCATGGCGGTGCAGCTCGCGAGCTGCTGCCGGCCGATCCCGGGGGACGCCATCGTCGGCTCGATGAAGAAGGGCCAGGGCCTCGTGGTGCACGCGGCCGAGTGCCGGCAGGCGGAGCGCTCGCGCCGCGCCGAGCCGGAGCAGTGGCTCGACCTCGAGTGGGACCGCGGCACGCACCGCCACTTCCCGGCCGCGCTGCGGGTCGCGGTCGCCAACCAGCGCGGCGTTCTCGCCAAGGTGGCCTCGGCGATCGCCGAGGCCGGCTCCAACATCGACGCCATCAGCATGGAAGAGGACCGGCACCTCTACACCACGATGCTCTTCGTGATCGAGGTCGCCAACCGCCAGCACCTGGCGCGCGTCATGCGCGCGCTGCGGCGCCTGCCCGAAGTCGAGAAGCTCGCGCGCGTGCGCGAGTAGCGGCGTGAAGCCCAACCCCATGAAGCGCAAGCTCCACGCCGGCGAGCCGGCGTTCGGCGCCTCGGTGATGATCCCCTCGCCGCAGGTAGTCGAGATGATCGGCGCCGCCGGGTTCGACTGGGTCCTGCTCGACTGCGAGCACGGCGCCCTGTCGCTGGAGAGCGTGGAGCTGATGGCGATGGCGGCCGAGGCCTGCGGCCTGACGGCGATCGCGCGGCCGGCGACGAACAGCGCCGAGCACATCATGCAAGTGCTCGACCGCGGCGTCAGGGGCGTGCAGGTGCCCCACGTGAGCACCGCCGCGCAGGCGCGCGAAGTGCTCGCCGCGGCCAAATTCCACCCGGCGGGCCGCCGCGGCCTCGCCGCGGGCACGCGCGCCGCGGCCTACGACGCCCACGGCCCGCTGGCCGAGTACGTGCAGAAGGCGAACGAAGCGACGCTGGTGGCGATCCAGATCGAGGAACGCGAGGCACTCGACAACCTGGATGCGCTTCTCGGGGTCGAAGGAATCGACGTCTACTTCGTCGGCCCCTCGGACCTCTCGCAGGCGATGGGGCACCCCGGTAATCCCCGCGCCCCGGAAGTGGCGCGCGCGATCGACGAGACCTTCCGCCGCACCCGCGTCGCCGGCCGCATCTCCGGCACGCCGGCTGCGGCAGACAACGTACAGGAGGTCCTCGGCAAGGGCGTGCGCTATATCTACACGCACCTGCCGCGCCTTCTGACCGCCGCGTCGCGGGACTACCTCAAGCGCGCACGCGAGGCGGCTGGAGCCTGAACCCTCGCACCGCTCGTCGCGGGTACCCCCGTTCCGCGGTCCTTCGTGGCACTATCCCCGCCCTGGCTTCCTTTGGGAGGGGAACCATGCTCAAGCAGCTTTCCATGCTCGCGCTCGGCCTGCTGGCCGGCGCCCTGATCGGCCCGCCGGCTGCCTCGGCGCAGGCAGGCGCCGCCGAGCTCACGCTGAGGCGCTTCGACTGCGGAAACGATGTCACGCCTAGGGACATCGCGCGGTGGTCGGACGCGTTCGCCTACGAAGGCCAGAAGCGGCACTTCACCTTCAGCTGCTACCTGGTCCGTCACGGCGACGAATACCTGATCTGGGACACCGGCTTCGTGCCGGGATCCAACCCGAGCGCGCCCAACGCGAGCCTGACCGATCAGCTCGCCCAACTCGGCCTCGCGCCGGACCGGATCAAGTACGTCGGTATCAGCCACTATCACGGCGACCATACGGGCCAGGTAAGCCAGTTCCCGAACGCAACGCTGCTGATCGGCAAGGGCGACTGGGAAGCGATTACGGCTCCGAAGCCCGCCCCCGGCGTCAATTTCCCGCCGTTCGAGCACTGGATCCACGGCGGCGGGAAGGTGGAGCCGGTGCCGCTCGACAAGGACGTGTTCGGCGACGGCACCGTCATCATGCTGGCGACGCCCGGGCACACGCCCGGCCACCACAGCCTGCTGGTGAAGCTGAAGGAGAAGGGCGCGGTGATCCTGAGCGGCGACGCGGCCCACTTCCACGAGAACTACGATAGCGACGGCGTGCCCTCGTTCAACACCAGCCGCGCCGAGACCGTCGCCTCGCTCGAGCGCCTGAAGAATATCGCCGCCAGGCTGAACGCCACCGTCGTGCTCCAGCACGACACGCGCGACGTCGACAAGCTCCCGGCGTTCCCCGCCGAAGCGAGATAAGCCCCTCCCGCCGGCGCCTGCCCGGGCGCGCGACGCCCCTTGACATGCAGGCTTCCGCTTGCCTATTATCAAGGCAAGTGGATACTTGCCTGTAGCCTCGATGGCCGCCCGCGATACCGACCTGCTGTTCAGGGCCCTGGCCGATCCCAGCCGGCGCAAGCTCCTGGACCTGCTGCACGCGCACGACGGCCGCACCCTGAACGAGCTGTGCGAGCACCTGGAGATGACGCGGCAGGGAGTGACGCAGCACCTGGACGTGCTGGAAGCCGCGGACCTGGTCGCCACCGTCCGGCGCGGCCGCGAGAAGCTCCACTTCCTCAATCCGGTGCCGCTCCAGGAAATCTACGACCGCTGGATCGCCAAATTCGAGAAGCCGCGCCTGAAAGCGCTCACCAACTTGAAACGACGACTGGAGAAAGCCAATGGCTAGATCGACCTATGTCTACGTAGCCTACATCCGCACCACGCCGCAAAAACTTTGGTCCGCGCTGACCGACGCCGAGTTCATCAGGCAGTACTGGTTCGGCATGTGCTGCGAAAGCGAGTGGAAGGCGGGGTCCCCGTGGAAGCTGGTGTCGAGCGACGGCCAGCTCTACGACGCCGGCGAGATCCTCGCCGCCGAGCCGCCCCGGCGCCTGGTGATCCGGTGGCACAACCAGATCAGGCCCGAGCTCAAGGCCGAAGGCCCGTCCGTCTGCACGATGGAATTGGAGCCCAGCGGAACCGCGGTCAGGCTCACCGTCACCCACACCATTGAGCGAGAGCCCTCGAAGCTCATCGAAGCAGTGTCCGGCGGCTGGCCGAAGGTCGTCTCCAACCTCAAATCCCTGCTGGAAACGGGCTCCATCGCGCTGCAAGACCCCTACCCGGCCAAGGCCAGCGGCTAGCCAGCGCGCAGATTTGGTAGTGGATGCAGTCATCCGCCGACCTGGCTCTCGAGGTGAATTCCCTGTAACAGGGAAATTAACAGCGAATATTTAGTGATTCCGGGGACAATTACTTTGGCGAACTGCCGCGAAATACCCGTCCAGAGCCAATCCCCAGGCTTTAAGCGATTGCCAGTTCCCAAAATCGAACAGGGAATTTCTTCGCGGCTTTTAGTACCGATCAGGGAATTTATGGGGGCCGATCAGGGAATATCCTGAACAGACTCGGATTCCGGTCCACCCCTGAGTTTTGAGACCCGCTCCGCCAGCGGATTCATCGCCGTTGCTCGGTCCCTAGCCTGCTCAAGCCACGCGCGGCCTTCGTCGGATAGTGCGCTTGGCTCCCGATCCAAGGCTTCCCCCAGAGCTTGCAGGTAGGCCGTGACACTCTGCCAGGTTTGCCAGGCGACGGCCTCATCGGCTATCGGACAGATCGTCATCGACTTCTTTTCTACGCGGCAAAGTCCGTTCGGAAAAGTGTACGCTGGGTCGTGACTGGGTTGCAGCAGGACCCGCTTCCCGAGACTGTCGCAGGCTCTACGATCCTCGCCCTAGCGCGGCGCTGCTGCCCCAGCGCACAGGCTGTCGGTCATGACCTTGTCGGATTCAGTATGGGGGCGCAGGGGCCCCGGTCTGGTTGACCCGCGGTCAGGCGGAGTTGGGTTCACCTGCGACGGCGAATTTCTTTACAGAATTTCTTCTTGACCCGGCTTTGGAAAGGAACTAAGTTCTCCGCGGCTTTATTTGGAGATCTTCTTGGATAGCTGCCCTAGTAGAACAGTGCCAACCGGCGGAAGTCAGCGGCGAGACAGCCTGTAGGTCAGTAGATCAACGTGCCACTGTCTCGTCAACGGACGAGACAGTGCGCTTCAAAGCACGCGGCGATAGGCCGCTAGCGAAGGCGCTAAGCGAAGGCTCGTGTATGCGAGCGTGCCTTGCACCGAAGAAGCATCGGTGCGAGGCCAGTTGCGGGAGCGCGAGACAATGATTCTCGACGCATTGAAGCGGTTATTTGCTGTCTTCCTTCGCAGCCACGCGTTTACACGCCATTTTCGGCGTCTTGCGTTGCTGGAAACAGTCGTTCGCACCGCGGTGCCTCGCGAATTTCCCGCGGCACTCGCGGCAACGCTATCAGCTGCGGCTGCAAGTGATTCGAAGACGCTCCTGGAAAAGCTGAATTCAAATCCCGACGGCATCTCCAACGCTCGGGCGGATCTGCTACGGCTAGAGGTAGGGCCCAACGAGGTTGAGCACGAGAAACCTCTGCCGTGGTGGCGGCATCTTTGGCTTGCGTACCGCACGCCGTTTAGCCTGCTGCTCACCGCGCTGGCACTGGTCTCCTATGCCACTGGGGATCTAAGGGCGATGATCGTGATAGCAGCAATGGTGCTGCTGGCGACATTGATTCGCTTTTGGCAGGAGACCAAGTCGAGCAAGGCTGCCGAGAAGCTCAAGGCGATGGTTCGCACCACGGCGACCGTACTGCGCTCGGATATCTCGGAAGAAGCCGCTGCGGTCGGTGAGAAGTACTTTAGCGTTGGAATTCACGTCAAGCCTGCGCGTCGATCTGAAATCCCGATCAACGAGCTGGTGCCGGGAGACATCGTGCTCCTATCGGCTGGGGACATGATCCCGGCCGATTGCCGCATTCTGGTGGCAAAGGATCTTTTCGTAAGCCAGGCAGCAATGACGGGCGAATCTCTACCGGTCGAGAAGTTCGCCGCCTTACGCAATAACCGCACGGCCACCAACCCATTCGACTTGGACAACATTGTATTCATGGGGACAAACGTGGTCTCGGGTTCGGCAAGCGCAGTTGTCGTCAGCACCGGCAATCGAACGTATTTCGGCGCGCTGGCCGCGCGAGTGGTGTCCGCAGACGTCGTAGCGACGCAGTTTCAGGTGGGTGTCAACCAGGTCAGCTGGCTGATGATCCGCTTCATCCTCGTGATGACCCCTCTGGTGCTAGTCATCAATGGATACACCAAAGGGGATTGGCTCGAGGCATTTCTGTTCGCCCTGTCGATCGCCGTAGGGTTAACGCCCGAAATGCTGCCGATGATCGTGACTTCGACGCTCGCCAAGGGCGCGGTCTTTCTGTCGCGTAAGAAGGTGATCGTGAAGCGCCTCGATGCGATCCAAAACTTCGGCGCAATGGACGTTCTTTGCACTGACAAGACCGGCACGCTTACGCAGGACAAGATTGCGCTCGAACGGCACACCGATGTCTGGGGCGATGATTCGGATACCGTGCTTGAGTACGCCTATCTGAATAGCTTTTATCAGACGGGGCTCAAGAATCTCCTGGACGTGGCGGTGTTGACCCACGCCGAGGTTAACCGCGAATTGGAAATCCAGACCGCGTTCAGAAAGGTGGACGAGGTGCCGTTCGATTTCCAGCGGCGACGCATGTCGGTTGTCGTCGCGGAACGCGATGAACATCATCTGCTGATCTGTAAGGGCGCGCTGGAGGAGATTCTCGGCGTATGCAGTTGGGTTCGGCACGATGGCACGGACGAGCCATTGGATCCCGAGCTCCTGCAGCGCGTACGCGAGGTTACCGCCTCCTTGAACGAGCAGGGCCTGAGGGTAGTGGCCGTAGCCGCAAAGCAGTTACCCCCCACCAAAGAGACCTACGGCGTAGCCGACGAGTGCGATCTCACGCTCATTGGCTATGTGACCTTCCTTGACCCCCCGAAAGACACGGCGGCCCCCGCCCTCAAAACGCTAGCCGAGCATGGCGTGACGCTCAAGGTGCTAACGGGCGACAACGAATTGGTCACCGCCAAGATTTGCAGCCAGGTTGGACTTCGCGCAGATGGGATCGTCCTCGGCGCCGATATCGAGAAGATGGATGATGAGAGTCTCGAGCGGACTGTCGAACAGCGGAATGTCTTTGCAAGACTTACCCCCGCCCAGAAGGACCGCATCGTAAGAACTCTCAAGGCCCGAGGTCACGTCGTCGGATTCATGGGAGACGGTATCAATGACGCGGCCGCATTGAGAACCGCGGATATCGGCATTTCAGTCGATTCAGGCGTAGACATTGCAAAGGAAGCCGCCGACATCATCCTTCTCGAAAAGAGTTTGCTGATACTCGAAGAAGGCGTGATCGAGGGGCGCAAGACGTTTGTCAACATGCTGAAGTACATCAAGATGGCGGCGAGCTCGAACTTCGGCAATGTATTCTCGGTACTGATTGCGAGCGCCTTCCTTCCGTTTCTCCCGATGCTGCCGATTCAGTTATTGGTTCAGAACCTCCTGTATGACGTCTCGCAAACTGCGATACCGTTTGACACGGTCGATGAGGAGCTGCTCAGGAAACCGCAGCGCTGGAACCCTGGAGAACTCGGTCGATTCATGCTCTTCTTTGGCCCCATCAGCTCGATTTTCGACATCGTCACGTTTGCCCTCATGTGGTGGGTATTCCGTGCCGACACTTGGGAACGGCAAACGCTCTTTCAATCGGGCTGGTTCGTGGAGGGATTGCTCACTCAAACCCTGATCGTGCATACGATTCGCACCCAGAAGATTCCCTTCGTTCAGAGTCGCGCGGCCCCTGCGCTGCTGCTGACTACGCTTGGGATAATGGCAATCGGAGTCCTCATGGTGATGGGCCCGGTGTCGCCCTACTTCAAGATGCGGCCGCTGCCCCTCGCGTATTTCGCATACCTCGTGGTGATCTTATTCAGCTACATGGCGCTCACCCAGGTAATGAAGGGTTTCTATTCCAGGCGTTATGGCTGGCAATAAAGATCGACGATCTGAATCCTTACACCTTTCTTATGCGTGGGTCTCTAAATTAGTTCAGGAGTCACGAGCCAGCAGCGATCGGTAACGGCGTACGCTGGTGTGCAACGTAAGGTGGAAAACGTATCCGTGTTCGAAGTCGTACTCGGTATCTGGATCGTCGCGGCGATTGCCAATATCGCGATGACCAAACTATTCCTTGATGCCTTGCGGATGGAAGCGCCTGAACTCCTCACCTCCGTCGTGAGTCCGTCAGCCGTAGCCGGAAGCGCTGATCCGTTGAGCGCCCCGGTCCGCTATTGGCGATTGATACTAATGCGACGTTACCGGACCCAGCTAGCCTCGTGTCCCAAATCGAGAGCCTGGGCTAGTTGGCTATTCCTAGCGGGTTGGCTGCAGCTCGCATCGATGTGCGCCTCTATCATTGCGATTGCCGTAGGTTCCACAATCACAGCAGACTGACTTGCTATAGCTGCCACCGCCAGATATTGCTTGCAAATAGGGCTTGAAGCCTACGGCCGTGTGTTCAGCCGCCGCTCAGCGCCTGCATGATCACTATCTCGTCCGATGCCTGAAGCGGTGCGCCGAGTGTTTTCACTTGGTCCTGGTTTATCCAGATTCGGATGTGTCGCCTGATCGCATCTTGCTCATCGATGATGCGGAAGCGGATTCCCGGATAGCGACGGTCGAGATCGGCAAGTGCCTCGGCCAAAGTCGAGCCCAGAGCGTCCACCTGGTGCCGATCCGCGGTGTAGGAGCGAAGCGGCGTAGGGATCAGTACCTTCATGTGCCTGGCTCCGCTACCTCGAGCGCATACACGTGAGGAAGGTGCCTCGCGATACACGCCCACTTCTCGCCCTCGTTGCGGCTTGCCCAGATCTCGCCGCCCGTTGTGCCGAAATACAGACCCACTGGATCGTGTGTGTCGCCGCTCATCGCTTGGCGCTTCACCGTAAGCCAGCCCTGGGATCGAGGAAGGCCTGCATCGAACCGCCGCCAGCTCTTGCCTGCGCTGCGCGTTCCGTAGACGGCTGGCTTTCCGTCCGGGCTCGTGCGCGGCCACACGGAAGTTCCATCCATCGGGAACACCCAGAGCGTCGCCGGGTCGCGTGGATGCAGAACCAGTGGAAAACCAATATCTCCCACCTTCTTCGGCATGTTCACGCCGATGCGGTGCCATACGCCGGTCTTCCGCTCCATCCGGTAGATGCCGCAGTGATTTTGCTGGTAGAGGATGTCCGGCGCAGCCGGGTGCAGCCGAAGGCAGTGCGGATCATGGCCATACTCGGGATTCGGATCGGGCAGAAAATCCGCCGCGCAACCGGCGTTCAGGGGCTTCCAGTTCGCTCCCTTGTCGGTGCTCTCGAACACGCCACCGCTCGATAAGCCGATATAGATGTGCCGGGGATCTCGCGGATCGACGTTGATCGAATGGAGCTTGGGGCCATCGGGCGTGCCGTCCTGCTCGCCACCGGTCCACTTGGCGTACATAGGATGATCATTGAAGCCCGAGACGGGCACCCAGGTGTCCCCGCCATCTTCGCTACGAAATAAGCCCTGCGGAGACGTGCCCGCGTACCAGGAGCTCGGTTCGCTAGCGTGTCCTGGAGTCAGCCAAAACGTGTGGTCGACGACGCGCCCTTTCTCGCCGGCGGGAACCTTTGGGAAGGCCGGCGGCCTTGACGCTTCCTTCCAGGTTTTTCCTAAATCCGTGGAGCGAAAGATCGTCGGCCCGAGGTGCCCAGTTCTCGCGGCCGCGAGCAAAGTCTGACGACGACGGCCACTCGCCCCGGGCCTGGCATCCAGCACCATGTGATGAACCATCTGCCCGAAGAACATCGGGCCGGAGATGCGCCAGACGCGCCGCTCTTTAT
>DATJXO010000103.1:0-7940 GCA_035500055.1 Burkholderiales bacterium | reverse complement strand
CAGCACGCCGTGCGGCCCGAGCTCCCTGGCCCAGGCCTTGGTCAGGTTGAGGAGGCCCGCCTTGCTGATGCCGTACCAGAGGTCGGGGTGCCCGGTAAACGCCGCGACCGAGCCGACGTTGACGATCCGCCCCGAGCGGCGTCGCTTCATCTGCACGGAGGCGCACTCGATCAGCTTCGCCGGCGCCTCCAGGTTCACCGCGAGGATCTCCCGGCGGTGCTCCTCGGCGATCGCGTCGTAAGGCTCGCAGTAGAGCACCCCGGCGTTGTTGACCAGGGTATCGACGGGCGGAAGGTTGCCGATCAGTTTTTCGATTTGAGCCGTATTCATCAAATCAAAATCAACGCGATCAAACCCCGTTTCATCGCAGCTCGAGAAATCCTTGTCCAGCGCGAGCACCTGCCAGCCCGCCTTCAGGAATGCCCGCGCGGCGGCGAGGCCGATGCCGCGCCCGGCGCCTGTGATCAGAGCCGTCTGCACCCGGCGATTCTAGCCGCTGGTAGCATCGCGGGATGAGCGCGAAGGCCGAGCATTTCGACGTCCTGGTGGTCGGCGCCGGCATCTCCGGCGTCGGCGCCGCGTACCACCTGAAGACGCAGTGCCCGGGCCTCTCCTACGCGGTGCTCGAGTCGAAGGACAGCTTCGGCGGCACCTGGGTGACGCACCGCTTCCCCGGCATCCGCTCCGACAGCGACCTCTTCACCTTCGGCTATGCTTTCAAGCCGTGGCGCGGCAAGCCGATCGCGACCGCGGCCGAAATCCTCAAGTACATGGGCGAGGTGATCGCCGAGAACGGCCTCGCGCGCCATATCCGCTACCGCCATCGGGTGGAGCGCGCGAGCTGGGACAGCGCCGCCGGCCGCTGGACGATCGACGCCGCGCAACTCGACACGGGAGAGACGCTTCGCTTCACCGCCGATTTCCTCTTCATGTGCCAGGGCTACTACCGCCACTCGCAGGGCTACACGCCCGAGTGGCCGGGGATGAGCGACTTCGAGGGGCGCATGGTGCATCCGCAGACCTGGCCGGACGACGTCGCGTACAAGGGCAAGCGCGTCGTCGTGATCGGCTCGGGCGCCACTGCCGCGACGATCATTCCCGCGATCGCGCGCGATTGCGCGCAGCTCACGATGCTGCAGCGCTCGCCGACCTACTTCCGCATCGGCCGCAACGCCCTCGAGCTCGCCGACGAGCTGCGGCGGCTGCAGGTCGACCCGGCCTGGATCCACGAGATCGTGCGGCGCAAAATCCTCTACGAGCAGGACGTTTTCACCCGGCGCTGCCTCACCGAGCCGGAGAAGGTGAAGGACGAGCTGCTCGGCGCGATCCGCGGCTTCGTCGGGCCCGGCTACGCCGTCGACCCGCACTTCACGCCGCGCTACCGGCCGTGGCGCCAGCGCGTCGCGTTCGTGCCCGACGGCGACATGTTCCAGGCGATCGCCGAGGGCCGCGTCCAGGTCGTCACCGACGAGATCGAGCGCTTCACGCCGAAGGGCGTGCGCGTCAAGTCCGGGCAGGAGATCGAGGCCGACCTGATCGTCACCGCGACCGGATTCGACCTCTGCGTGCTCGGCGACATCGCGTTCGAGATCGACGGCAAGCCGCTCGACTTCGCGCAGACCGTGACCTACCGCGGCATGATGTTCACCGGCGTGCCGAACATGGCCTGGGTGTTCGGCTACTTCCGCGCCAGCTGGACGCTGCGCACCGACCTCGTCTGCGACTTCGTCTGCCGCCTCCTCAACCACATGAAGGCGAAGGGCGCGCGGCGCGTGGCGCCGGCGCTGCGCCCGGAGGACGCGGACATGGCGCTGCTGCCGTGGATCGATGAGACGGACTTCAACCCCGGCTACATGATGCGGAGCCTCCACCTGCTGCCGAGGCGCGGCGCCAGGCGCGAGTGGGCGCATACCCAGGACTACTGGCGGGAGAAGGACGAGCTCCCCGCGATCGACCTCGACGATCCGGCGTTCGCCTACGCCTGATCCCGCTGCCGAAGGAGCGCCATGGCGGAAGCGATGTACTGGAAGGAGATCACCGTGCACTGGGGCGAGTCCGACCCTTTCGGGCTGGTGTACTACCCGAGGATCGTCGCCTGGTTCAACGAGACCGAGCACGAGTTCTTCCGCACCATCGGCTACCCGATCGAGAAGATGATCCGCGACGACCGCACCACCTTCGTCATGGGGGAGATCCACTTCCGCTTCATCGGCCCGGCGGCCTACGGCGACCGCATCGCGACCACCATCTCGCTCGCCAGGATCGGCGAGAAGACGCTGCACTGGACCTGCACCGCGAGGAACGCGGTGACCAGCGCCCCGGTCACCGAGGGCAAGGCGACTCGCGTCTACGCGCGCATCAACGAGGACGGCACGCTCAACTCGGCGAAGATCCCGGCGCGCATGAGGAAGGCGCTGCTGCAGTCGGGGCGCCTGAGCCACCTGCGCCAGGACATCGAGAAGGAGCCCGAGTACCGCCACCCGCATGCGGCGCCGCGGCGCCGGCGCTAGGCGCGTCCCGGGCTGCGCATCCGTAGCCATGAAGGCAGCTATCCTGAAGTCCCTGGGTTCCCCGCTGGTCGTCGAGGACGTGCCCGAGCCCGTCCTCGGCACCGGAGAGGTGATCGTCGACATCGCCGCCTCCCGCGTGCTCGCCTACGCGGGCGAGGTGTTCAGCGGCAAGCGCCCGTACCTCTTCACGCCGCCGATGATTCCCGGCGCGAGCGGCATCGGACGCGTGCGCGCGGTCGGGCCGGACGCGACCGCGCTCAAGCCGGGCGACTGGGTGTACTGCGACCCCACCGTGCGCGCGCGCGACGACGCGGTGGCGCCGACCGTCATCCTGCAGGGCCTCACCGCCGGCGACGAGCGCGGGCGCAGGCTCCAGGCGCACTTCAAGGACGGCTGCTGGGCCGAGCGGGTACGGGTGCCGACCGAGAATGCGTTCCCGATCGGGGAGATCGCGCCCGCGCAGGCGCCCCTGTGGGGCAGCCTCGGTGCGTTCCTCGTCCCCTACGGCGGCTTCGTCGCCGGCAACCTGGCCGCGGGCGAGACGGTGCTCGTCAACGGCGCGACCGGCGTGTTCGGCAGCGCGGGCGTCGCGGTGGCGCTGGCGATGGGCGCCGGCTGCGTCGTCGCCACCGGCCGCAATCAGGCGGCGCTCGACGACCTCGCGCGGCGCTTCGGCGCGCGCGTGCGCGCGGCGCGGATGGCCGTCGAGGAGGAGTCCGACCGCAGGCGCATCCTCGAGGCGGCGCCGGGGCCGATCGACCTAGTGCTCGACATCCTGCCGCCGGCGGCGTCTCCCGCGCAGGTGCGCGCGGCGTTGCTCGCCGTGCGGCCCCACGGGCGCGTCGTGCTGATGGGCGGGCTGCAGCAGGACGTCGGCATCCCGTACTCGTGGCTCATGCGCTACGGCGTCACCGTGCGCGGCCAGTGGATGTACTCGCGCGAATCGATCGGGCGCCTCGTCGCGCTCGTGCGCGCGGGCCTGCTGAGGCTGGAGGAGTTCTCGGTCGCGTCGTTCCGGCTCGAGCAGGTCAACGAGGCCGTCGCCTACGCGGCGGCGAACGCCGGCCCGTTCAAGGGCACGGCGCTTTGCCCCTAGGCGCTCCGGCTAGGCCGCCTGCTCGAGGGTGGGCGCGGAATCCTGCAGCGTCACGCGCCGCATGTCGCGCTCGTACTTCTGATCCTCGTACGGCCGCCCGCGGTGCATCGTGCAGCGGTTGTCCCAGACGACGAGGTCGCGCACCCGCCACTCGTGGCGGTAGACGAACTCGCGCTGAGTGGCGTGCTCGACCAGGTCGCCGATGAACGCCATCGCCTCGGGCACGATCCAGCCCTCGATGCGGCCGATGTGCGAGGACAGGTAGAGCGAGAGCCGCCCCGAGCCCGGGTGGCGGCGCACCAGCCGCTGCGGCACCGGCTCGAACTGCCGCTTCTCGTCCTCGGTGAAGCCGTGGAAGCCGAGCCGCGCGCGGCTGTAGAGCAGCGAGTGCCAGCAGACGAGGTCCTTCACGCGGGCGCGCGCCCTTTCCGGCAGCGCGTCCCATGCGGCGCGCATGTCGGCGAACTCGGTCTCGCCTCCTTCGGGCGGGATCGAGCGCGCGTGCAGCAGCGAATACTTGGCCGGCGTCGCCTTGAAGCTCGAGTCGGAGTGCCACAGGCGATTGCCGAGCTCGAACAGGCGGCGACGATCGTCGGCCGCCAGGATCGAGCCGTCGACGTCGAGGTTCGAGATGTCGTTCATCTCGGGGATCGAGAGCCGATGGCGGTGCTGGTCGACCGTGAAGCGCTTGGGCTCGATCGGGGCGAAGGCCGTGCCGAAGTCGACCTGCTGCCGGTCGGTCAGGTCCTGGTCCGGAAACACCAGAACCGCGTGCCGGTCCATCGCCGCCTCGATCTGACGCGCGAGCGCGGGCGAAAGCGGCTGGCGCAGGTCCACGCCTTCCGCCCGCGCGCCGAGGTGCGGGTGCAGGGGGGTGATGCGCAGCGCCATGGAGCCCGATGCTCCTCCCCGCGAACCGGGCGTGTCAATCGCCCGGGCGTGAGTCAGAATGGGCCGTGACCATCGGCCAGAACCCGGCGCGGCACGCCGCCTTCGTCACCGGCAGCGGGCGCAACATCGGACGCGCGATCGCGCTCGATCTCGCGCGCCGCGGCATGAACGTCGTCGTGCAGGGCCGCAACCGCGGCGCCGCCGAAGAGACCGCCGCGGCGGTCCGCGAGGCGGGCGGCGAGGCGCTCGTCGTCCTCGGCGACCTCGGCGCGCCGAAGGACGTGGCGGCGATGGCCGAGCAGGCGCTCGCGAGGTTCGGCGCGATAGACATCCTCGTCAACAACGCCGCCATCCGCCCGGAAAGCGCGCTCGAGAAGCTGTCGCTGGAGGACTGGCACCGCGTCTTCGACGTCAACCTGCACAGCGCCTTCGCGCTGACGAAGGCGTTCGTGCCGGGAATGAAGCAGAGGGGCTTCGGCCGGATCGTCTACTTCACCGGCATGAACGCCATGCACGGCTACGCCCAGCGCCCCCACGTCTCGGCCTCGAAGCACGCGCTCTGGGGGCTCACCAAGGCGCTCGCCAAGGAGCTCGGTCCCTCAGGCATCACCGTCAACGCAATTTCGCCCGGCCCGATCGCCACCGAGCATCCCGAGAACCCGGCGATGGCGAAGCACATCGCCTCGCTCGTCGGCCGCGTGCCGCTAGGGCGCCTCGGCACCTCCGAGGAAGTCGCCGCGCTCTGCGGCTTCCTGTGTTCCGCGGAGGCCGCCTACGTCTCGGGTCAGATGATCGCGGCCAACGGCGCCGCGCAGACCTGACCGCGATCCGCCCGTCCGGAATCCTGCCGCTGCAGGCGCCGCCGTGTTACATTGATATCACAGGGTTTTCAAGTAGCGACTAGGCTGCTCATCGGCACCGTCGAGCGGTGCATCCCGTGGCGGTCGAACCTCCTCCTTGACCATCGTGTCCGAAAGCGAGACCCGGCTTCGTCTCGCTGCAACCACGAAGAAATGGAATCCACGTGCCTACTGCCGCGGTCGAGCGCAGTTGCCTCAGTAAGCGGCGCTACTGGTCGCAGGTGGACGCCCTGATCATGGCGGCGCGCCGCAGGGAGCGGTGCCGGACACTGACTCGGCTCGGCGCGTACCGCTGCGGCAATTGCTGCGGCTGGCATCTCACGCGCCAGGCCTGACGACAGGGACGCGACCAGACTTGCGGCCCACAGAGGCATGCGAACCGAGCGCTGCGGCCCCTACCTGATCCACGCCGGCGCAGCCGTGCTTCCGGGGCGCAAGTGGCAGCCTCGCTTGACGATGGAACGAGCCTCGTCCCCCAGCGAGCCCCCGTCGCGGCAGCAGGCCTTTCCAGGGCTGCCGGGGGCCTTCGACACGAGCGCCGCGGCCACGCGCTACGCGCTCGATCTCGGCCGTGAGCTCGCGCGCCAGCGTTCCTCGCGGCTCAGAATCTGAAGCAATGCGATTGCTCCAAGCGTTGCGGCGGATCCGGTGAGCGGCAAGAGATCGACAAGATCGGCGAGGCCGTCTTCCGGCGAATACCTCCGCAGCCTGAGGCCGAAGTTTCTCGACTGGCGGCCGCCGACCGAGGAGGAAAAGGCGCTCGAGGTGAGGGCGAGGCGCGAGGCAAGGGAGGCGGAGCTGCTCAGGGTGACGGAGCTGGCGAAGGCGAGAGACCTGGAACGCTCGGTCGCGCGCAAGAGCGAGCCTGGCGTTGCGGCCAAGCAGGGCCGGCGCCGGCGCGGCTAGTTGCCGCCGGCTCCTAGCCGAGGCTCGGCATCGAGAATCCGGCGGCCCTCAGCTCGGTCACGACCTGCTTTTCCTGCTCCGCGCTCAGCTCGACGAGGGGCGGCCGGAGGCGCTTCCACTCCGGGTCGTTGCCGAAATGCGCCGTGATCGCCTTCAGCGCGGGGATCATCGGCACCTTCTGCACGATCTTGCGCGTCGCCGTGATGCCCGCCTGCAGCTTGTCGGCCTCTGCTGAACGGAAATTTCTGAAGACATCCGAAATGGGCCCCGGATTGACGTTGCCGGTGGCGGTGATGCAGCCCTTGCCGCCGGCGCGCAGGCCGTCGAGGAGGAAGACCTCGCTGCCCGGGAAGACATCGAAGCCGCGGTCCTTGAAGCGATCGAGCATCGCCTTGGTGTTGCTCCAGTCGCCGGAGGAGTCCTTGGCGCCGGCGACGACGCCCGGATAGCGTGTCAGCAGCCGCTCGATCAGCTCGAGGGTGATCGGCACGTTCGACACCGGCGGGATGTGGTACAGGTACACGCGCAGGCGCTCGTCGCCGACGCGCTCGATCACCTCGGAGAAGTTGCGGAACAGCCCTTCGTCCGAGACGCCCTTGTAGTAGAAGGGCGGCAGCATCAGCACGCCGCCGCAGCCCATGCGCACCGCCTCGCGCGTCATCTTCACCGAGTCGGTGAGCGCGCAATGGCCGGTGCCGGGCATGAGCGAGGCCGCCGGCACGCCGCCCGTGACGAGCGCCTCCAGCAGCTCGAGCTTCTCCTCCACCGCCATGGAGTTCGCCTCGCTGTTGGTGCCGAACACCGCGAGCCCGGCGCAGCCGCTGCGCATCAGCCAGCGGCAGTGCTTGACGAACCTGTCGACGTCCGGCGAGAGGTCGCGGCGAAAGGGGGTGATGACGGGGGCGAGGACGCCCTCGATTCGCTTCTGTGCGGTTGCGGGTTTCATCGGGTATCGTTCGGCTCGGCTCGAGAAACCCGATTCTATGCCCGACGTCGCCGCCGCGTATTCGATCGCCGACCTGAGGGAGTTGGCACGGCGGCGCCTGCCGCGGGCGATTTTCGATTTCATCGACGGCGGGGCGGAGGACGAGATCACGCTCGCCGACAACCGCGCGGCGTTCGAGCGCCGGCGCTTGCTGCCGCACGTGCTGAACGACGTGCGCGCGCCGGACCCGTCCTGCGAGATCCTCGGCGGGCCCTCCAAGCAGCCGCTGGTGGTGGCGCCCACGGGCGCGATCGGCATCGCCTGGCCGGGCGCCGACCTTGCCATCGCCCGCACGGCCGCGGCTGCGGGCATTCCCTACACGCTGTCCACCAGCGCCACCGCCTCGATGGAGGAGGTCGCCGCCGCGGCGCCGGGCGCGCGGCTGTGGTTCCAGCTCTACGTGCTGCGCGACCGCGAGTTCGTGGACCGGCGGCTGGTGGCGCGCGCCGAGGCCGCCGGCTACGAGGCGCTGGTGCCTACGGTGGACCTCGCGGTGGGCGGCAAGCGCGAGCGCGATTTCCGCAACGGCTTCTCGATCCCGCCGCGCCTGCGGGCGCGGCACGTCCTCTCGGGGCTGCTGCACCCGGGCTGGGCGATGCGGATCCTCGCGCACGGCGGCCTGCCCGACTTCGTCAACGTCCGCGGCTACGGCGGCGGCGAGGAGAGCGGGCTCGCGCTCGCCTCCTCGGTGG
>DATJXO010000102.1:0-15105 GCA_035500055.1 Burkholderiales bacterium | reverse complement strand
GCGAAATACGTGGTGACCCGCGTGCTCGAGGCGCGCGAGCGCGGCGTCGAGCTGCGCCGCCAGGCGGTGCTGTTCCGCAGCTCGCACCACTCCGACGGCCTGGAGCTGGAGCTGGTGCGGCGGAACATTCCCTACGTGAAGTACGGCGGCCTCAAGTTCCTCGAGGCCGCGCACGTGAAGGACCTGCTCGCCGTGCTGCGCTGGGCCGACAACCCGCGTAACCGCGTCGCCGCCTGGCGCGCGCTGCAACTGCTGCCCGGCGTGGGGCCGAAGAGCGCGGAGCGCGTCTTCACGGCTTTCGAGGCAAAGGGATTCGCCTGGGAGGAATTGCGGTCCGGATCCAGTGAAGCGGACCAGCTGCTTTCCCATCTCGGAAACCCAGAGACCATCTGGCCGGGCCAGGTGCAGCGCGTGCGCGAGTGGTACGGGCCGGTGCTGGAGAGGAAGTACGACGCGGTGGAGGTGCGCGCCGCGGATTTGATGCAGTTGGAACGCCTTTCCATCAATTTCCAGACGAGAGAGCAGTTCCTGACCGAGCTCGCGCTCGACCCGCCCGCGGCGACCGGCGACCTCGCCGGCGAGCCGCTGAAGGACGAGGACTACCTCGTGCTCTCCACCGTGCACTCGGCCAAGGGCCGCGAGTGGGAGGCGGTGCACGTGCTGAACGTCACCGACGGCAATTTCCCGAACGAGTTCGCCGCCGGCAAGCCGGAGCTGGTCGAGGAGGAGCGGCGCCTGCTCTACGTCGCGATGACGCGGGCGAAGACCGAGCTCGACCTGATCGTGCCGCTGCGCTTCTACGCGACCGGGCAATCGCGCATGGGCGACCGGCACGTCTACGGCGCGAAGAGCCGCTTCATGACGCGCGAGGTGATGCGCTGCCTCGACGAGGTCGTCTTCGGCGAGCGCCTCGAAGCCGAGGCTTCACAAGCCGAGAAGGCCCCGGTCGACGTTGCGGCGAAGCTCCGGGAGAGGTGGGCTTAGAAATACACGAGCTTCGTGCTATTATGCTTCGCATGTCTCGCCGCCTGACAAACGTAACGATCACGCTCGACGGCGCAACGCTGACGAGGGCGCGCGTGAAGGCGGCCGAGCGCGGCATGAGCCTGTCGCGGTACGCGGGCGAGGTGCTGCGCAAGGACTTGCAATGGAGCGAGGCCTACGGCGCCGCGTACCGGAAGTGGCGTGCGCTGAAGCCCATCCGGTTCAAGGGCAGGATGCTCACGAGGGAAGAAGCGCATGACCGCGCTGGTCTTCGTCGACGCTAACGTTTTTCTGTACGCGCATCACGCGAACGAACCCGCGAAGCAGGCGCGTGCCCGGGCGTGGCTCGAGCACCTCTGGCGGACCGGCGCCGGGCGGACCAGCATGCAGGTGCTCTCCGAGTACTACGTCAATCTGAAGCGCAAGGAATTCTCCGGGCTCTCGCCCGAAGGTGCGTGGGACTACGTGGCCGCGCTGCTCGCATGGACCCCGCGCGCGGTTGACGAGCAGGTGTTCGTACGCGCACACGCCATCGAGGCGAGGCACCGGATATCGTGGTGGGACAGCATGATCGTGGCCGCGGCGCAGCTTCAGGAGTGCGAGCTTCTGCTTACTGAAGGCCTCCAGGATCGCGGAGCCTACGGTACGGTGACCGCCTGCAGCCCGTTTACCCTCGAGGCCGGAGAACCCTCCGCGGCCTACGAGGCGGGTGCTCGCCTGCCCAATCCGCATCGGCCGCGCGGCCGGCCGCGGCGCAAGTTGCGCGAAGCGCCCGCGGCGAGGCTCTGAGCCCATGATGCGCTCGCTGATCGTCTCGACCATCGCCTACGTGGTCGCGGCGTATTTCATCAAGCGGCAGCTCGACGAGATGCAGATCCCGCGCGGCATGACGCGCAGCCTGATCGTGTTCTGCCTGGCGATGCTCGCCGCGTACGTCGCCTCGGACGCAGCCGACTGGGTGGCGCTGCACATCTGAAAAACGTGGTCTGTCCCTGATTCCGGAGGAGCCCGATGGCCAAGGCCTACATGGTGGTGATGTACCGCAAGGTGATGAAGCCCGAGAAGATCGCGGCGTACGCCAAGCTCGCGGGGCCGGCGGTCGCGGCCGCCGGCGGGCGATTCGTGGTGCGCGGCGAGCCGGCCAAGACCTACGAGCTCGGCCTGCAGCAGCGCACGGTGGTGGTCGAGTTCGACAGCCTCGAGAAGGCGCGCGCCTGCTACGAGGGCCCGGCGTACGCCGAGGCGCTGCGCGTGCTCGGCACCGACGCCGCCGAGCGCGACATGCGCATCGTCGAGGGCAGCTAGCGCCCTCCATGACCGAGGCTGGCGCGGTGTTCTCGCGCGACCGCGGCTGGCGCACGCTGCTGTGGCGCTGCTGGGACCGCTCGCTCCCGGTCGCCAACTTCATCATGCTGAACCCCAGCACCGCGGACGAGCACAAGCTCGACCCGAGCTGCACGCGCGCGAGGAACTATGCGGAACGGTGGGGTTTCGGCGGAATCCTGGTTACGAACCTGTTCGCCTTCCGCTCCACTCAGCCCGAAAAGCTGAAAACCGCGAAAGACCCCGTGGGGCGGGGCAATGACGCTGCGATCGTGAAGGCGGCGAAGCGCGCGGCGCTGGTGGTGTGCGCCTGGGGCAATCACGGGCGCTACCGCGGGCGCTCCGCGGCGCTCCTGCGCAAGCTGCTGGAGGAGAACATTCCCCTGCATGCGCTGCGCGTGGGCGCACAGGGTGAGCCGGCGCACCCGCTCTACCTGCCGGGCACGCTGCGGCCGAGGCGCTGGCGGCCGCGCGCCTAGGGAAGGGCCGGAGGCGGAAAACGTGGTCTGACCCCGTTTTCAGGGGTTGAGCATCTCGGGCGAGAGGTAGTGCCTGCGCCAGGCCTCGAACGGCACCTTGTCCTGCGATTCCATGCGCGCCTGGAGCTGGAGCGATTCCTCCGCCATGCGCCGGAAGCGGTCTTTCGTGCCGGAGGGAAGAGCGAGACCCCTGATCTCTTGCGCATGACGCCGGGACTGCGCCAGCGCAAAGGAGGTGTAGGAGTTGGCGTGGTCCTTCGCCATCGCGGCGAGCACGCGCGCCGACGGCGTGAGCGACGGGTCCTCCAGCATCGCCGCCGCGGCCGCATGCGCCTCGCGGTAGGCGCCGCCGCCGATGGCCTCGTCGAGCTGGCGCGCGAACGGCGCGCAGCCCTCCAGGATCTCCGCGCCCCATCCGGCGAACGCCGCTTGCCGGCCGTTGCGCATCAGCTTCAGCCCCGGCTCGCGGCCGCGCTGCGCCGAGCACTCCTGGTTCTGCGCGATCTCGGCGACCTCGGCGGGCGTATCCGGCGGGCTGTCTTCGGCCAGGCAATACAGCAGGAAGGCGTCGATCAGCTTGCAGGTCGCGGGCGTGATGCCGATCGCGGCGAAGGGGTCGAGGTCGACCAGGCGCACCTCGACATACTCGACGCCGCGCTCGCGCAGCGCGTGCAGCGGCCGCTCGCCCGAGCGGATGCGGCGCTTGGGGCGGATCTTGCCGTAGAACTCGTTCTCGATCTGCAGCAGCGCGGTGGAAAGCTGGCGGTACTCGCCGTCCGGCCCCTGCACGCCGACCTTGACGTAGTCCGGCCAGTCGCGCGTCATCGCGCCCTCCAGCGCGTGGCCGTAGGACTCGAGGTCGTTGAAGCTGACGTGGATCGAAGCCTGCGCCTCGCTCTGGTAGCCCAGGCGCCCCATGCGAAGGGTGGTCGCGTGCGGCAGGTAGAGGATCGAGTCGCTGAGCTTCTGCAGCTGATGCTTCCTGCCCGCCACGAAGGAGCTGCACACCGCCGGCGACGCCCCGATCAGGTAGAAGAGCAGCCACGCGTGCCGGCGGAAGTTGCGGATCAGGCCGAAATAGTCGTCGTTGGAGAGCCCGGGCAGCGACCAGTTGTAGTGGATGCCGCTGATCGCCTGCATGCGCCGGCCGTAGCGCCACGACAGGCCGTGGCGGTACACGTTCTTGGCGCGGCCGATGTTGGAAGTCCCGTACCGGCCGATCGGGATGGCGTCGTCCGCCGGCAGCCAGCACGGCATGCTGGAAGTCCACAGGATCTCGTCGCCGATCGCGCCGTAGACCACCTGGTGGATATCGCGCAGCTCCCCCAGGCAGGCCTCGACGCTCGGATGCGCGCCGGTGATCAGCTCCAGCTGCGACTCGCTGAAGTCGGTGGTGATGTGCGGGTGCGTGAGCGCGGAGCCGAGCGCGCGCGGGTGCGGCGTCGCCGCGAGCGCGCCGTCGGGGCGCACCCGCAGCGACTCCTTCTCGATCCCGCGGAGCATGCCCTGCAGCGCCGCGGCGGAGAACGAGCGGCTCAAGCCCCGCCCGCCTTGCCGGCGCTCTTTCCTTCGAAGCCGCGCACCAGCTGCGCGCGTGCGGTCGCGCCCTGCAGCAGCAGGCTGAAGTCCGACCCGGAGAGGATCAGCTGCACGCCCATCGCGATGTGCCGCTCGAGCAGCTCCGCGGTGTACATCCCGCCCATGCCCGCGAACTTGCCGTGCTTGCGGCAGGCGGCGATCGTCTTCGCGTAGGCCTCCTTCACGCGCGGGTCGTTGAACTGGCCCGGGATGCCCATCTCGAAGCACAGGTCGTTGGTGCCGATCAGCAGCGCGTCGATGCCCTTCACCGCCGCGATCGCCTCGCAGCTCGCGATCGCCTGCGGCGACTCGAGCATCACCACGACGAGCGTCTCCTCGTTCACCACCCTCGCCACCTCGCCGATCGGCATCGGCGCGAAGCCGATCTGCTGCAGCCCGCCGCCCATCGAGCGGTGGCCGACCGGCGGGAAGCGGCAGAAATCGGCGATGCGCTTCGCCTCCTCGGCGGTGTCGACGTGCGGCACCACCACGCCCTGCGCGCCGTTGTCGAGCATGCGCGAGATCAGCCAGTGCTCCTCCTTGCCGGGCACGCGCACCACCGGCGTGACGCCGACCGCGAGCGCCGCTGACGAGATCTGCGCCGCGGTGTCGGTGCCGATCGAGCTGTGCTCGCAGTCGATGAACATCCAGTCGAAGCCCGCCGTCTTCAGGATCTGCGCGGTGTCGACCGTGCGGGCCTGCCTCAGGCCCAGGCCGATCGCGAGCTTGCCCGCGCGCAGCTGGCGCAGGGCGTGGTTGGGTACGACGCTCATGGTCCCTCCTCCCTGGAAAGATTAGCCGACCTTCAGCAGCTCCACCTCGAACCACAGCGTGGCGTTGGGCGGGATGACGCCGCCGGCGCCGCGCGAGCCGTAGCCGAGCGCGGGCGGGATGGTGAGCTTGCGCGTGCCGCCGACCTTCATGCCCTGCACGCCCTCGTCCCAGCCCTTGATCACCTGCCCGCCGCCGAGCGGGAAGACGAAGGGATCGTTCCGGTCCTTGGAGCTGTCGAACTTCCTGCCCCGCATGACGCCGTCGGTGAGCCAGCCGGTGTAGTGCACGGTGACGCTCTTGCCGGCGACGGCGGTGTCGCCCGAGCCGAGGGCGAGCTCCTCGATCACGAGGCCGCTCGCCGTGGTGGTGGAAGGCATCTGATTTTTCTCCGGATTCGGGTGGCCGAGGCTTCGCATTCTAAGGGGCGAAAGGGCGCCGGCGCGCGCTTGATTCCGGCGGTTTCGCCCGCACCTACGTCGTGACGCGCATATCCGCGTCCGCAAAGTGGAGAAGCCATGGACTTCTGGCGCAGGAAGAAGCAGCAAGTGCTCGAAGGCGGCGAAGAAACGAAGGCGGCCGAGGCCCAGCCGGGCGGGCGCTCGACCGCGCTTTCGGTGCGTCCGATCCCAGAGGACGCGCTGATCCTCATCCCGATGCGCAACACGGTTCTCTTCCCCGGCATCGCCTCGCCGGTGACGGTAGGGCGCTCGAGCTCGGTCGCCGCGGCGCACGCCGCCGCGCGCCAGCAGCTCAAGATCGGCTTCCTGCTGCAGCGCGACCCGCAGCAGAACGACGTCGGCCCGGCCGACCTCTACCGCGTCGGCACCGCCGGCCAGCTGGTGCGCCTCATCGCCGGCAGCGAGGGCGGCGCGCACCACCTCGTGGTGCAGGGCGAGCGGCGCTTCCGCGTCATCGAGTTCCTCGAGGGCTGGCCGTTCCTCGTCGCGAGCGTCGCCTGGATCCCGGACGCGACCGACACCGGCCCCGACATCGAGGCGCGCTTCCTGCAGCTGAAGGGCCAGGCCGCGGAGGCGATCAAGCTGCTGCCCAACGCGCCCGGCGAGCTCGCCACCGTGGTGCAGGCGATCGAGTCGCCGGGGCAGCTCGCCGACATGGTCGCCAACCTGCTCGACATCGGCAAGGAAGAGCAGCAGGACATCCTCGAGACCTTCAGCCTCGAGCGTCGCCTCGACAAGGTGCTCGCGCACCTCGCCAAGCGCGTCGAGGTGCTGCGCCTCTCCAAGGAGATCGGCGACAAGACGAAGAAGGAGTTCGACGAGCGCCAGCGCGAGCACGTGCTGCGCGAGCAGATGCGCCAGATCCAGAAGGAGCTGGGCGACAGCGAGGACACTGCGGCCGAGATCGAGGAGCTAAAGAAAGCGATCGACGCGGCCGGCTTCCCCGAGGACGTCGAGAAGCACGTGCGCAAGGAGTTCAAGCGCCTGCAGCGGATGGGCGAGCAGTCGGGCGAGTCCTCGATGCTGCGCACGTGGCTCGAGTGGATGACCGAGCTGCCCTGGAAAGCGGAGCCGCAAAAAGCCATCGACATCGCGGAAGCGAGGAAGGTGCTCGACGAGGACCACTACGGCCTGGAGAAGATCAAGCGCCGCATCCTCGAGTACCTCGCGGTGCGCAAGCTCAACCCCGAAGGCAAGAGCCCGATCCTGTGCTTCGTCGGCCCGCCGGGCGTGGGCAAGACCTCGCTCGGGCAGTCGATCGCGCGCGCGACCGGCCGCAAGTTCCAGCGCGTCGCATTGGGCGGCACGCACGACGAGGCCGAGATCCGCGGCCACCGGCGCACCTACATCGGCTCGCTGCCGGGCAACATCATCCAGGCGGTGAAGCGCGCCGGCAGCCGCGCGGGCGTGCTGATGCTCGACGAGATCGACAAGCTCGGCATGGGCGGCTTCCACGGCGACCCGTCGTCGGCCCTGCTCGAGGTGCTGGATCCGGAGCAGAACGTCAAGTTCCGGGACAACTACCTCGGCGTCGACTTCGACCTCTCGCGCGTGATGTTCATCTGCACCGCGAACGTGCTCGACACGATCCCGGGGCCGCTGCGCGACCGCATGGAGGTGATCCAGCTCCCCGGCTACACCGAGGACGAGAAGCTCGAGATCGCGAAGAAGTACCTGGTGAAGCGGCAGTTGGAATCCAACGGACTAAAGCAGGGTCAGACCACGATTTCGGACGCCGCCATCCGCTCCCTCATCGCCGACTACACGCGCGAGGCGGGCGTGCGCAACCTCGAGCGCTCGATCGGCTCGGTGTTCCGCAGCGCGGCGATGAAGATCGCCGAGGGCGCGGCCGAGCCCGTGGCGATCGACGAGCCCGACCTGCACTCGATCCTCGGCGCGAAGAAGTTCGAGAACGAAGTCGCGCTGAGGACCTCCTCGCCCGGCGTCGCCACCGGGCTCGCCTGGACGCCGGTGGGCGGCGACATCCTCTTCATCGAGGCCTCGAAGACCCCCGGCACCGGCAAGCTGATCCTCACCGGCCAGCTCGGCGACGTCATGAAGGAGTCGGCGCAAGCGGCGCTCACCCTCGCGAAGAACTATCTCGGGGAATCCCTCGAGAAGGTGGACGTGCACGTCCACGTCCCCGCCGGCGCGACGCCGAAGGACGGCCCGAGCGCCGGGGTGGCGATGTTCCTGAGCCTGGTCTCCCTTTTGTCGGGCAGGGAAGTAAGGGCGGACATCGCCATGACCGGCGAAATCTCGCTCAGGGGCCTCGTGCTGCCGATCGGCGGCGTGAAGGAGAAGACCCTGGCGGCGCTCCGCGCCGGCATCCGGACCGTGATGCTGCCGAAGAGGAACGAAAAGGACCTCGAGGACGTCCCGGCCGACGCCAAGGCGAAGCTCCAGTTCGTCTTCCTCGATCGTGTAGAGGACGCCGTGCGCACCGCGATCGGCGAGCTGCCGCGGCACAAGCAGGCCGCCTGACGCTCCCGCAACACGCCGGAAAGCAGGGCCGGACTATGATTCCCGCTTTTGGGAATCGCGCCCCGGCCCCGCCCTAGCCATGGACCTCGCGCAGCTCGTAGAAGACTACGGCTACTGGGCCGTGCTCGCCGGCACGCTGCTCGAGGGCGAGACCGTGCTGCTGCTCGCCGGCTTCGCCGCCTACCAGGGCCTGCTCGACATCCAGAGCGTGATCGGCGTCGCGGTGCTGGGCGGCTTCCTCGGCGACCAGGTGTTCTTCTTCGCCGGCCGGCGCTACGGCGAGCGCCTGCTCGCGCGCTTCCCCAGGTACGCCGGGCCCGCCGCGCGCGCCAAGGCGCTGCTCGCCAGGTACCACCTGCCCGTGATCCTCGGCATCCGCTTCATGTACGGCCTGCGCGCGATCCTGCCGTTCTCGATCGGCACCACGCAGATCGGCGTGCTGCGCTTCCAGACCCTCAACCTCATCGGCGCCGTGCTCTGGGCCTGCGCCGTCACCGGCATCGGCTTCCTCCTCGGCGACGCTGCCGAGGCGATCCTCGGCCGGCTGGAGCACCTCGAGGGCCTCCTCTTCCTGGTCCTCGCCGCCGCCGGCCTCGCCTTCTGGTGGCTGACGCGCCGCCGCGCGCAGGCCCGGCCGAAATAGCCCGGCACGCGCGCGCCCGGCGCGTACAATGCCGCTCCCCTTACAGGAGCGCGTCATGACCCAGCCGGTCGAATCGCCCAGCGGCCTCATCCAGCAGGACCTGATCGTCGGCCGCGGCGCGCTCGCCGCGGACGGCGCCGAGATCCGCGTGCACTACGTCGGCAAGATGCTCGACGGCGCGCAGTTCGACTCCAGCCGCAACCGCTGCGACCCGCTCGACTTCGAGGTCGGCTCGGGGCTGGTGATCGCGGGCCTCGACCAGGGCGTGCGCGGCATGCGCGTCGGCGGCGTGCGCAAGCTCACCATCCCCGCGGCGCTCGCCTACGGCGACCAGGGCTGCGGCGGCGTCATCCCGCCGGGCGCCACGATCGTGTTCGACGTCGAGCTGCTCGAGGTCGCCTAGCGCGCCATCACGCGGGCGACGAACGCGAGCAGCTCCTCCTCCACCAGCTGCCGCGTCACCCTGTCGAGCGCGTAGGCGCCCTTGGCGCCGGCGAGGCCGCCCGCCTCCGGCGCCTCGCCGGAGTTGATCCATACCGTCTTGTTGTAGTGGCGCGTGGCGATCGAGAGCGACTCGCGGTCCTCGTGCAGCGGCGCGCGCGTGCCCGAGGCGACGACGCGCATCGTGATCGCGGCCTCGGTGACCTGGCCCCCGTCGCCCAGGGCGAACTCCTGCTCCGCGATGCTGTAGCGGTGCCCGCGCGCCTCCAGCAGCGCGCCGGCGGCCTCGAACACCGGCCGGATCACCTCGCGCCGCAGCTCGGCGAACGCGCGCAGGAACTCCTCGTCCGCCTCCTTCGCCCTGTGCTCGCGCTCGAGGTCGCCGCGCCGACGCTCGTCATAGCCGTCGAGCAGCTTGCCGAGCTCGTCCTGCAGATGACCGCTCATGGACCATTGTCCTCCCATTCGCCGACGCCGAAATGCTTTAATCGGGGGCCCGTTTTTCATCCGTCGCCCCCGAGTGCTTTAATCGGGGGCCTACTCGAACCCGGGAAAGCGCTTGACCGACAAGCCCTGCATCTTCTGCAAGCCCCAGCGCCAGATCCTCGCCGAGAACGCGTACGCTATCGCCGTGCCCGACACCTACCCGGTCTCGCCCGGGCACTCGCTCGTCGTGCCGCGCCGCCACGCGCGCACCCTCTGGGACCTCACCCCCGAGGAATACGCCGCCTGCTGGGCGCTGGTGCGCGAAGTGAAGCCCGTGCTCGACGCCCGCCACAAGCCCGACGGCTACAACGTCGGCGCAAACTGCGACGAGGCCGGCGGCCAGTCCGTCTGGCACGCCCACATCCACGTCATCCCGCGCTACGCGGGTGACGTGCCGAACCCGCGCGGCGGCGTGCGCAACGTCATCCCGCACAAGGTCCACTACCCGCGCAAGTGATCGCGCAGAAGACCCTCGACTACCGCACCCGCGGCCGCGGCACCACCGACATCACCGCCGACGTCGCGCGCGCGATCGCCGCGAGCGGCATCGCGCGCGGCACCTGCACCGTGTTCCTGCAGCACACCAGCGCCTCGCTGATCCTGTGCGAGAACGCCGACCCCGACGTGCGCCGCGACCTGGAAACCTTCCTCTCGCGCCTCGCCCCCGACGGCGACCGCGCCTTTGTCCACGACACCGAAGGCCCCGACGACATGGCCTCCCACGCGCGCTCGATCCTCACCTCGAACAGCCTCACGATCCCCGTGAGCGAGGGCAGGCTGATGCTGGGGACCTGGCAGGGCATCTACCTCTACGAGCACCGCACCGCGCCGCACTCGCGCAGCGTAGTCGTGACGGTGATGGGGGAAGCGGGCTAGCTCTGCGCCTGCGCCGCGACGACATCCGCCACCGCCGCGGTCAGCTTCTTCGCGTACCCGATGTCGAGGAACTCGTTCGGCCCGTGCGCGTTCGAGTGCGGCCCGAGCACGCCCGTGATCAGGAACTGCGCGCGCGGGAACTTGGCGCCGAGCATCGCCATGAACGGGATCGTGCCGCCCTCGCCCATCCACATCGCGGGCCTGCCGAAATGCTTCTTCGAAGCCCTGTCCAGGACATCTTCCAGCCAGGGCGCCGTTGCCGGCGCATGCCACCCCGTCGCCGCCTGACCCGGCTCGAACCGCACCCGCGCGCCGTAGGGCGGGTCCTTTTCCAGCAGGCGCTTCAAGTGCTTCGCCGCCTTGCCGCCGTCCACCGTGGGCGGGAGGCGCAGCGAGAGATTCAGCACCGTCTTCGGCCGCAGCACGTTGCCCGCGTTCGCGGGCAGCGGCAGGCCGTCGGCGCCCGTCACCGAGAGCGCCGACCGCCAGGTGCGGTTCAGCACCAGCTCCTCGAGCCGCGCGGCCATCGGCTTCATGCCGCTCACGAACGGGAACCGGGCGTGCAGCCGGCTGCCCAGCACCTTCGCCGCGCGCTTCGCCTGCGCGCGCCGCTCTCGCGGAATCGCCGCCTGGAACGCGCGATCGCGCACCGCGCCCGTGCCCGCGTCATCCACGCGCTCGAGCAGCTTCCTCGCGACGCGGAAACTCTCGGCCACCACCCCGCTCGCATCGCCCGAGTGCACCCCTTCGGTGAGCACCTCGACCGTCAGCACCCCGTTGACGAGCCCCCGCAGCGACGTCGTCCCCCAGAGCTGCGCGTAATTGCCGCAGCCCGAATCCAGCCCCACCACCAGGCCCGGCGTCCCGATCCTCGGCGCGAGGAACTCGAGATACGCCGGCAGATCGGTGCTGCCGCTCTCCTCGCAGCACTCGATCACCAGCACGCAGCGCGCATGCGCCCGCCCCTCCTCCTCGAGCGCGCGCAGCGCCGCGATCGCCGCGAACACCGCGTAGCCGTCGTCCGCCCCGCCGCGGCCGTACAGCCTGCCCGCCTTCAGCACCGGCAGCCACGGTCCCGTGCCCTCCGCCCAGCCGGTCATCTCCGGCTGCTTGTCGAGATGCCCGTAGAGCAGCACCGTGCCGCGCGGCTCCCCGCCCGCCGTCCCCGCGAACGCCGGCACCTCGACGAAAAGCAGCGGCGTGCGCTTCGGCAACCGCACCACCTCGAGCGCCATCCCGCGCACCGGATGCTCCCGGCACCACCCCGCCGCCAGCTCCACCGCCTCGTCGATATGCCCGTGCCTCGCCCAGTCCGGATCGAAGTGCGGCGACTTGGCGGGAATGCGGATGTACGAAGCGAGCGTGGGGACGATCGAGGAATCCCAGAGGGCGGAGATGGAGCTCATGCGGGAATTCTAAGCATCGCTGTTCTTCCCAGCTCTCCTTCAACCGTCGCCATTGATTACCCGAGAAAGACGTTCTCGTTGTGCCAGCGAATGAAGTCCCTCGCCGGCTGATCATCGGCGCCGCTCGGAACATGCACCGTGTTGCCCGCCAGCTTGTAGTAGTCCCGGCCGTTCTCGAACTCCTCCTTGATGCGCCCGCTCACTTCGACCCGCATGTCATCGGTCACGGTGAGGTATCCGTCGTCGAACAGAATGTGAAGGTCCGATCTCAGCAGCAAGCCGTTCGAGACCAGATGCGGCCCGCTTTCCGAGTATGGCTTGATATGCGCGGCCTCGAGGACGGGAAGCGTCCGCTCCCCAGTGATCGCGCATCGCCGGTCATACGCCTCTGTCACCAGCACTCGGAACGCTCCCTGACCGAGCCGCGCACGAGTGAAATACTCTGCCCCGAACCGCGCCTCTTCGGCGCGATCCGCTACGGCCGCTGGCCGCCGGAGCCTCTCGCTGACGACGTTCCACAGCCGCAGACCGTCGTTCTCCTCCGTGTCGAACGTTCGTCCGCGCACAATGTTCGGCGCCCACGTCTCAGGCACCGGAATCCAGTCGTTGTCCTCAAAGAAGAAGGGACTGTTGAGAATGTTGCAGCCGATTTCTGGATCTCCCCGAATCTCACCGCGGTATTGAACGACACGGGCGCGAAGGCTCGCGTAGTCCTCAACACCGTTCTTTTCGCGAAAGGCTTCCCAGGCAAGGCGCGCCGGCAACGCGCTGAATCTGACAAAGAATCCACCACCAACAATAAAGTTGTGTGGGGCGTGCAGCTTGAAGAGGAAGGGCACGCCAGGCGCTAGAAATCGGGCCACCGGCAGCGCCGCGGGTTGCCAGAAGTTGACTTCGTCCGGCGAACGTTCGCGCAGATACTCGTACCAGACTCGGTCGGTCACGCCGACCCAGAATTTCATTTTTGGGGCCCAAGTCCGTTCAAGATAGGTACACCAATTTCTGCCAAGTACTGAAACGTAGGATCGTAGTACCCGGACAGACGCGTCGGATCACGAAGGTCACCCGGCGGCACGAAGATGACCATGCCCTGCCGAGCTCGGGTAAGTAAGACGCGGTACGCGTTGCGCAAATAGTTTCGGTTGTCCTCGTTGGACACGTTGGTCCATTTGGAGCCACGAAAATCGTGGTAGCTCCAATCGTTCCTCGTGAATCGCAAATCTCCGTCCCAAGTCACGCAGGTCCAATCAAGTTCAAGTCCCTGAACCTGAAATTCGGTGGCAGCATCTTCGAGGTAGTAGCTCGAGCGAATATCCTCCTTCTCGTTGAGAAACCAATGCACGGGATCGACTTTCACCCGGATGTCGACTGCATACGGTTTCAGCCGGATTGCCTTTGACGAAGCCACCAACCCAAAGCGCTCGGACCCTCGAGCTCGGCTTCGCACCCATTCTTTTGCAACGTCAAGGTTTCGCGTCATGACGATCGGATAGCGCCCCTGGACATGCTTCAGTGCGTCGCGCGCCTTTGATGGTTCACGATCCAATAACGCCTTCACAAACTCCGAAACGCGTTCAGCTCGAAAGGACCTCATTGATACGGCTAGATGAAGATCATCTTCCAGGCATGTGTTGTTCCGACTCCTAACGACCTCCACGGCCTTTCCAGCGGCGTACTCACTATCCGTTAAGCGGGACGAAATATAGATTTGCCAGTCCGGGAACGATTTGTTCACCGCCTCTAACCATGCTGTGATTCCGGCCTCGCCAGTGTTGATCTCCTGCCCGCCTCCTACGAGGCAAACGACCACAGCCCAATCCGGATGACGATTCATGTACGCAATCAGAAACTCGGGCTCCGACTGATTGAATCCTGGTCGCTTCTTCTTCCGATGCATAAACCTAGCCGTCTGGCGCAGGTCCCACGCGCGCTGGGCCTCGTCAAAGATGACGACGTGTTCGTCTGGAGGGCCACCGTGCGCAAGAGCATCATCACGGAAGTGATGCACATTCTGGATGAACTGCTTCACGCTGGTCGCGATCTTGCCCTTTCGCACCTTTTCCCGCTGCGCTCTCCGTCGCACTACCTCGTCTCGCGTTAGCGCTTCGCGGAGAACCGCTACAAGTGGCCCGTTTCCTGAAAGGAATACTGCGTGCGTCGGATCATCCTGTCTGCTTTTGTGAGTCGCTATATTTAGTCCGACCAGCGTCTTGCCAGCACCGGGGACGCCGGTGACAAAGCAAATTGACTTTCGCTTCAGACGCCTCGCCTCGTCGACAAGCTCCTCGATACGACGTGAGGTAACGCGTAGATTTGCTCTTCCCGCGTCAAAGCGTGCGATGGCTTCTACTGAATGGCTGGCGTAGAGGGCGCGTGCCGCCTCAACGATCGTCGGCGTAGGCTGATAGGGAGCCCGTGCCCATTGCGAATCCTCAACAACGGCACCCAAGATTGATTGCCTCGCTCTCCTGATGAACGAGGCCAATGTCTCTGCGTTGGCCCGAGCCGGTCGATACAGATTGTCGTCATCCCTCTCCAGCTCCAGTCTGAGATGGCTTTGGGCCTCCGTCGCCACAAGAACCGGAACTATCGGTACTTCATGACTCGCCGCGTGGAAGTTCTTCAGATCGAGCCCGTAGTCCCAGACTTGATCAATGGCGCCTCGATCAAAAGTTTTCGCACCAACCTTGAACTCCAGCACAAAGACGATTGGCCCAACAAGCAGTACCGCATCGATCCTTGCGCCCATTCGAGGGATGTTGAACTCCAGCAGAATCGTTCCATCAACCCCTTGGAGACAGGCTTTCAGAAGCCCGATCTCTGCTACCCAGGCATCTCCTTGTGTCTCGTCAACCGGGAAATCGCTATTCCGGACCAACTGGCCAAGTATTGCGTCGTCATGGGCAGCCAAAAACTCAACCGAGGGCGCGTGGTACCAAGCTCGCGAACGGAGATCAGGTAGTGCCACGTCCGCGACCGCCTACTACGACGCCCCCCGCCCGTACGCAAGCCGTAACCCCACGTAGCGCGAATAATGCCGCGCCTGCATGAGATTCCCCCCGAAGAACCACAGCCCCTGCTGCTTCGTCGGCTTCCACATGTTGCGCAGCTCACCCTCCCACGGCCCCGGGTCGCCCTTCGTGTCCGAGCCGACGCCCCAGACCGGGCCGACG
>DATJXO010000101.1:0-2750 GCA_035500055.1 Burkholderiales bacterium | reverse complement strand
GGACCTGCGAACAGGAAGCTGCCGACCGGCTTGCGCGCCTCGCCCAGGCCCGAGCGCGCCATCTTGATGGAGGCGGCCAGCGCCTCGATGGCCTTGTCCTGGCCGAAGATCACCAGCTTGAGGTTGCGCTCCAGGTTCTTGAGCACCTCGCGGTCGGAGGAGGAGACGCTCTTGGCCGGGATGCGCGCCATGCGCGCGACCACGTCCTCGATGTGGCGCACCTCGACGGTCGGCTCGCGCTCGGCGACCGGCTTGAGGCGCTGGCGGGCGCCGGCCTCGTCGACCACGTCGATGGCCTTGTCCGGCAGGTGGCGCTCGTTGATGTGGCGGGCGGCGAGCTCGGCGGCGGCCCTGAGCGCATCGTCGGCGTAGGTAATGCCGTGGTGCTCCTCGAAGCGCGGCTTCAGGCCGAACAGGATCTCGATGGTCTCGGCCACCGAGGGCTCCACCACGTCGATCTTCTGGAAGCGGCGTGCGAGCGCGTGGTCCTTCTCGAAGATGCCGCGGTATTCCTGGTAGGTGGTCGAGCCGATGCAGCGGATCTCGCCGTTGGTCAGCACCGGCTTTATCAGGTTGGAGGCGTCCATGACGCCGCCCGAGGCGGCCCCGGCGCCGATGACGGTGTGGATCTCGTCGATGAACAGGATCGCGCCCGGGAGCTTCTTCAGCTCGCTGATCACGCCCTTCAGGCGCTTCTCGAAGTCGCCGCGGTACTTGGTGCCGGCGATGAGCGCGCCCATGTCGAGCGCGTAGATGGTGGAGTCGGTGAGCACCTCGGGAACCTTGCCCTCGACGATCAGGCGCGCCAGCCCCTCGGCGATGGCCGTCTTGCCGACGCCGGCCTCACCGACGTACAGCGGGTTGTTCTTGCGCCGGCGGCACAGGATCTCGATGGTGCGCTCGACCTCGAGCTTGCGCCCGATCAGCGGGTCGATGCGGCCGTCCTGCGCCATGCGGTTCAGGTTGCTGGTGTACTTCTCCAGCGCGCTGCCGCCCTCCGGATCGCGCTCGCCCTCGGCGGCGGTCTCTTCCTTGTCGGTCTTCTCCTCGGCGATCTTGGAGAGGCCGTGGGAGATGTAGTTGACGACGTCGAGGCGCGTCACGTGGCGGCGGTTCAGCAGGAACACCGCGTGGCTCTGCTTCTCGCTGAAGATCGCCACCAGCACGTTGGCGACGCCCACTTCCTTCTTGCCGGAGGACTGCACGTGGAACACCGCGCGCTGCAGCACGCGCTGGAAGCCGAGCGTCGGCTGCACCTCGCGCTCCTCGCCCTCCTCCAGCTTCGGGGTCGACTGCTCGATGTGCTCCTTGAGTTCCTGCTTCAGCTTGGCCAGATCCGCACCGCAGGCGCGCAGCACCTCGCGCACCTTCGGGGTGTCGAGGATGGCCAGCAGCAGGTGCTCCACCGTCAGGTACTCGTGGCGTGCCTCGCGCGCCTGGTGGAACGCATCGTTCAGACAGTATTCGAGCTCGTTGGACAGCACTTGGCTAAACCTTTCTTGCCTGCGATCAACTGCAGTACTTACCCTTTGCCTTCAGACTCTGCCGTCAGACAGCGCCGCCTTCTATGCCTCTTCCAGGGTACACATCAGCGGATGCTGGTGGTCGCGCGCATAGGTGGTCACCTGCGCCACCTTAGTTTCCGCGATCTCGTATGTGAATACCCCGCACACGCCCTTGCCCTTGGTGTGCACCTCGAGCATGACGCGCGTCGCGGTCGGGCGGTTCAGGCTGAAGAACTTTTCCAGCACGTCGACGACAAACTCCATGGGGGTGTAGTCGTCGTTCAGCAGAACGACCCGGTACAGCGGCGGCTGCTTGACCTCCGGACGCGCCTCCTCGACGACGACGCCGGTATCAGGTCGGACCGGATGGGGATCGGGCATGGAAGTCTTTATAGGGGTCGCGAAACGGCAACACAAGCCTGCCAGAATGAGTAGTAGTTACTCCTGCAGAAACAATTGCTTGAGAGCACAAGCGCGGCCTGCGTATGATGGCGCTCGCTTGAGGCGCGGCGCGGTGCGCGGGAGCCCGCCCGCGGGGGTATGCGGGCGGCCTTTGGACGATCACATTTAAGCTCATGCTGTTTTTCCCATGAACGCGGCATCCTGGCTCGAGGGCCTGCCGGCGCAGGAGCGCTGGCGCGCGCTGCTGCTCAGGGAAGGCCCGCGCATCGCGACCTGGGTGCTGGCGCTCGCCCTGGGCGTGCAGGCCGCGCTCATCATCACCGACCTCGCCAGCGGCTCGCCCAGGGCGGCCGCCGTGGCCACCCAGGCGACCCACGCCCGGCCGCTGGACCTTGCCACCATCACCAATGCGCACCTCTTCGGCAGCGCGCCGATCGCGAAGCAGGACGCCGCCAATGCGCCGGCGACCAGCATCCCGCTGGTGCTCACCGGCATCATCGCCGGCAATGATCCCCAGAACGGCCTCGCCATACTCGGGCCCAGCTTGCAGGCCACGAAGGTGTATGCAGTCGGCGACACCATCGCCGGGGGGCCGAAGCTGCACTCGGTGTACAGCGACCGCGTGGTGATCGACCGCGACGGGCAGCTCGAGTCCCTCGCCCTGCCGCGCCAGGTGGCCCCGAGCACCGCCCCGCCGCCGAGCGCGAGCATGCTGCAGGGCGAGAATCCCTCGCTCGAGCGCATGCGGCGCATGATCAGCGAGCAGCCCGGGCTGATCGGCGACGTGATGCGCCCGCAGCCGGTGATGGACCACGGCCACATGAACGGCTTCCGGGTCTACCC